>NZ_JBIAGC010000009.1:0-186494 GCF_042869595.1 Streptomyces sp. NPDC006879
ATCTTCGAGGCGTGGGCTTCGCCCAACGCGCCGCCGAAGATGCGGAAGTCGTGGGCGTAGACGAAGACCGTACGGCCCTCGACCAGACCCCAGCCCGTGACGACACCATCGGTGTAGGGCTTCTTGGCCTCCAGGCCGAAACCGGTGGCCCGGTGCCGACGCAGCGGTTCCACTTCGGTGAAACTCCCCTTGTCCAGGAGGAGTTCGATTCGCTCCCGAGCGGTCAACTTTCCTTTGGCGTGCTGGCGTTCAGTGGCCTTGGGGTCCGGTCCGAGCCGGGCCTGTTCCTTCTTCTGGCCCAGTTCGTCCAGTCGGTCGTTGACTGCGGCCGTGATCTGCGCGGTCGGCATGGTGTGGCCTTCCCCTTGTGGTGTGGTGGTTCACGTTCTCGATGAGTCGCGGTACGGGATCGGGGCGGGCGCGGCGGGGACGGGGGTCCGCGCTCGCCGGGAGCGGATGCGGTGGTCGAAGGCCCCTACGGCGAGCGCCGCCGCAAGCGAGACCAGACCACCGAGGACGAGGCCGGACCGAGCGCCGTGGTGCTCGGTGAGCCAGCCGATGAGCAGGGCGCCCAGTGGTGTGGTGCCCTGCAGGATGAGGGTGTAGAGGGCCAGTACCCGGCCACGGAACTGAGGGTCGCTGCCGAGTTGGATACGGTGGTTGGCTGCCTGCGCGAAGAAGATCGTCGCGAAGCCGGTGCAGAACAGCACGGCCACCGCGGTGGTGAAGTTCGGCGCCCAGCCGGTGGCCGTCTCCAGGGCGCCGAATCCGAGGGCGGAGACTATGACCAGGCGGCTTGAGGGACGGCCGCGACGGGCGGTGGTCAAGAAGGCCGCGAGCAGGGAGCCCGCGGCGAATCCGGTGGTGAGCAGGCCGAAGGCGGCGGCATCGGCATGGAAGACCGTCTTGGCGAGCAGCGGCAGGGTCAGTTGGAAGTTCAGTCCGAACAAGCCGATGAGACCGATCAGAGCGATCATCAACGTGAGGTCCGGCCGGCCTCCGATGTAGCGCAGCCCGTCCAGGACCCTGGCGGCACCGGCCGAGCGCGGGGCCCGCTGCATCTCCTCGGGCCGCATCCTGCGCAGACCGATGACGGTTCCGGCGTAGCTGAGGGCGTTGATCAACATCACCCAGCCGGTACCGAAGGCGGTGATGAGCAGTCCGGCCAGGGCGGGGCCGATGACGCGGGCCACGTTGAAGTAGGCGGCGGACAGGGCGGAGGCGTTCGGCAGCAGCTCGGAGCCCACGAGCTCGCTGACGAAGGCCATCCGGGTGGGCACCTCGACGGAGTTGACCAGGCCCAGCCCGAAGGCGCACAGCCAGATGTGCCACAGCTCCACGAGACCGAGGAACGCCAGCAGTGCCAGGACCAGGGCCAGGGCCCCGGAACAGATGTTGGCGATGGTCAGCAGCAGGCGTTTGTCGTAGCGGTCGGCGAGGCGTCCTCCGTACAGGGTGAACAGCATCAGCGGCGTGAACTGCAGCGCGGTCACCAGCCCCAGGGCGGTACCCGAGTTGTCGGCCAGGTCGAGGACCAGCCAGTCCTGGGCGATCACCATCATCCAGGTGCCGGCGACGGAGACGACCTGACCGGCGGCGAACAGCCGGAAGTTGCGGACCGAGAGCGATCTGAAGGTGTGCGCGAAGTTCTTGCGGAGCGTGCGCGCGAGGGTACCGGTCATGAGTGGGCAGCCGCGCTTCGCCTCCCGGACCAGCTGACGCAGTCCTCAAGGAACGCCAAGCTGCGCAGGTGGTAGGAGCGGGCCGCCCAGCCGAGGCTGATGTTGTGGCCGGCATCCATCTGTCGGTCCACCACCACCCGGGGCGCCGCCGTGAGCCTCGCGGACAGGTCCGCGAGGTCCTCGTCGCCCTGGTTCCACCACCGCTCGTATTCGGCGAAGGTCAACCGGACCGGAACCCGCACTCTCGGTGCCACGGTCTGGAACAGCAGCGGCCAACGGTCCAGTTCTTCGGCTTCCCTGGTCGGCATGGGAGCCACCAGCGGGCCGCTGCTGCGGAAGGTGTCCGGCGGGTACAGCCGCAAAGGGCCCCAGTGCCGGGAGGTGTTGCGGCGCTTTTGCGGGACGAGCGCCGGCGATATCGCGTACCGGTGGCCACAGCCGGAGATGTCCAGGCCGAGCAGCCGCTCGTCCGGACCCGACAGGTGGGCGCCCACGCACAGCGCGAGTTTGCCGCCGAAGGAGTGGGCGAGCAGGAGGAAGCCGGCACCGATGTCGTGGCCGGAGGCGAAGTCGGCCAGGGCAGCCCGTACCGCCACGGTCTGCTCGGCGAGCGTCATCCCGTCGGGGAGTTGCCCGGCGGACAGCCCGTAGCCGGGGCGGTCGACGGCGAGCACCGTGTAGCCCAGCTCGGCGCCCAAGGTGAGCAGGGACTGCTCGGGACGCGCTTGGCCGTCGAAGTAGCCGGCGCTCATCCCACCACCGTGGACAGCGACCACGGTGGCCCGTGGCGGGACGTGTTCTGGTTCGCTCAGCAGGGCGGACAGGGTGACCCCGGCCGCGTCGAGCGTGATCCTGCGCACCCCGCGGGAGACCGGGGCGGGCGGCGCGGGCCGCACCGTTCGATCGGCCGTGCCCGGATCGCCCGCCGTCGAGGTGCGCGCTCTGGTCAGCGTCGTGTCCATCCCTGCTCCCTCCGTACCGCGCCGGCCCCGGACGGGCCGGCGCGGCTTTGCTCCATCACGTGCCGGTGGCCGCCGCGGGTGCGCCGAACCACCGGTCGAGGGCCTCGTCGAGGCCCGCCGTGCCGTCCGCGGCCCAGGCCACGTAACCGTCGGGCCGTACCAGGACGGCGCTGACGCCGGCCAGTTCGTCGACCCCGTCGGCCGGTTTGGGAGTGACGGTCGCGAGCGTCACCCGGTCCAGTCGACCGGCGGCGGCCCCCCGTACCGCCGCGTCATCGCCGAGGTCGAGGAGCACCCCCCGTCCGGCGTGCAGCAGTTCGGTGGTGCTTGTCTCTCCGCCGGCCCCGACCAGTCGGCGGTCCGCGATCCGGCGGCCCACCAGCGGGTGCTCTACGCCCAGGTCGTAGCGGATGTCCAAATGACTGACGACGCCGGCGAGGTGGCGCTTGACGTCCTCGTACTCGATCAGCTCGGTGAACAGTTCACGCAGCGGGTCGGACGCCTCGCCGCCCAGGAAGACCATGCCTTGGGCGCGGGTGTTCATCAGCAATCGGCGGCCCACCGGGTGGCGTTCGGCGTGGTACGAGTCGAGGAGGCCGTCGGGGGCGCCACCGCGGACCACGGCCGCCAGTTTCCATCCGAGGTTCACGGCGTCCTGCACGCCGGTGCTCAGTCCCTGGCCGCCGGCGGGAAGGTGGATGTGCGCGGCGTCGCCGGCGAGCAGCACCCGACCGCGGCGGTACTCGGAGGCCTGCCGGGCGGCGTCGGTGAAGGAACTCGCCCACACCGCGCTGCCGTGCCGGATGTCCTCGCCGGTGATGGACTCCCACGCTTCGGCCACTTCCGCGAAGCTGACTTCCTGGTCCCGGTCGCTGACCGGGGTGCCGTGCGGGCAGACGATGATCCGGTCCACGCCGTCGCCGAGCGTCCCGACCATCACCATGCCGCGGGGAAGACGCTCACCGAGGTACCGGGGCCGCAGACCACACCCGGTGACGTCGGCGACGTACATCTTGCGGCTGGCAGCGGTGCCGGGGAAGTCGAACCCCGCCGCCTTGCGCACGAAGCTGCGCGAGCCGTCACACCCCACCACGTACGAGGCGTCCAAACGGCGTTCGCCCTCCGGGGTGGCCACGGTGACCTCCACCCGGTCGCCGGCTGGCGCGTCGTCGAGGGCGGTGACATCCCAGCCGCGCAGCACCCGGGCGCCGAGTTCGGTGGCCCACTCCTCCAGCACTTCCTCGGTCCGCCACTGGAGTACCCCACGGGCGCCGAAGTGGGCCCCGGGCAGCACGGTGTAGTCGAACTGCACCCCGCCGAAGTGGCCCATGGCCATCGTCTCCAGGCCGCCCCAGCGGGGCAGCAGCCCGCGCTGGTCGAACTCCTCCATGGTCCGCGCGGTGAATCCCAGGCCTCGGGACTGCATGGTGGGGCGAGCCAGCCGCTCCAGGACGACGACGCGGGCTCCGCCGAGGCTGAGCTCTCCGGCGAGCATCAGCCCGGTCGGTCCGGCGCCGACGACGATGACGTCGGCGTTCGTGACGGTGGCGTCGGTACCGGGGGTCCTGCCGGTACCGGGCGAGTTGACGGACATGGTCTTCCCTTCCTCGGATTACTTGCGGGCGTGCGTGCGGGGCAGTGGGAGGAGATGGTGCGCCGCCGGTGGGACCGTCAGTCCGACGGGCCGAACCAGCGCTCCAGGGCCTCCCGCAACCCGATGGACCCGGACCTCGCCCAAGCGATATGGCCGTCCGGTCGAACGAGGACGGAGCCTGACTCAAGTCCGCGCCCCGGCTCGGGCCTCGCCACCACGGCGACGACCCGGTCCGCCCAGCCGGCCACGATCTCCCCCGCCGTTGCGGAACCGTGCAGTTGGAGCAGGAGGCCGCGCCCACCGCGGAGCAGGGAGGTGGTGGTGGTCGGGCCGGCGGCGGTGGTCAGTTCGACGTGCGGCAGACGGGCGCCGACCGGGGCGGGGGCCGGGTCGGAGTCCGGTGGATAGCGGACGTCGAGGCCGCTGATCATGCCGGCGAGGTGCTGGCGTACCGCTTCGTGCCCGATCAGGGCGGATAGGACGGCCCTCAGCGGTTCGACCTCGGGGCCGCCGAGGAGGAGCAGGGCCTGGGCCTTGATGTTGCCGAGCACCTGTTTGCCGATGGCGTGCCGTTCCTGGTGGTACGTGTCGAGCAGGTCCTCCGGGGCCCTGCCGGTGCTGACCAGGGCGAGCTTCCAGCCGAGGTTGAAGGCGTCCTGGAGACCGAGGTTGAGAGCCTGCCCGCCGACCGGCATCTGCTGGTGGGCGGCGTCGCCGGCGAACAGGATCCGGCCGCTGCGGTACTGGAAGAGCTGGCGGTTGGCGTCCCCGAAGGAGTTGACCCACAGCGGGGTGCCCCCGCTGATGTCCTCGCCGGTGACTCGCTTCCAGATTCCGCAGATCTCGGGGAACTCCGGCTGCCCGACCCTCGGTTGGGCGGTGGTCCCGAATTCGTGGACCATGACCCGGGTCACGCCGTCCTCGGCGCGCCGGTGAGCTATGGCCAGTCCGTGCTCCAACCGTTCGAAGCGCCGGTTGGGGATGTCGATGCCGTCGACGTCGGCCCGCAGCAGTTCGCGTTCAGCGCTCTGGCCGGGGAAGACGGCACCGGTGAGTCGGCGCACGGTGCTCTCTTCTCCGTCGCAGGCCACCAGGTAGCGGCCCCGGACGGTCAGGGCTGCGCCCCCGGGGCCCTGGACATGGGCCTCGACGTGGCCGTGGGCGCCGGTCGCGCCGTCCAGAGCGAGCAGTTCGTGTCCGCGTCGGAGGTCCGCGCCGAGGGAGAGCGCCCACTCTTGCAGCAGTTCCTCAGTGCGGAACTGCGGCACCTTCCACTGTCCCGGGTACCGGCTGGGCAGGGTGAGGTCGAGCGGAAGGCCACCGAAGTGCCCCCGGGGCTCCTGCGGCGGGGTGCCGAGGGCGTCGAGGAGTCCCCGGCTGTCGAAGACCTCCATGGTGCGGGCGTGCAGGGTGGAGGCCCGCGACTCGGTCGTGGGCGCGGCCCGCTGTTCGAGTACGACCACTTCGGCGCCGCCCAGCCGCAGCTCCCCGGCGAGGAGGAGCCCCACGGGCCCGGCACCGACGACGATGACCTGGGTGTCCAGCCGGTCCGCGGCCATGGGTCAGCCGCCGCTCTTGTGCTCGGCGTAGGTCTTGGCGTGGGACAAGGTGGCCCGGCTGTTGGTGCTCAGGGCGGTGTGTACGTAGGTGCGGGCGTCGGCGACGGTGGCGTCCGGACCGAGGATCCGCGCGATGTTGGCCGTGTTGAGGGTGACCGTGTGCTGGGAGGAGGCCGCGGTTCCCTCGGGGGTCTCCTCGAAGGTCCAGTAGCCGGTGTGCAGGACCATCAGTGCCGGCAGGGTGACCTGCTTGTAGGCGATCTTGTGGTGCGGGAAGGTGACCCGGTACGACTTGGTGGTGTGTACCGAGCCGTCCTTGGCACGGGTGTCCATCTCCAGCGTCTGGAGGCCAGGGGCGTCCTCTTCGAGACGGACGGTGGCCACGTGCGGCAGTCGCTCGGACCAGCGGTCGGCCTCGTTGATGAAGTCGAACACGTCCTTGGCGGACCCGTTGATCATGATGGTGTCGGTGAAGGAGAAGGTGACCTCCTCGGCGGCGTGGGCGGCTTCCACGTTCTCCTTGAGGGCGGCGAGCTCGGAGCGGCTGTTGCGGTCGACCGCCTCGTCGATCCAGGCCAGCCCCTGCGGGTCGTCGTCGACGGCCCGGTAGTCGTGCAGCAGGCGGACCCGCGACTTCGAGGCGCTGAGCGGCTCGATGATCCAGGTCCCGCCCATGGCGGCGACCGGCGGGGTGGTGACTTCCTGGCGGAAGACGATCCGCAGCCCCTCGGGGTCCAGCTCGCGGTGCGAAGTCCAGTTCTTGGGCTCACCGTTGGCGGTGGCCCAGATCCGGATCCGTTCGTGGTTGGCGCGGGTGCCGACCCGGTCCACGAAGATCGTGGGCGGGAAGATCCGTGGCCAGTTGGTCACCTCGGCCAACAGCCGGTAGACGGCTTCGGCGGGCGCGGCCACGGTGATCTCGTGCTCGACCTCACGGGTGGTCATGGAGGGGTTCCTTCCGGATCAGAAGTTGCCGAGGCCGCCGCAGACGTTGAGTGCCTGCGCGGTGATGGAGGCGGCGGTGTCCGAAGCCAGGTAGCCGACCAGCCCGGCGACCTCCTCGGGGGTGGAGTAGCGGCCGAGCGGGATCTTGGACTGGAACTTCTCCAGGATCGCGTCCTCGGAGGTGTCGTAGGCGGCGGCGTACCCCTGGCGGACCCGCTGGGCCATCGGTGTCTCGACGTATCCGGGGCAGACCGCGTTGACCGTGATGCCGGTGGGTGCCAGCTCGTTGCCGAGGGCCTTGGTGAAGCCCACCACGCCGTGCTTGGAGGCGGAGTAGGGCGCACCCAGGACGACGCCCTGCTTGCCGGCGGTGGAGGCGATGTTGATGATCCGCCCGCGGTCCTTGTGGCGCATTCCGCCGGTGTTGAGCACTTCCTTGGTGAGCCGGAAGACGCTGTTGAGGTTGGTGTCGATGACGTCGCACCACAGCTCGTCCTCGATGTCCGCGGTCACCCCGCCGCCGGACCGGCCCGCGTTGTTGACCAGGACGTCCACGGTCCCGAAGCGGTCGACCGCCGCCTGCACGAAGGTGGTGATCGAGGAGGGGTCGCGCACGTCGAGGACGGCACCGTCCACGTCGAGCCCCTCACCCTGCAGCTCCTTGACGGTCGCGGAGACGTTTTCGGCGCTGCGCGCCCCGATGAAGACGCGGTGGCCGGTGGAGGCCAGCAGCCGGGCGGAGGCCAGGCCGATGCCGCTGGTGCCGCCCGAGACCAGGGCGACCTTGGTGTTCTGCACCTGTGTGGTCATCTCCGGGCTCCTTCTCAGACGCTCGCGGACGCGGTCAGCTGGGCGTTGACCACGTCGAGGAGGGCGCGTGGTGTGGCCGCGTCCGTCAGGGCGTCGTCGTCGAGGGTGATGCCGTACTCGCGCTCGATGCGGCCACCGGTCTCCAGCAGCGCCAGGGACTCGTAGCCGAGCGCCAGGAACTCGGTGTCCAGAATGTCGCCGTCGAGGTCGACGCCCTCGTCGGCGCCGGCCGCCTCCAGGAGGATGCGCTTGAGATCGTCAATACCGAAAGCCTGGGTGGACATGGGGAATCCCTTCGTCGGATGGGCGTGCCGGGGCGGCAGGCCGCATAGGTACGGTCGGGTGGTGCGCACTCCCGGTGGCCCGGCCACGCGGGGCGGTCCGGTTATGCCGCGGCCCGCACCACGACGGCGGAGTTGAATCCGCCGTGGCCGCGGGCGACGACCAGCGCGGTGTGCACGTCGGCGGTGCGGGGCTCGGCCAGGACGAGGTCGAGGTCGTACTCGAAGGAGGGTTCGACGTTCACCGTGGGCGGGATGACGCCCTCGGCGATCGCGTGGAAGGCGGCGGCGAGATCGAGCGGGGCCGCGCCCGAGTACAGCCGCCCGGTCATCGTCTTGGGGGCGGTGACCGGGACCGCGCGCGGGCCGAAGACAGCGCCGAGCGCTTCGGCCTCGGTCCGGTCCAACTCCGGGATGCCGGCTGCGTCGGCGAAGACCACGTCGATCTCCTCGGGCCGGACATCCGCGTCGGCAAGGGCGAGCTCGATGGCCTTGCGCAGACCTGGCGGGCGACCGGATCCCCTGCGCGGGTCGATCGTGGAACCGTATCCGGCGATCTCCCCGTAGATCTTCGCTCCCCGTTCGCGGGCCGCGTCGGCGGACTCCAGGATGATGATCGCCCCTCCTTCGCCCGGGACGAAGCCGTCCGCTGACGGGTCGAAGGGCAGGTAGGCGCGTGTCGGGTCCTCGCTGGTGGAGAGCCGGTCACTGGCGAGTTGGGCCACCCAGCCCCAGGGGCAGATGGAGGCGTCCACGGCGCCGGAGACGATCAGGTTGGTGCCCTTGCGGATCAGCCGGCGGCCCTGGGCGACGGCGTCGAGGCCA
Source organism: Streptomyces sp. NPDC006879 (assembly GCF_042869595.1). Classification (NCBI taxonomy): domain Bacteria; kingdom Bacillati; phylum Actinomycetota; class Actinomycetes; order Kitasatosporales; family Streptomycetaceae; genus Streptomyces; species Streptomyces sp. NPDC006879. Next base: position 8,659 of record NZ_JBIAGC010000009.1, read on the forward strand.
CCCGCCTGATCGGAGACAACGACCCCGCTGGGGCCCTTCATCCCGTTGCGGATGGAGATCTGACCGCTGTTGACGGCGTAGAACCACGCGAAGGACTGGTAGGCCGACACGTGCTGGCTGCCCTGGCTCCACAGCTTCTGAAGCTCGCCCTGCCCGAACTCGAACCCGCCGGAGGCGCTCGCGGTGACCACACCCATGTCGAACTCGGGAAGGTCGTCGGGGCGGATGCCGGCGTCGGAGAGTGCCCAGTCGGTGGCGGCGAGGGCGATCCGCGTCATCCGGTCGGTCTGCGGGATGAGACGGCTGGGCAGGTGTTCCTCGGCGACGAACCCGGGTATCTCGCCGGCGAGTTTGCTGGGGTAGCCGGAGGGGTCGAAGCGGGTGATCCGGTCGATGCCGCTCTGCCCCTTGCAGGTGGCCGTCCACCAGTCCTGTGCGCCGAGGCCGTTGGGGGCCGCGATACCCAGTCCGGTGGCCACCACCGGCGCTGCCGACGCGCTCATGCCAGGCTCCTCTCGGGGCGCGCCAGCACCATGGCGCTCTGGAATCCACCGAAGCCGCTGCCCACCGTCAGGACCGCGTCGGTCAACTGGTCGCGCGCGGTCAGCGGCACGTAGTCGAGGTCGCACTCCGGGTCGGGGGTGTGCAGGTTGGCCGTCGGCGGCACCACGTTGTACTCCATGGCCAGGGCGGAGGCGGCGATCTCGATGGACCCGATGGCCCCCAGCGAGTGGCCGACCATCGACTTGATGGAACTGACCGGCGTGCGGTACGCGTGCCGGCCGAGGCTCTTCTTGAACGCGGCGGTCTCGTGCCGGTCGTTCTGCTTGGTCCCGGAACCGTGGGCGTTGATGTAGTCGATCTGCTCGACGTTCATCCGGGCCTCGTTGAGGGCGAGCCTGATCGCCTCGGCCATCTCCGCCCCGTCCGGGCGCAGTCCGGTCATGTGGTACGCGTTGCTGCGGGTGGCGTACCCGGCGATCTCCGCGTAGATGTGCGCGTCACGGGCGCGCGCGCTGTCCAACTCTTCCAGGACGAAGAAGGCGGCGCCCTCGCCGAGGACGAAACCGTTGCGGGTGCCGTCGAAGGGACGGGAGGCGCTCGCCGGTTCGTCGTATCGGGGCGTGGTGGCCTTGATGGCGTCGAAGCAGGCCATGGTGATGGGGGAGATGGGGGCGTCGGAGGAACCGGCCACCATCAGGTCCGTGGAACCCTCACGGATCAGCTCGATCGCGTAGCCGATGGAGTCGATGCCGGAGGTGCAACCGGTGGAGACGACCGTGGAAGGGCCTTCGGCGCCGACCGACCAGGCGACCTCCGCGGCGAAGGAGCTCGGCACCAGGTGGTTGTAGAGGTGCGGGGCCGCGTAGCGGTGGTCGACCAGGTCGAGTTTGCCGCCGTCGCTGACCACCCGGTACTCCTCGTCCAGGCCCATGGTCGCGCCGACCGCGCTGCCGACGGTGACGCCGATGCGGTACGGGTCGAACTCGTCGAGGTTGATGCCGCTGTCGGCGACCGCGCCGCGCGCGGCGACCACCGCGAACTGCGCCGCCCGGTCCATCCGCCGGACCTCCTGCGGGGTCAGTCCGTTGGCGTACGGGCAGAAGTCGATTTCCGCGGCGACCCGGGAGCGGAAGGGCGCCGGATCGAAGAACGTGATGCCACGGGTGGCGGTCCGTCCTTCGCTGAGCAGACTCCAGAAGTTCTTGGTGCCCACGCCGCCGGGGGCCAGTACTTCCAGACCGGTGATGACAACGCGTCGCGAGGTCACGCCGAGGCCTCCCAGCTGTAGAACCGGGCCGCCATGGCATCGGCGGGCGAACGCCAGGTGGCCGGGTCGTAGGCCTCGATGAACGGCTTGAGGTCATTGCTGATCCCGATGAAACGGGGATCGGTCTTCGCGCGCTCGATCAACTCTCCACCATTGTCCGCATCGAAGTCCTGCAAGTGGAAGTACAGGCCCCGATAGGAGAAGAGCTGGCGACGCCGGGTGCCCATCAGGTGGGGCATCTCCGTGGCATCGAATTCGGCGAACAGCTTGGCGACATCGACGCTCGAACCTGGTTCCATCCGGGCGACGATCAGGGTGCTGTGCATACGGCTTCGCTCCTCAGCAGTGGCGGACGATGCGGCGATCCCGGCGTCATTGCCTCTTGTTGCCTACTAGGGTCTTGCGCGCGCGTATCTCCTTCAAGAGAGGATGGTTCAGGCCTTCTTGCACGTTCGTGCGGATTGCGCGGAGCTCTCGCAGGTAGGTCAGGGAATCGGCAGACAATTGCCAAGTAATTCCGGGCGCAAGAGGAACGCGTGTAAAGAACCGGTCAGTTACCGATGGCGCTGCGGGCCGGATGGCCTCGCCCCGGAGCCCGACCTGGCCCGGGGACCACCACGGGCCGCCGGTCAAAACACCGACGCCCGGCCCCTGATGGAGGAGCCGGGCGCATGGTTGACGACGTGGGCGATCCTCACTGACCGCCGGCAGCGCGGGTGTGGACGACCTTGTAGCCGTTCCAGTCGCTGGAGGTGGCCAGCGCCTGGATGTCCGCCTCCGAACTCTTGCGGGCCTGCGACTTCTCGCCCTCCGGTGCGTTGCGGAAGGCGTCGTAGGCCTCCTTGCTGTCCCACTGCGCGTAGGTGACGGCGAAGGAACCCTCCAGGCCGCGGGCCCGCAGCCCGCGCAAGGTGCTGTGGGAGCGGTAGCCGGGCACGTCGAGCAGCCAGTCCTGGCCCGTGCCCAGCGCCTCCACCAGGGCCTTTTGGTTGTCCTCCGCGACCTTGAAGACCTCGATGACCGTGTAGTCGTCGCGGTGCGGCCCGATCTCGGTGACGCCACCGAGCTTGGGGTGGCGCTGGGTGTGCGCGATCTCGTTCTGCAGGAGTCGGATCGAGGTGGTGATCTCGGAGAAGACGGGCATGGTGCGGTGGTTGAACTCCTCCCCCGCGTAGCGCGCCTCCAGGTCCTCCCCGCTCCGCCACTGGATGAAGTTCGCGGTGCCGTGGAACTCCTGACCGGCGTGGACGGTGGAGGACATCCAGCCCTCGTAGGCAGCCGCGTCGACGATCTTGCGCATCTCCGCGATGAGCTTGTCCTGGTTCTCGGGCTTGTCCGTGGTGAACAGGTTGAGGACGGTCAGGTGCGCGTCTTCGGTCGAGATCTTGGGCATTCTCTCTTCGCTTCCTTTGAGGTCGGGGGGCTTGGGTGGGTGAAAGCTCAGTTGGACCGGCCGAACCACCTGGTGAGCGCCTGTGCGAGGCCCTGGTCGCCGCCGGCTGAGGTCCAGGCGACGTACCCGTCGGGGCGCACCAGCACGGCGGCGGTGTCGGAGCCGAGGTCATGGCGGTCCGCGGTGACGAGGTCGACCCGGTCGCTCCAGCCCGCGGCGCCTTCCCGCAGGGTCGGATCGCCGCTGAGGTCCAGCAGCACTCCGCGGCCGGGGTGCAGCAGTGCGAAGGTGGTGCTCTTCTCTCCCCCGACGATGACTTCGCGGTCCTCGATCCGGCGACCGAGCAGCGGGTGGTCTCCCGCACCGACGTCGTGGCGGATGTCGAGGCCGGTCACCATGCCCACGAGATGGCGCTGCACGCTCTCGTGGGTGGTGAGTTCCTCGAAGACCTCCAGCATCGGGCGGATCTCTTCGCCACCGAGGTAGAGGATGCGTTGGGCCAAGGTGTTGGCGAGGATCCGTGCGCCCACCGGGTGGCGTTCGCTGTGGTAGGTGTCCAACAGGCCGGCGGAGGCCTGGCCCTTGATCTCCAGGGCCAGTTTCCAGCCCAGGTTGACCGCGTCCTGCACGCCTGCGCTCATCCCCTGGGCTCCGATGGGCAGGTGGATGTGGGCGGCGTCGCCGGCCAGGAAGACCCGGCCCTTGCGGTACTCGGCGGCCTGCCGGCTCACGTCGGTGGCGGAGCTCACCCACAGCGGGGTGGCGCCGTGGATGTCCTCGCCGGTCAAACGCTGGAAGGTGTCGGCCACTTCGGTGAAGGTGATCGGTTCGGAACTGCGGCGCAACGGCTCGGTGCGGTCGAAGTAGATCACCCGGCTGCGCTCGGGGCCGATCGGCAGGACCATGATCATGCCCTCGGGAACGCGCTCGCCGCTGAACCGAGGGCGCAGCGGCACCCCCGCAACATCGGCGAAGCGCAGTTCGATGGCCGCATCAGTACCGGGGAAGTCGATGCCGGCGAGTTGCCGGACGGTGCTGCGGCTGCCGTCACACCCCACGAGGTAGCGTCCGCGCAGCGTGGAGGTGGTGTTGTCGGCGGCAGCGCGCAGGGTCAGGGTCACGCCATCGTGATCGCTGACCGAGCCGACGAGCTCGATCCCGCGGCGCACTTCGACGCCCTGCTCAGCGGCCCAGCCGGCGAGCATGGCCTCGGTGCGGGACTGGGGGACGCCGCGCGCCCCGTAGGAACCGCCGGCCAGCACCCGGTAGTCGAGGGGTACGCCGCCGAAGTGTCCGACCGGTATGACGTCCACATCGCCCAGGCGGGCGAGGAGGCCGCGCTGGGCGAATTCCTCTATGGTGCGGGCCGAGAATCCCAGCGCACGTGACTGCCGCATCGGCTCCACGAGTCGTTCTAGAACGATCACGGATATGCCGTTCAGACCGAGTTCACCTGCGAGCATGAGTCCCGTAGGGCCGGCACCAACGATAATGACGTCCGCATCAAAGTTATCCATCTGCCCTCTTCCGCCTGGTGTTTTCCCAGTATCGCGAGGGGCTCCGCGGAGCGTAAATAGCCGTCAGTACAGGCCTTTGACAATTACGTCATGACTCTGACAGGCGGGGTTGGGGACAGCGTTGGCCCCGGACATCCTCTGCTCATGACCAAAAACCAGTCATCCGCCGAAGTCGCGGAACTCCTCGACCGATACCTGATCAATCTCGACGACGACAAGCTCGACGAGGAGTGGGCCCGGAGCCTGTTCACCGAGGACGTGGTGATCGAGTTCCCCAACGCCCGGCACCAGGGCCTGGCCGGGATCGCCGAGTGGCACGGCCGCTCCATGGCCGCCTTCGAGAGCACCCAGCACCTCAACTCCCCCGCCCTGGTGGTCCTCGACGGGGAGGACGGCGAAGGGGACCGGGCGACCCTGCGGGCCAATCTGATCTCCACTCACGTACACCTGCCCGCCAACCGGGGTCTGCCCGGCGGTCCGGTCTTCGCCGCGGGCACCTTCGTCACGGGCGCGGCTCGGCGCACCGCGGAGGGCTGGCGGTTGAGCGCCCTGAGCTTCCGGATGTCCTGGGCCACGGGCAGCCCGCCGCCGGCGTCTTGAGCGAGGGCAAAGGGAGCGGCGGCGCCGGGGTCCCCCCCGGCGCCGCCGTTCCGTGCGGCGCACCGGACGCATCGCGTCCGGTGCGGTCAGGTGTTGAGCACCATCACCTTGTCCACGGCGATCTCGATGACGACCCGTCCGGGCGGATTGGGGGGCGCCGACCAGTACCTCTGGGCGTAGCGGCGCACCCCCTCGGCCACCCTTTCGGGTTCCTCGGACACCCGGCCGGCACCTTCGAGGGTCACCCAGCTGAAGCCCGCCACCTGGCAGATCGCGGCGCGACTGCCGGGGGTCGCGAGCAGGTTGCGGGCCTTGCGCGAGGAGGCGACCGTCATGACCCGGACCACCCCCGCGTCCCCGTCCCAGGTGAAGCGCACGGCCACCACGTGCGGGGAGCCGTCCGGCCGGAGCGTGGTCAGCGTTCCCACATGGGGTTCGGCGAGGAATGCCTCGGCCGTGGACGACACCACCGGTGCCTTGGTTCGTTGCTTGGACTTCGACATGGCGACCTCCGTCTCTCGCACCTCCCGGCGACCGGAAGGCCGCCGGACCGTAGCGATCTCAGTGGACGGGTGCCGGGGCGGAGGGCTCGGCCTTCTTGCTCGGCATCAGGATGATGGCCAGGACCAGCGCGGCCACTCCGAACAGGGCCGCGGCGAGGAAGGCGTTGTGCATGGCGTCGGCGTAGGTGTCACGCACCGTCGCCACGTCTCCCTTGGCCGCGAAGAGCTTGGCCGCCAGTCCGCTGTAGGCGATGGTGGCGACGACCGCGATACCGAGAGCACCACCGGCCTCCTGGCTGGTGTTGATCAGACCCGCGCCGACGCCGGCCTCGTCCTCGGAGACCCCGGCGAACGCGGCGATCTGCAGGGTCACGAAGACCATGCCGGAGCCGAGTCCGACGATGAGGAAGGCGGGCAGCAGGTCGACGGCGTAGCTGCCGCCCACCGGGGCGCGCCACAGCAGCAGCAGTCCGACGACCATGGTGGCCAGACCCGCCATCAGCACGGGCTTGGGCGCCATCTTGGTGATCATGATCGAGGCGACGGTGGCGCCCACCGCGACGAACACGGCGAGCGGCACGTAGGCGAAGCCGGCCTTCATCGGGGAGTACCCGAAGACCTGCTGCATGAACAGGCTCGCGAAGAAGAACAGCGCTCCCATCATGCCGAAGACCAGGACGGCGGCCAGGTTGGCGGTGCTGAGCGTCTTGTTGCGGAAGATCCGCAGCGGCATCATCGGGGAGCGGGTCTTGGACTCGATGGTCAGGAAGGTGGCCAGCAGCGCGGCGACCGCGATCAGGCTGATGACGGTGCGGGCGCTCCCCCAACCCACGTGGGTGGCCTCACCCAGGGTGAAGATCAGCAGGAGCAGTGCGCTGGTGAGGGTGAAGGCTCCCGCGGTGTCGAAGGAACCGCTGCGGTCGCCACGGCTCTCCGGCACGATGCGCGGAGCGAGCAGGGCGGCGCCGAGGCCGATCGGGATGTTGATGAAGAAGATCCATTCCCAACCGGGCCCATCGGCGAGGACACCACCGGCGATGACGCCGACGATGGAGGCGATGCCGGTCAGTGATCCCCAGACACCGAGGGCCTTGTTGCGCTCGGGCCCCTCGGGGAAGGTGTTGGTCAGGATGGAGAGGGCGGCGGGTGCGATCATCGCGGATCCCATGCCCTGGAGGGCGCGGAAGGCGATGAGCATGTTGCCGTTCTCCGCGAGGCCCGAGCCGAGCGAGGCCAGGGCGAAGAGGGTCAGACCGGTCTGGAGCAACCTGCGGCGGCCGAAGGCGTCGGCGAGCCGTCCGCCGAGCAGCAGGAAGCCACCGAGCGCGGTCGCGTAGGCCGTGACGACGTACTCCAACTTGATGTCGGTCATGCCGAGGCCCTCCTTGATGGAGGGCAGTGCCAGGTTCACGATCGACACATCGGTGAAGACCATGAACTGGGCGATGCAGACGAAGGCCAGGATCGCCCCGGAGCCGGCCGGCGCACGGGTATCTGAACTTAACGATCCTGAGCTGCTAGCGGTTGTGCCTGGGGCAGCCATATCGCACTCCTCACGACAAAGCGGAACGGGACTCCGCTTCCGGTAGGGTAAGTACAGGGGACGAAGGGTGCCCGTGTCAACCGTGATTGAGGCGCCGCGAAGCCACTGCGCGATGACCCGACTGGCGTGTGACGCAAAGCAGTTGACGAAACATCCGCCGCCGTATCGAGGCTGGATCGGGGAGTAACGAACGGGCATAGTAAAGTGAAACGGAAGGAGGTTCCGCATGCCTACGTCCACGCCGGTAAATGAGGGCGCCCCCCGGCGGCTCCGAGCCGACGCCGAGCGCAACCGGGCCCGCGTACTGAACGCCGCCCGAGAACTCTTCGCGGAACGCGGCGCCCATGTGTCCATGGACGAGGTCGCACGCCTCGCCGAGGTCGGCATCGGCACGCTCTACCGTCACTTCCCCACCAAGGAAGCCATGGTGGAGGCGGCCTCCCAGCAACGCTACGGCGAGATCCTCACGTACTACCGCACGGTATGCGCAGAGGTCCCCGAACCCGTGCGCGCCCTAAGGATGTTGCTGACCCGAATCGCCGAAGTGGAGGTCCGGGACCGGGGCTTCGCCAGTGTGGTCGTCGAGGGGACCCTCGGTTCCGCCGGCCCCCGAAGCGATCTGCGGGCCGATCTCGAAGCGGAGATCGTCGAACTCACCGATCGGGCTCGCGCCAGCGGCGACATCCGGCCGGAGGTCACCGGCACCGACGTCCTCTGCCTGACCAGCGGGCTCACCGCCGTCATCCAACGCCGGGCCGGAGACTGGGACCGTTACCTCGACATCATGTTGCTCGGCCTGAGCACCCCGTAAGAGCCCCACAGGGTTACCGCGGAACGCGTCGCCCGGCTCCACGCCGAGCGGCAGCCCCCATCCACACCGGGGCCGCGACGGCCGGGAGTTCGCCTCGTCCGCTACGCCCCGGACGCGGCGCGCCCTGCACCCACCAGATACGGCCGGCCGGTGCCCATGCCACGGGACAGCCAGCAAATCCCTTAGGCCGAGGTGCGTTTGCGCCCACCCACCGCCTTCTTCGCCGCCGCCTTTTTCGCCGTTCCACCACGCGCCCCGGTGGTTGACTTGTCCGCGGATTTCGCCGCCGCCTTCCGTGTTGTTTTCGGCGTCGCTTTCCCGCTCCGCTCGGTCGATTTCGCGGCTGATTTCGTGGTGTTGGATTTGGCGCCTGCCCCGCCGGCCGGCGAGCGTCCCGCCGACTTGCGCGCCGCGGCGGTGTTCTTGGCCGGCGTCCGCGTGGAAGTCGATTTCTTGCCGCCCACCGCCTTGGGCTCCGTGGCACCCGACCGGGACCGCAACTGGGTCACCTTCGCCGCCGACCGCTCCTGCTCGGCACCCTGCTCCGTGTCCCGGGGTGACTCGCCGCGCGAGCGCTGCGCCGCCCGGACGCTGTTCTCCAAGGCCGCCATGAGGTCGATGACCTGGCCCGACGGCTCCGAGGCCGGTGCCTGCGGCTCCTGACCTGACGCCTTGGCCGCGATCATCTCCTCGACCGCAGTGCGGTAGTCGTCGTGCAGGTCGTCGAGGTCCACCGAGCCCAGGGTGTCCATGAGGGCATCAGCCAGATCCAGCTCGGCTTCGCGGACCGTCACGGCCGTCTGTGGAGCCACCTCCTGGGCGCTGCGGATCTCGTCCGGCCACAGCAGCCCGTGCATGGCGATGACGTCCCCGACCACCCGCAGCATCCCCAGTCGCTCCCGACCCCGCAGGGCGAACTTGGCGATCGCCACTTTCCGGCTCCGTTTGAGGGCCTCGCGCAGCAGGGTGTAGGGCTTGGCGGCCGGCACCCCGTTGGCGGACAGGTAGTACGCCGTGTCCATCTGCAGCGGGTCGATCTCGGCGGCCGGTACGAAGGCGACGATCTCGATCGTCTTCGCGGTGGGCAGCGGCAGGGTCGCGAGGTCCTCGTCGGTGATCGGGATGACCGATCCGTCCGCTTCCTCGTACGCCTTGCCGATCTCGGCGGTGGTCACCTCCGCACCGTCGAGTTCACAGACCTTGCGGTAGCGGATGCGCCCGCCGTCCTCGGTGTGGATCTGTCGGAAGGAGATCGAATGGTTCTCGGTGGCGTTCACCAGTTTGATCGGAATGCTAACCAAACCGAAGGAGATCGCCCCGTTCCAGATGGATCGCACGTCTTCTCCCTTTCATCCCTTCATGGGATCCTCATCCTATGACGCCGATCACACGGGTGGAGGGACGTCGACTGGCGCTCAGCAACCTGGAGAAGGTCCTCTATCCGGAGTCCGGATACACCAAGGGCGAGGTACTGCACTACTACGCCACGGTGGCCAGCAGCATGCTCCCGCACCTTCACGACCGGCCCGTCTCCTTCCTGCGCTACCCGGACGGGCCGTCCGGCCAGACCTTCTTCACCAAGAGCCCGCCACCTGGCGCCCCCTCCTGGGTCACCACCGTCCGCGTCCCACGCTCCGCCGACCAGTGGGCCGAGCAGGTGACGATCGCGGACACGGCCTCCTTGATGTGGGCAGCGAACCTCGTCGTGGAGTTCCACACCCCGCAGTGGCGGAGCCAACGGCCGGGGCTGGCCGATCGGCTGATCCTCGACCTCGATCCCGGCCCACCGGCAACCGTCGTCGAATGCTGTCGCGTCGCCGGCTGGCTACGCGACCGGCTACGCGCCGACGGCCTGGCCGTGTACGCCAAGACCTCCGGTTCCAAGGGTCTGCACCTGGCAGCTCCCATCGAGCCCACACCCAGCGACCGGGCCACCGCCTACGCGAAGGCGCTCGCCCGGGAACTCGAAGCGGAACACCCCGATCTGGCCCTGCACCGCATGGCGAAGGCCCTGCGTCCGGGCAAGGTGTTCGTCGACTTCAGCCAGAACGCGGCAGCCAAGACCACCGCGGCTCCCTACACCCTGCGCGCCCGCTCCCGGCCCGCGGTCTCCGCCCCCGTGAGCTGGGGAGAGGTGGCTTCCTGCCAATCACCGGACGATCTGCTCTTCCTCGCCGCCGACGTGACTGCGCGCCTCGGGCGGGACGGCGACCTCTGGGCGGACCTGATCGACCGTGACCGCGGTGTGGCACTGCCGAAGCCGCCACGCCCATGACCACCCCCATCCCGCTCCCCGTCCCGGTCGCCCTGGCTTCGCCGGTGACCCGGCTCCCGCACGGACACGGCCTCGCCTACGAGCCCAAGTTCGACGGCCACCGCGTCGTGATCGTCCGCACCACACGGGGCGTGATCCTGCAGACCCGATCCGGACGACTGATCACCCCGGCCTTCCCGGACCTCGTCACGGCGTCCGAGCACCTGCCCGCCGACACCGTCCTGGACGGCGAGGTGGTGGTCTGGCACGACGGCCGCACCGAGTTCGCCCTGGTACAGCGCAGGGCCGCGGCCACCGCCGGCAGGGCGCCCGCCCTGGCCCGCGCACTGCCGGTCTCCTACGCGGCCTTCGACCTGCTGTGCCTCTCCGGCTCCGACCTGCGGAGCCGACCCTACGAGGAGCGCCGCACCCTCCTGGTGGACCTGCTACTGCCGCTGGGCCCACCCCTCCAACCCGTACCGATGACCACCGACCCACCCGAAGCGCTCACCTGGTACGAAACCCTCTCGGCCCAGGGCATCGAGGGGCTGGTGATCAAGCGGCTGGACCAGGCCTACCCGGGCGGGCGACGGGCCTGGTGGAAGCTCCGGCACACCGACACCCGTGATGCCCTCGTCATCGGCTACACCGGCTCTCCGCGCCGCCCCCACGCACTGGTACTCGTCCTGCCCGGGGAAGGGGATCCGGTGGTTTCCCGCCCGCTCGCCGCCCCGCTGCGCCTCACGGCCACGCAGGTTCTGCCCCCGCTCGCCACCGCCGGGACCGCGGAGGCTGAACCGCCGACCGTCACGGCGGCGGGCCGGGGCACGGTCCCCTACCACGCGGTGACCCCTACCTGGCGGGCGGAGGTCCGGGCGGCCAGCGCCCGACATCCGCCACCCGAGGTCCTGCGGCTGCGCTCCGACTGACCGGGCGGCAACCTCCAGCCATCAGACCCGTAACCAGGTACGCCGGTCCCGTGCCCGGGCGTGGAGTGCATCGACATCGTCCGGTTTGAGTACCGCGCCCAAGGCGCCGAACGCAGCGCCGGTCTCACCCGCGCGCACCACCCGCACGTCCCGTAAGGTGCGGGCGACCTCGACCCGGGAGGCCTCGCACAGGGCCAGTACCGGCACCACCGCCGCGGCCAGCGCGTGCGAGGCGCGCAAGGCCTCCCGGCGGGCCCAACGCGGCTCGGGCCGGGGCTCTGCGCGACCAACGCTCAGCAGGAGGTCACCCACCGCCGCCCGTTGGCGGCGGGCGTGGACGCTACGGACGGTCAACACCCCACCGGGCCCGATGAGCAGATGGTCGATGTGGACGGCCCCGGGCAGCGGCACGCAGTGCAGCACCCGCCAGCCCGCTCCCTCCAGTGCGTCGAGTTCGGCGCCGATGCGCTGCTGCGCGAGCAGGGCGAGCCGAAGGCTCTGGGTCTTGCCGCGCCGACGGGAACGATGCGCTCCGCCGTACTGCGAAGCACCCAAGAGTGCCTCACCGGGACGGTTGGGAGCCAGGTCGTCATCCGGGGGCAGACTCAACCTGGCCACCTCCGCCGCGGTCGGCACTGGGGGAGGGCCCAGGGTGTACGAGCCGGAGAGGAAGGGGCCGAGCGCCGCCAGCACCGCCCCCGCGTCCTCTTCGGACAGCAGGCTGATCCGACCGGTGTCACGGTCGTACCAGGCCGTGCTCCTCCCGTCCGTGGTGATCACGTACAACCGGTCACGTCCGTTCGTGCGCGCCGGCACCACCCGAAGTCCCCGCATCCGGCCTCACCCCCTCAGCCCATGGGAGCAGCCACGGCGCGACGGGGCAAGGCCCCCTCCAGCGCCGGGCGGCGGGGACCGCGCAAGGCAACACCGGGCGGCGTGCGGGCTCCGCCGGCCCGCCCCTCAGGTGCCCCTTTCGAGCCGCGTCGCGGACCCAGGTGGTTGCTGCCACTCACCCGGCAGTGTCAGCACGGCGACGGCCCCACCGTCGGGGGCGTTGCTGAAGGTCAGCTCGGCACCGAGCACCTGGGCCTGACCGCGGGCGATGGTCAGACCCAGGCCGTGGCCGGTACCACCGGACCGGGGCTCGGTGCGGAACCGTTGGGGACCGTCCATCACCAGGTAGTCGGGATAGCCGCTGCCGTGGTCGCGCACCGTCAACCGCGGCCCGTCCACGGTGAGGACCACGGGTGGTCGGCCGTGTTTGTGCGCATTGCCCAGGAGGTTGCCCAGGACGCGTTCCAGCCGCCGCCGGTCCGTCTCGACGAAGGCGTCACGCCTGACCGCGAGCTCGGTGGCGCTGGCGTAGGCCCTCACCACACGCTGCGCCAGCGGGGCCAGCTGCTGCACGTCGGACTGGATCTGCTCGCCCCCGGCGTCCAGGCGGGAGATCTCCAACAGGTCCTCGGTGAGTTGGCGCATGGTCCGCACCCGGTCCCGCACCAGTTCGGCGGGGCGGCCCTCGGGAAGCAGCTCGGCGGCGGCCTGGAGGCCGGTGAGCGGAGTGCGCAGCTCGTGGGCCACGTCGGCGGTGAAGCGCTGCTCGCTCAGCAGCTTGCGCTGCAGGGTGGAGGCCATGGTGTCGAGGGCACCGGCGACCGTGGCGACCTCGTCCAGGCTGCGCCGGAGGTCACGGGTGCGGGGGTCCCCGACCCGCGCGTCGAGGTCCCCCTGGCTGATGCGTCGGGCGACGGAAGCGGTCTGGTGCAGTCGGCGAGTCACCCTGGTGACGCCGAAGGCACCGATGATCAGGGTGACGCCGAGAGCGAGGACCGACGAGCCGATGATCGCCTTGTCGAGGCCGCTGATGGTGCGGGCGCTTTGGGTGTAGTCCACGGAGGTCGCCAGGGCCCGGCCGTCAGCGGGGGCGGCGGCCCACATGGTGGGCCGGCCGTCGAGTCTGGCGACCATGGTGCCGCGGTGGCCGCTGACGGCCAGCGCCCGCAGCGAGGCGGGGAGCTCAGCGGGATCGATGCCGGTTCCGGCCGGCAGGCCCTCGCCTGCCTCGTAGGCCCGGGTGGCCTCGGCGAGTCTGTCCAGGGCCTTCTCCCGGGCACTGTGCACGGTCTGCCGGGTGACCTCCACGTGCACGAGGGCGCCGAGCATGGCCGCCAGCGCGCAGCACATGACCACGATGAAGCAGGCGCACTTCCAGGTGAGGGTCGCCGTCCAGGCCGGCAGCCGTGGTCCGCGCATCAGCGCACCCGCCCTGGTGACGGTGGCGCGCCGGCGCCCTGCCCGTCCGGAACTCGCACGACCTGCTCACGGGTCGGCAGCATGGTGTGTTCTCGTTCGTCCCAGGACCAGGCGTATTGGAGTTCGTATCCGGGGTTGCCGCTGGGGACGCGCAGGATGACGTCACGGCCGGCCAGCTCCACGCTGATGACCTGGTCGCTGGTGGCCATGATGCGGTTGAGACGGCCTCCTTCGTCCGCGCAGTAGACACGGATGGCGAGCATGTCCTCGCCCAGGTCGATCCCGACGATCAGCTCGTCGCGGCCGTCTCCGGTCAGGTCCCGGTAGTAGGCCTGGAGGACGGGGCAGTGCGGCCTGTCGCTGTTGCAGGCTGCGACGGCCCGGGCCGTCTGCTGGGACATCCCGTCGGGGCCGGTACGGACGTCCGGGTCGGCGTCGACCTCGGCCTGGACTACGGCGACCGGATCGACCGTGTGGACGTCGTTGTTCTTCACCGGCGGGATGCCCTGGACGTACTCGGGCGGCGCGCCGCCGGGCTCCGCCGGCGGAACCGAAGCACCGGGGCGGCCCGGCCACAGGACCACCGGACCGTTGGCGGTGGGGGTGGGTCCGGCGCTGTGCAGGCTGCCGGCGTCGGCGCCGCAGCCGGTGGAGAGGACAGAGGCCGCCAGGAGGGCGCTGGCGACACCGGCGCGGCGAAGACTCACGGCCCTCCTTCCAAGGCGTACGGGTGTCCGGCAGTGGTCCAACCGGTCCACCCTATTCGGAGGGAAGTCCGCTTTGTCCAGTTGATGATGAGAGGTCGACTCCCCCCCGACCCCAGGGGGCGCCCCCACCCCCCGAAGACAGGCTGCCTCGGGCCACCGGCGAACCGGAACTTCCGCGGGCCGCTGTTACAAACCCGTCGAATCCACACAAGCACCATGGCGCGGACAGCCCTCAGAGCGACGGCCGGACAGCCGGCACCTCACCCCTGCCCCCTCAGGACACGCGCCTTGGCGGCGGAGAACTCCTGCGGGGTCAGCAGTCCGGCACGCGACAGGGCCGCGAGGCGCTCCAGCTCACCGGCGAGCCCTGCGCCGGAGCCCGACGCGGAGATCGGCGGGGCCACCGGCCGGGTATGCCCGGGGGCGGCCGGGTCGATCGGCCAGGCCTCCAGGTGGCCCGCGGGCCGCGATCCAGCACCCCGGGGCGGCCAGGTGGGCCAGGGCTCGGAGGTTGCGGTCACCACCGGCGCCACCGGGGGTGCGGGAGCGTCGCTGGGGTCCGCCGGGGCGCGATGCTCACCCCCGCCGCCCCAGACGTACACACCCGTGCGCAACAAGCCCCGCAGCAGCGGCGAGCCGGGCGGGCGGGCGACCGGGCGGGCGGTGGAACGGACGGGACGGATGAACATGCCTCAGTCCTCCTCGGAGCGGTCGCCATCGAAGCCGGCCGTGCCCTCCAGCGGGAACTCCGGCTCGGGTTCGGGAGTGGGTGCGTGCGGGTCCGGCGGGAGGGGGATGCCCCGGGCCACCCGCACCTGTTCCAGGCGGTCGGCGGGGATCCGCACCGAGGCGGCCACCCTGCCGCCGGCCGCCCGGACCGCCACTGCGGCGTCCTCGGCCCATACGTGTTCAAGGAGGAGCAGCAGGGCACAGCTGCCGCGCGAGAGCAGCTCCGCGGTCTCCGTGACGTCCTCGGGCCCGAGCAGGGGCGCGGCCTCACGGCCTGCGACCAGGCCGCGCAGCTCGTGGAACTCGTCCAGCTCGGCGGCCAGCACCTCACCGGCCGCGGTCTTGGTCATCACCAGCGCGTCGATCAGCCGCACGTTCCCGGTCTTGCGCAACCCGAGGACGGCCGTCACCGCCTGGACCCTCAGCTGCTCCTCCGGGAAGGCCAGGACCAGGTACTCCACCGGACCCATTTCCCGCTCCTCACCACGGCCCCGCCGCCGTCCACGCCACCCAGCATCCAAACGTACGATTCTTCGGCACACTACGACATATAGTGAGATAGCGCCCAGCCGCTTGCTACGTTGCGGGGGTGACGGCGATGACGGCGAAGACGGCGGCGGCCGACGCCCCACCACCCGCGCTGCATCTGCCCAAGCGCCGGGGCGTGGAGCTGCTCCTGCTGACGGCCGCCGTCCTCATCCCGGTCTTCGGCTACCTCTACGTCGGCCTGGTCACCCACGGCTCCGCCCCCGCCGACACCGCCCGCTACACCGCCGGCTTAGGCGCCCTCGCACTCGCCGCCCACCTCGCGGTCCGCTTCTTCGCCCCGTACGCCGATCCGCTCCTCCTGCCCGTGGCGGTCCTCCTCAACGGCCTCGGCCTGGTACTGATCCACCGTCTCGACCAGGAAACCCCGCAGACCCCCGGCGCGCCCGGCCAACTCGTGTGGTCGGCGCTCGGGGCCGCCCTGTTCATCGCGGCCGTGCTGCTGCTGCGCGACCACCGCGTGCTCCAGCGCTACGCCTACGTCTCGATGGTCACGGCCCTGCTCCTGATGACCGTCCCGATCCTGTTCCCCCCCGTCAACGGGGCCCACATCTGGATCAGACTGGCCGGACTCTCCTTCCAACCGGGCGAGTTCGCGAAGATCCTGCTGGCTGTCTTCTTCGCCGCCTACCTCGCCGCCAACCACAACGCACTCACCTACACCGGTCGGCGCATCTGGCGGTTCCAGCTGCCCACGGGCCGTGCCCTGGGGCCGGTCCTGACGATCTGGCTCCTGAGCGTCGGCGTACTGGTCCTGGAACGGGACCTCGGCACCTCACTGCTCTTCTTCGGACTGTTCCTCACCATGCTGTACGTGGCGACCGGCCGGCACACCTGGATCGCCATCGGCCTGGCACTCACCGGCGCCGGCCTCTACGCCGTCGCCTCCCTTGAGCCCCATGTCAACAGCCGGGTGACGGAATGGCTGAACCCGTTCGCCTCCATCGAAGCCGGTCTCGGTCCGGGCCA
Source organism: Streptomyces sp. NPDC006879 (assembly GCF_042869595.1). NCBI lineage: Bacteria > Bacillati > Actinomycetota > Actinomycetes > Kitasatosporales > Streptomycetaceae > Streptomyces > Streptomyces sp. NPDC006879. Next base: position 25,184 of record NZ_JBIAGC010000009.1, read on the forward strand.
GCTGGCCCAGTCCCTCTTCGCCTTCGGCGCCGGCGAGTTGCTCGGCTCCGGGCTCGGCCGGGGCGACTCCACACTCATCGGCTTCGCCGCCAAGTCCGACTTCATCCTGGCCACGGCGGGCGAAGAACTGGGGCTCGCCGGGCTGAGCGCCCTCCTGGTGCTGTACGCACTGCTGGCCGTTCGCGGCTTCCACGCCGGCCTGGCGCTGCGGGACCGGTTCGGCCGCCTGTTGGCCGCCGGACTCGCGGCCGTCCTCGCCCTCCAGGTGTTCGTGATCGCCGGTGGCGTGACCGGTCTGATCCCGCTCACCGGGATGGCGATGCCCTTCCTCGCCCAGGGCGGCTCCTCCGTGGTCACCAACTGGGTCATCATCGCCCTGCTGGTTCGGATCAGTGACTGCGCCCGCCGTCCCCAGCCCCAGGTGCCGCCCGAGCACCCCTCAGAAGGCGGCTCCTCGTGATCCGTTACATCCGCTGGGCCGCCGTGGCCTGCGTGGTCCTCCTGGCCACCCTCCTCGTCCACACCGCACGGCTCCAGTTGTCACGGGCCGACGAACTCGCCTCGAATCCGGCCAACCGCCGGGCGGCCATCGCCCGTTACGCCCAACCGCGCGGCGCCATCTTGGTGGACGCCCGCCCGGTGACCGGCTCCCGGGACACCAAGGAACAGTTGCGCTACGAGCGCACGTACCTCAACGGGCCGCTCTACGCACCCGTGACCGGGTTCGCCTCGCAGAAGTACGGCACCAGTTTCGTGGAACGCGCCGAGGACGCGCTACTGGCCGGCGAGGACCCCGGCCTGCGCACCCTCCCCTTCTGGCACGAGCTCGCACGGACCAGACCAGCAGGCGGCGGCGCCGCGACCACCATCCGGGCCGCCATGCAAGAGGCCGCCTACGCGGGGTTGGACGGCAAGCGCGGGGCGGTGGCCGCGATCGAACCGGCGACCGGACGCATCCTGGCGTTGGTCAGCAGCCCCTCCTACGATCCGGGGGTGCTCTCCGGCAACGGCCGCACCGTGACCGAGGCCTGGGAGCGGCTGAACGCCGACCCCACCCGTCCGATGCTGAACCGGGCGATCCGCGAGAGCTACCCGCCCGGCTCCACCTTCAAGATCGTGACCGCCGCGGCGGCCCTGGACGCCGGCGTGGTCACGGATGTCGACGCCCCGACCCGCACCCCGGACCCGTACCTCCTGCCCGGCACCCGGACTCGGCTGCCCAACGCGGCCAAGGGCTGCGGGCACGCCTCCATGGCGGAGGCCATCGAGTGGTCCTGCAATACGGTGATGGCGGACATCGGGGTGGCCATCGGACTCAAGGGCATGACCGAGGCCGCCGAACGGTTCGGGTTCAACGACGACGGACTGCGGGTGCCCTCCTGGGTGACACGGAGCAACTTCGACACCGACATGAGCCGCGATCAGCTGGCACTCTCCTCGATCGGACAGTTCAACACCAAGGCGACCCCGCTCCAGATGGCGATGGTCGCCGCCGCGGTGGCCAACGGGGGCACCCTGAAGTACCCGTATCTGGTGGACCGCACCACCGACGCGCTCGGACATACCCTGCGGCACGGCCGTCAGCGCACCCTGCACCAGGCCATGAAGCCTTCCACCGCACTGCGTCTGCAACGACTGATGGTGAAGGTGGTCGAGGAGGGCACCGGACGCAACGCGGCCATCCCCGGAGCCGTGGTGGGCGGCAAGACGGGCACCGCCCAGCACGGCGTGGGCAACACCGGCACGCCCTACGCGTGGTTCATCGCCTGGGCGCAGGCCGAGGACTCCGCGGTGCCGGCGGCGGCGGTGGCGGTGGTCGTTGAGGACTCCCGGGCCGTGCGGGCCGACATCAGCGGCAACGACAGCGCGGCACCGATCGCCCGGGCGGTACTGGAGGCCGCACTGTCCGGCTGACGTTCGCCGCGCCTCAGGTCCCGTCGCCCGGGGTTCCCGCGGCACCCTGGGCGATGGCCTCGGTCACCTCGGCCACCCGCTCGCCCTCCTCGGCGGCGAAGCGCTCCGCGTCCAGCCGCTCGGCGATCTCCTCGTCCTGCGACATCAGCAGGTCCAGGTTCGAGTCACCCATGTCGAACACGCCCATGTCCAGGTAGGCCTTCTGAAGGCGTTCGCCCCACAGTCCGATGTCCTTGACACAGGGCACGATCCGGCTGAAGAGCAACTTGCGGAAGAGGTGCAGGAACTCGGAGTCCTCCGAGATCCGGGCGGCCTCCTCGCGACCGATGCCGAAGTTCTCCAGTACCTCCACCCCGCGCAGCCGGTCCCTCATCAGGTAGCAGCCCTCGATGACGAACTCCTCCCGCTCGCGCAGTTCGGCGTCGGTCAACTGCTTGTAGTAGTCGCGCAGGGCCATCCGCCCGAAGGCCACGTGCCGGGCCTCGTCCTGCATGACGTAGGCGAGGATCTGCTGGGGCAGCGGCTTGTTGGTGCTATCGCGGATCATCCCGAAGGCGGCCAGTGCGAGCCCTTCGATGAGGACCTGCATTCCCAGGTAGGGCATGTCCCAGCGGGAGTCGCGCAGGGTGTCGCCGAGCAGCCCCTGGAGGTTGTCGTTGATCGGGTAGAGCATGCCGATCTTCTCGTGCAGGAAGCGCGAGTAGATCTCCGCGTGCCGGGCCTCGTCCATGGTCTGGGTGGCCGAATAGAACTTGGCGTCGAGGTCCGGTACGGATTCCACGATGCGCGCCGCGCACACCATGGCGCCCTGCTCACCGTGGAGGAACTGGCTGAACTGCCAGGAGGTGTAGTGCCGCCGGAGTTCGCCCTTGTCTCGGTCGGTGAGCTTGGCCCAGTGACGGGTCCCGTAGAGGGTCATGGCCTCGTCCGGCGTGCCGAGCGCGTCATAGGGGTCCACCTGGAGGTCCCAGTCGATGCGCTTGGCTCCGTCCCACTGCTTGTCCTTGCCCTTCTGGTAGAGGGCAAGGAGCCTCTCGCGGCCGTCGTCGTACTCCCAGCTGAAGCGGGCCGCGCCCGAGGCGGGCACGCTCCAGTGACTGTCTTCCGGATCACCGGTGTAGAGCTCGTGCGTCGACATTGACGCCCCCTCGCAGTGGATTTCCTTACGGATGTGGAGAGTTCGCGGACTGTCGGCAGGTTCACACGTTGGTAGACATCGGGTCAACAAGTCACGCGCAGGGGATTGACGACCTTACTGACAAGGAGTCTTATAAGAGCCATGACCACCGTGACGACCCATCGCGACGCGATGCTCAGGGACGCGCTCGGCCTGCTCAAGGACCGCGAACAGGTCGCCGAGCGGCTGTTGGAGTCCTCCGCCAAACACTCCTTCGACCCCGATCAGGAGCTCGACTGGGCAGCCCCCGCCGAGGACGGGAAATGGTATTGGCCGCCGGAGCTGGTCTCCCTCTACGACACCCCGCTCTGGCGGAAGATGTCCGAAGAGCAGCAGATGCAGCTGGCCCGTCACGAGGCGGCCTCCCTGGCCTCCCTCGGCATCTGGTTCGAGATCATCCTGATGCAGTTGCTGGTCCGTCACATCTACGACAAGTCGTTGACCAGTCAGCACGTGCGCTACGCACTCACCGAGATAGCCGACGAGTGCCGGCACTCGATGATGTTCGCCCGGATGATCGAACACGGCGGCGCCCCCGCCTACCCGGTCTCCAAGCTCAACCACAACCTCGCCCGCATACTGAAGACCGTCTCCACCACTCCGGGCTCCTTCGCGTGCACCCTGCTGGGCGAGGAGATCCTCGACTGGATGCAACGCCTCACCTTCCCCGACGAGCGGGTCCAGCCGCTGGTCCGCGGAGTCACCCGCATCCACGTGATCGAGGAGGCGCGCCACGTCCGCTACGCCCGCGAGGAACTGCGCCGCCAGATGGTGACGGCGCCGCGCTGGGAACAGGAACTCACCCGGATCAGCTGCGGTGAAGCCGCCCGGGTCTTCTCCGTCGCCTTCGTCAACCCCCAGGTGTACGAGAACGTCGGCCTGGACCGGCGCGAGGCCGTGGCACAGGTCAGGGCGAGCGGGCACCGGCGCGAGGTGATGCAGAGCGGCGCCAAGCGTCTCACCGACTTCCTCGACGACATCGGGGTGCTGCGCGGAGTCGGCCGACGACTGTGGAAGAGCTCGGGCCTGCTGGCCTGAGCGCCCGGCCCACACCCGACCGCCGGCCGATACGCTGCCGGTATGACCCGCACCGAAGCGGCGGCCACCGCCCGCGCGTACCGCCGCATGAGCGTGGAGGAACGCCGCACCCAGCTGCTCGACGCGGCCCTCGCGCTCTTCGCGGTCCGTGCACCCAAGGACGTCTCCCTGGACGACGTGGCCGAAGCGGCCGGGGTCTCCCGGCCGCTGGTCTACCGCTACTTCCCCGGCGGGAAGCAGCAGCTCTACGAAGCCGCCCTGCGCTCGGCGGCCGACGAACTACTGCTGTGCTTCGCCGAACCCCAGCAGGGACCGCTGACGAGGCGACTTTCCCGCGCACTGGACCGCTACCTGGCCTTCGTCGACGGACACGGCACCGGCTTCAGCGCCCTGCTCCAGGGGGGCAGCGTGGCGGAGACCTCCCGGACCACCGCGACCGTGGACGAGGTCCGGCGCCGGGCGGCCGGTCAGGTCCTGATGCACCTCCAGGTGGAGCAACCCCGCGCGCGCCTGCGGATGATGGTCCGCACCTGGATCGCCGCAGTCGAGGCGGCCTCACTGATCTGGCTGGACGAAGGCAAGCAGCCCGCAGTGGAAGAACTCCGGGACTGGCTCGTTGACCACTTCCTCGCGCTCCTCGCCGCCACCGCGGCGACCGACCCCCAAACAGCCGAAGCGGCCCGTAGGGCGCTGGCACTGGAGAGCGATCGGGGGCCGGTGGGGACACTGGCGCGCCGGCTGGGGCCCGTCCTGTCCGACGCGACCCACCTGCTGTGACACTGTCCGGGTGAGAAGCGAGAACATGCAGTTCATCGGCGGCCCCCTGGACGGGGAGGTCCTTTCGGTCCTCCTCGGCCCCACCGGGCACCCGCCGAAGGTGTACGTGGTGCCGGTGCCCGAGCCTGACGGAGGCGCCCCCGTCCGCCACGTCTACCGCCGCGTTCCAGCCGGGTTCTCCAAACGGCTACGCCTACCCAAGGGCTGGGTTTACACCTACGACCCGCAAGGCGCGCCCCGCAGCGGCCCGAAGTGGCCCTGGAACAAACCAGGGCCGACGTCCCCCGCTTCCTGAGTGCCGTCCCGAAGACTCCGGCGGATCCACACACGACCCCCGGTCGGGGCGCGTCGCCAGCGCTGCGGCCGGGAGCCGCGGTGGCGACGCGTGGCCGGTGGAGACGACGGGACGGCCCCGGAGGCCTCCCCCACCCGGGTGAGAGCGACGCCCCTCCCGACCCGGCGTGGCCCAATTGTCATACTTCGCATGCCACCATCCCGGTTCTGGAGGTGAGCACATGTCAGGAAGGACACTCCGATCGGCCTGCGTGGCCGCGACGGCGAGCCTCGCCCTGCTGGCAGCGACCCCGCTTCCGCTCGCGGCGGCCGACCCCAACAAAACCGCACGCAGTCCGGTGCCCGCCGACCCCGCGGCGGAACCCGCCACGGGGGCCCAGGCCGCTCCCGCCGACTCCTCGGTGACGGAGCTGCTCGGCGAGCTGAAGACGCGCTACCGGCAAGCCGAGGAGGCCGCAGAGGCGTTCAACGCGGCCGAAACGGAGCTACGCGCGCGCCAAGAAGAGGAAGAGCGGCTCAGCACCGATCTGGTGACCGCCCGCAACGCACTCAGCGCCGGCCGGGACACCGCCGGCCGGTTGGCCCGCGCCCAGTACCAGGGCGGCACCAGCGCCTTCTCCCCCTACGTGCGCTTCCTGCTGACCGGGGACCTGCAAAGGGCCGGGGAAGAGCGCCAGATGATGCGGCGTGAGGCAAGCCGCCGAGCGGCGGCCTTGGCCAGACTCACCGCTGCCGAGAAGCGGGCGGACCATCTGGCCACCGAAGCCCGAAAGGCGCTCGACACGCGTCAGCAGCTCACCGAGGAACGACAACGACGCCGGGACGAAGCCCAGGCCCGGCTGCGTCGGGTGGAGGAGTTGTTGGCCTCGCTGACCGCCGACCAACTCGCCCGGCTCGCCACCCGCGAGGAAGCCGACGCCGATCAGGCCCAGCGCGCCCTCCTCGACTCCGGGCGGCTCGGCGCCCCGGGCGCCGCGGCCACCAGGACCCCCAGCGCGGCCGGTGGGGAGGCAGTCGACTACGCGGTGGAACAGCTCGGCAAGCCCTACGTCTGGGGCGCGGAAGGGCCCGGCTCCTTCGACTGCTCGGGGCTCACCTCTCAGGCCTGGGCACATGCCGGGCGGGCCATCCCGCGCACCAGCCAGGAGCAGTGGGCGAGGCTGGAACGGGTCCCGTTGGAGGAACTGCGCCCCGGGGACCTGGTGCTGTACTTCCCCGAAGCCACCCACGTGGCGCTCTACCTCGGCGGCGGTATGGTCGTGCACGCCCCGCGTCCGGGCGCGCGGGTCAAGGTCTCCCCCATCGCCGCGAACCCACTGCTCGGAGCGGTCCGGCCGGATCCCACCGGCGCCCCACTGACCAGATACGCCCCGCCGTCACTAACCGAGGCGGCGACGGCGGGGAGCGATTCCGGCTACGCCTCGGCTTCGGCGCCGAGCGAGGCAGTGACCTCGGCCAGATAGGCCTCGGCCTCCTGCGGGTCGTAGAAGTAGTCCTCGAAGTCGGCGGGGTCGTCGAAGCCTCCGGCGAACCGGTCGGCTACCGGCTGGAGCTGACCGGCCGCGCCGATCAGGTTCAGGACGTGCTCGGGAGGGACACCCAGCATCGCGTTGGTCCACTGGGTGACCGGCTTGCCGGTGGCGAACCAGAAGCGGTCGAAGGTGGCCCGCATCCATGCCTCGTCGAACGGCTTGTCACCGTGCAGGAGGATGGAGGACAGGTAGGAGGCGGCGCACTTGGCGGCCGTGTTGGAACCCTGCCCGGTGATCGGGTCGTTGGCCACCACCACGTCCGCCACACCGAGGACGAGGCCGCCGCCGGGGAGCCGTCCGATGGGATTGCGCACCACCGGCGGGTAACGGCCCGCCAGGGTGCCGCCGGCGTCGGTCAGCTCGACCTTGGTGGCGCGCGCGTACTCCCAGGGCGTGAACTTCTCCATCAGTTCCAGGGTCAGTGCCAGATGCTCGGCGGGGTCCTTGACCCCCTGGAACACATCCAGCGGTCCGCCGGGAACGCCCTCCCAGAACAGGATGTCGGCACGCCCCGAAAGGGTCAGGGTCGGCATCACGAAGAGTTCGCCCACGCCCGGGACCAGGTTGCAGCGGACCGCGTCGAAGTCGGGGTGCTCCGGGCGCGGCCCCAGCCCGTGGACGTAGGAGACCGCCAGCGAACGCTGGGGGGTGTCGTACGGGGAGCGTGAGGCGTCCCGGCCGAACATGGAGACCAGCTCGCCCTTGCCGGCCGCGACCAGCACCAGGTCATAGGTGCGGGCGAAGAAGTCCAGGTCGGAGACGCTGGCGCCGTGGATGACCAACTGCCCGCCGCGCTGGACGAAGGTGTCGAGCCAACCGGACATCTTCATCCGCTGGTCCACGGACTGCGCGTACCCCTTGAGCTTGCCCACCCAGTCGACGGCGCGGGAGGAGTCGGGGGCGGCGACGGAGACGCCGAGGCCTTCGATGCGCGGCGCCTGGCCCTCCCAGAAGGCGAGTTCGAGGTCACGCTCGTGCTGGAGGGCGGTGTGGAACATGCACTGGGTGGACATGACCCGGCCCGAGCGGATCTCGTCTGCCGTGCGGTTGGACATCAAGGTGACCTCGTACCCCTTCGACTGGAGTCCGAGGGCGAGTTGGAGTCCGGACTGGCCGGCCCCAACGATGAGTATCTTCCGCATGGCGACATCCGTTTCACGCGAGTGGGGGTAACGAGGGGCTATTCAGGTGTCTCGTCGAGGGCGTGGCGCACGAGCCCGAGCAGCGATTCCACCACCGTGACCCGCCGGCGGGCATCCATGATCACGACCGGCACGTGCGGCGGTATCGTCAACGCCTCACGGACGTCGTCGGGTTCGTAGGACGGCGTGCCCTCGAAGTGGTTGACCGCGACCAGATAGGGCAGACCGCAGCTCTCGAAGTAGTCCAGGGCCGGAAAACAGTCGGGCAAGCGCCGGGTGTCGGCCATGACGACGCCACCGAGCGCCCCCCGCACCAGGTCGTCCCACATGAACCAGAAGCGCTTTTGACCGGGGGTGCCGTAGACGTAGAGGACCAGGTCGTCCTCAAGGGTGATCCGCCCGAAGTCCATGGCCACGGTGGTGGTGTTCTTCTGCGGGGTCGCGGTCAGATCGTCCGTCGACTCGCTGGCCTCGGTCATCAACGCCTCGGTACGCAAGGGCGTGATCTCCGAAACCGAACCGACGAAGGTGGACTTGCCCACCCCGAAGCCGCCCGCCACCAAGACCTTGACGGCTATGGGCGCACGGGTGCGGTCGGTCTGCCAGGCCTGTAGGTTCTCCTCCGTTTCGGCAGGGCGGTCCGTCACGAGCATGTCCGTGGCGTCAGAGACGGCGGAGTCCATTCAGCACCCTTTCGAGCAGCGCGCGATCGGGGCGGCCGGTGCCGTGTCCCGTCCCGTACACGCGGATCTTTCCCTGGTCGGCGAGGTCGCTGAGGAGTACCCGAACCACGCCGAGCGGCAGCTTCAGCAGCGCTGCTATCTCGGCGACCGTGCGCATCCGGCGGCACACCTCAACGATGGCCCGCATCTCGGGTCCGGAGGGTGCCGGTGCGGCGTCGAGGGCGGCGACGAAGCTCTCGACGAGAAGGACGTGGCCGAAGCGGGTGCGACCGCCGGTGAGTGAGTACGGGCGGACCCGCGCGGGACGGCGGTCCGCTCCGCGGACCGGCAACCTGCCGACCGGACCGGCTGCGGCGAGGGAACTACCGGGGCTGGTACTGCCGGGTGCCTTGCTTCCGGGGGACGTGCTCCCCGGCGTACCGGTCCTCACGTGGCTCTCTCCATCGACTGACGTGACTGGCGCAGCTCGCTGCGGACTTCCGGGGTCAGGACATGTCCGGCCCGTCCCACGAACAAGGCCATGTGGTAGGCGACCACGCTCATGTCGCAGTCCGCAGTGGCGTGTACGCCCAACAGGGAGCCGTCACTGATCGAGGTGACGAACACGCTGCCGTTCTCCATGGACACCATGGTCTGCTTCACCGAACCGGCGTCCATCAGCTGGGCCGCGCCGATGGTCAGGCTGCCGAGGCCGGACACGATGGTGGCGAGGTCCGCGCTGGCTCCGCGGGGGCCCTTCTGGGTTCTGGGTTCGGCCTGCTCGCGCTGCCGCGCCGGGTCGGAGGAGAGCAGCAGCAGCCCGTCGGACGAAACGACGGCGACGGACAGCAGGCCGGGCACCTCCCCCACCAGGTCGGTCAGCAGCCACTGCAAGTTGCGGGCCTGGGTGCTCAGTCCGTACGTACTGGGCGCGGTCACGTGCGTGCCTCCTCGACGGTGTCCCCCTCGTCCCCCCACGCCCGGGCGGGGGCGTGTCCGTGTGTGTGCGTACCGGCGGCGCGGGCGTGCTCCGCCGCCTGAGGTCCGGCGTTGGTGTCGGCGGCGCGGTCAGCGAGTTCCGCGTCCACGACCCGGCGCCCGTCGCGGGACCCCTGGTAGAAACCGCCCAGGCGGCGCCGGAGTTCCTCCGCGTCCACCCGCGAGCCGCCGGAGTGGACCGGCTCGGCAGCCTGGGCGACCACCCGGGGGGTCCGCTTGGGCAGGCCCTTTTCGGTCACGACGGGTCGGGGCAGATCCAGCGTGCGCTCGTCGTTCTCCTGCTCACCGTGGGCCGGAGCCGCCTCGACCATGTCCTGCGCGGCCGAGTGGGTGTGCTCGGCGCTGTGCCAGGTCGGCACGTCTGCGTCCGTCGCGGGCACCTCGGACGGGGCCTGTGATGCGGGTTCGGGCACTGCTTCGGGCGCGGCAATCAACCAGGCGTCGGGCTCGATTCCCGCGCCGTCCCGGGGCTCGACCACCACGTCCGCGGCACTGGCCGCCGTCGGTGCGTGGTCCGACGGCCCGTACCCGACGGGCACCGAATCCGTGGCCCCGGCGGCGTCCCCGGCCGCGGCCGGCGGCTCGGATGAGTGCGCGACCGGCTGCACCTGGGGGGCCTCGGTCGGCGCGGTCCGAGGGTCCGCGGTCGCCCCCGCCTCGGCCAGCGCCCGCTCTGCGAGCTCGATGACGGGATCGGCATCGGGCCGCTGCCGGGGCGGCAGCGCATTGGAGTTGGCCTCCGCTATCGAGCCCGGCAGGTGCAGCTCCGGGGCCCCGGGGGCAGCGACGGCATGCTCCGGCACGGCCGGCGGCACGGTCGGCAGCAGGGCCGCCGGTACGACCACCGAGGCGGCGATGCCGCTCGGGTGGTGGGCGCGCAGCTCGGCGCGCGCACCGTGCCGGGCGGCGAGGCGGGCGGCGACGTACAGGCCGAGGCCGCGTGCCTGCTGCCCGGCGTCTTCCTCGTGTTCGAAGGAGTCCGGGTCGGCGAGCCGTTCGTTGAGCTCCTGCAGGCGGTCGGGGGTGACGCCGATGCCCTCGTCGGTCACCGACAGGACGATCTCCCCGCCGTCGAGCATCCATCCGGACAGTCGGACCCGGGCATCCGGTGGCGAGAACGTGGTGGCGTTCTCCAGGAGCTCGGCCACGATGTGGGAGACGTCATCGGCGGCGTGGCCGGCGACCTGGCTGTGCGGGGGCAGGGACTGCAACTCCACCCGCTCATAGCGTTCGATCTCGCTGATCGCGGCCCGCATCACGTCGACGAGCGGCACGGGCCCGGCATGGCCGGAGCCGTGTTCGGTGCCGGAGAGCACGAGCAGGTTCTCGTTGTGGCGACGCATGACCGTCGCCAGGTGGTCGAGCTTGAAGAGGGTCGCCAGTCGGTCCGGGTCCTGCTCCTTGGCCTCCATCTGCTCGATGACCGCAAGTTGGCGCTCGACGAGCCCCAGGGTGCGCAGCGACAGGCTGACGGAGGTGGTGCCCAGCACCTTGCGGTGCGCGTCCAGGCTGCTTCGGAGGGCGTCCAGTTCCTCGGCGCGCTGAGCGAGCTGAACCATCAGCTCCTCGTTGCGCTCGACCAGTGCGCGACGGTCGGCGTCCAGCCCGTCGATCCGGCCGTGCATCTGGCCGGCATGGGCGTTGAGGGTGTTGAGGTGCCGTACGACGTCAGCGAACTCGTCGTTGCGTCCGGTGAACCGCACCGGCTCGGCGCCAGGATCCTGGGCCAGTCGGCCCGCCCCAAGTCGCAGGACCGCCAGCGGCCGGGTCAGCGTGCGCGCCACCGCGGTGGCGACGCCCACCGCCAGGAGCAGGCAGACACCGATGAGGACGACCAGGATCTCCAGCGCCGTGACGTCCTCGTCACGCAGCTGGGACAGGGCGGTGGCCCGCTCCGCGCTGAGGCTGGACTCCACGGAACGCAGCCGGTCGATGCGTGCCGTCAAGGCCGCGGCCACCGCTTCCACGTCGAGTTCCCGGTCGGAGTCCGACAGTTCGGCGGAGTCGGTGAGCTTGCCGAGGAATCCCTCGGCCGCCTTCACCTCCGGACCGGTGACGGTGGCGTCCAGGTTCTCCTGCAACTCGGGGGGCGCGGACTGCTCGAAGTCGGCGAGGGCGGCCTGCTCCCGGACCCGGGAGCGCTGCCCGGCCGCGGTCAGTTCGCCGCGGGTACGGTCCTCACGGTTCGGCCCCGCTTCCTCGTAGCGACCGGTGACCGGGTTGTAGACGTCGGGGAGCTGCTCGCCGCTGGGGACGGCCAGGGCGGCGAGCAGCAGTCCACGGGTGGCCGAGGCCTGTTCGGAGGCCTGGCCCAGCGGATCGAGAGCGCGGCTCACACCTAGTGCGGCATCGGCCCGGGGGGGAGTTTTGGCGGCGAGGTCGTCAGCGAGGCTGAGGAGTGCCGCGATGACCTCGGAGTAGGCGCGGTGGGCGGCGAGCGCTGACTCCTTGCCCCCGACGGCAGCGGTGCGCACGGCCGGCACGCGGTCGAGGTCGCGCCTGAGGTCGGGGCCGGCTTCCGAGGCGATCTCGCTGATCTGACGATCCACCCGGGCTCCGAGCTCCCGGACGGCGGACTTCTCCTTGGCCCGGCGACCTGCGGCGACGAACGCCGTCACCTGGTCACGCTCGTCGGCGAGTGCGTGCGCGAGCGTGACGGTCTGGCGACCCTGGTCGGCAAGGGTGACCAGCCGCTGGGACTCGTGCAGGTCCGCGGAGGCGGAGAGAACGGCGGGGGTACCCGCGCCGATGACAGTGAGTCCGACGACGGCGACAGCGATGATCAGCCGGCTGCGCACCCGGACCCTGCGCCCCTCGGTGTCGGCCCCTGCCGCGACCGAGCCCGCGCTTGTTCCTGCTGCCGTGCCGTGGCCGTTGTCCCGAGACCGCTTGTTTCGCACCGGTGCTCGCAATCTTGTACTCGTCTACGCATGAGGCCGAGGTGACGGCCGGTCAACAAGTAAACGCCCCCACCCCTCGTATGGCTCCAGACCATTCCAGCTGCGTTTGGGAGGGCGACGCGCATCGGCCCGCCTGGCCACCCGAACGAGTGAACATCACGGAGGAGTTGGCGAACAACTCGGCGGTAGCTCCGGCGAGCCCACCGCTTGGACGAGCGGTTGAAACATCGCCGGGGGCTTTGGCAGGATGCCCGCCCGCATCCTGGCGGACCATGGAATTCCGCCGTTGCCGACGGGCGCTGGCGGCGGGCGGGCGGGCCACCGGACGGTGGGCGGGTCGAGGGCCGCGAGCTCCCGCTGGTCGCAGGATGGACGCATGAACCTGGCGCTCGCAACGATCCCCGGCGATCCCGAACACCCCAATGAGGACTGGCTCGGCGCCTGCCTGCCGGCCTCGGGGTCCGGTGGCGCACTGGTCGCCCTGGACGGTGTGACCCCACCGCGCTCGGGCACCGGCTGCTCCCACGGCGTGCCCTGGTTCGTGGCACGACTTGGCGGAAGATTGGTCGAACTGTCGGCTTCGAGACGGGATCTGACGCTTGGCGAGATCCTTTCGGACTCGATTTCCGACACGGCCGATTCCCACCGTCAAACCTGTGACCTTTCTCACGTGCGCACGCCACAGGCGACCGTGGTCCTGGCGCGGTGGGACCGCAGCCGTGTCGAGTACCTCGTCCTGTCCGATTCGGTCCTCCTCCTGCGCACCCCCGCGGGAGGTGTACGCGCGGTACGGGACGACAGTCTGGACCGACTGCCGCCCGGGGTGCGCAGCTCCGTCGCCGCCACCGACGCGTTGCGCAACGCGGACGGCGGGTTCTTCACCGCAGCCGCGGACCCGGCGGTGTCCGAGCGCGCCGTGACCGGCGAGGTTCCCCGCGCCGAGGTCCAGGCCCTGGCCGCACTCACGGACGGCGCGAGCCGCTGGAGGGACGCCTTCGCAGCCGGCGACTGGGTCGACTGCATGGACGTACTACGGACGGAGGGCCCCCAAGGCCTACTGGCCCGGGTCCGCGAGCTGGAGCGGGCCGAACCGTGCGGGCGCACCCGGCGCGGGAAGGTGCACGACGACGCGACGGCGGCCTACGCGGAGCTGTGAGACCGCCTTGACGGCCGTGAAGGAGCGGTGGGCGGGGGTCGCCGCGGTGGATCGCACGGCGCCGACCGCCGAACTGAAGCGGACCGGGGCGACCAGTGCGCGGCGGTCAGTCGACGTAGTGCTGGTTCAGTTGGTTGAGCAACCTGGCGAGCTCCGCCACCTCGACCCGGTCCCAGTCGGCGAGCTTGCGCATGTACTGGGATCGGCGGGCGCTGCGCACCCGCAAGAACCGCTCCCGCCCCTCCTCGGTGAGTCCGACCAGGTACGCCCGCCCGTCGGCGGGATCAGGCTCCCGAGCGATCAGGCCCAGGTCTTCCAGCGCGTGCAGCTGACGACTCATGGTGGCCTTGCCGACTCCGAAGTAGCCCGCGAGGTCGGTGGCCCGCTGCCGGCCCGCCTCCTCCAGCCGGGCCAACAGACTGTAGGCGGCTGCTTCCAGATCCGGATGCACCTCACGGGCCATCTCCCCGGAGGAGGCGCGGGCCCGGCGGAGGAAGACGGACAGCTCCCGCTCCAGCGCGAGGAACTCCTGGTCTCCGCTCCCGTGCACGACTACTCCCATCCCCTGCGCCTTCTTCCGTCGGCGACCGCTGTGACGGAATCAGTATTTCGCAGCCGGGGTGCTCGGCACCGGGACTGCCGGGACGGGGGCCGACCGGCCCGCGTACGCCGGATGCGGTACGCGGGCCCGCGGCCTCAGGCAGCGATGGCCGGCGCCTCGGCCGGGGACAACGCCAGCTCCAGCACCTGGCGGACGTCCGTGACCGGGTGCACCTGGAGCTTCTCCAGCACCTCGGCCGGGACATCGTCGAGGTCGGCCTCGTTCCGTTTCGGGATGACCACAGTGCTGATGCCCGCCCGGTGAGCGGCCAGCAGCTTCTGCTTGACCCCGCCGATCGGCAGCACCCGGCCGGTCAACGAGACCTCGCCGGTCATCGCCACGTCCGTGCGTACCTGACGCCCGGAGAGCAGGGAGGCCAGCGCGGTGGTCATGGTGATCCCCGCACTCGGCCCGTCCTTGGGCACCGCGCCCGCCGGGAAGTGGATGTGCACACCCCGGTCCTTCAGGTCGGCCACCGGCAGTTCCAGCTCGGCGCCGTGCGAGCGCAGGAAGCTCAGGGCGATCTGCGCGGACTCCTTCATCACGTCGCCGAGCTGACCGGTGAGGGTCAGACCCGCGGCGCCCGTCTCCGGGTCGGCTAGCGAAGCCTCCACGAACAGGACGTCACCGCCGGCACCCGTCACCGCCAGACCGGTGGCCACGCCCGGTACCGCGGTGCGGCGTTCCGCCGGATCCTGCGCGGACTCCGGAACATGGTGGGGGCGACCGATCAGTGCCCGCAGATCCTCGGGACCGACCGTGAACGGCAGCTTGCGCTCGCCCAGTTCGTGTTGCGCGGCGATCTTGCGCAGCAGCCGCGCCAGCGTCCGCTCCAGGGTCCGCACGCCCGCCTCACGGGTGTACTCGCCCGCCAGCCTGCGCAGCGCACCCTCCTCGATCCGCACCTCCTGCGAGGCCAGCCCCGAGCGCTCCAACTGCCGGGGCAGCAGGTGGTCCCGGGCGATGACCACCTTCTCGTCCTCGGTGTAACCGTCCAGCCGGACGAGCTCCATGCGGTCCAGCAGGGCCTCCGGGATGGCCTCCAGGACGTTGGCGGTGGCGAGGAAGACCACATCGCTGAGGTCCAGCTCGACCTCCAGGTAGTGGTCGCGGAAGGTGTGGTTCTGAGCCGGGTCGAGCACTTCCAGCAGGGCTGCGGCCGGGTCTCCGCGGAAATCGGAGCCAACCTTGTCGATCTCGTCCAGCAGCACCACCGGGTTCATCGACCCGGCCTCCTTGACGGCCCGCACGATGCGGCCCGGCAGGGCGCCCACGTAGGTGCGCCGGTGGCCGCGGATCTCCGCCTCGTCGCGCACGCCGCCGAGGGCCACCCGTACGAACTTGCGCCCCATCGCGTGCGCCACGGATTCACCCAGGGAAGTCTTTCCGACTCCTGGCGGGCCGATCAGCGCGAGCACAGCACCCCCGCGCCGGCCACCGACCACCCCGAGCCCGCGGTCGGCGCGGCGCTTGCGGACCGCCAAGTACTCGGTGATCCGGTCCTTCACGTCGTCCAGCCCCGCGTGCTCGGCGTCCAGCACCGCCCGGGCCCCCCTGATGTCGTAGCGGTCCTCGGTGTGCTCGCGCCAGGGCAGCTCCAGCACCGTGTCGAGCCAGGTGCGGATCCAGGACCCCTCGGGGGACTGGTCGCTGGAACGCTCCAGCTTCTCGACTTCCTTCAGGGCGGCCTCCCGGACCTTCTCCGGCAGGTCGGCGGCTTCCACCCGGGCCCGGTAGTCATCGGACTCCTCGCCCTCGGCATCGCCGTTCAACTCACGCAGTTCCTTGCGCACCGCCTCCAGCTGACGGCGGAGCAGGAACTCGCGCTGCTGCTTGTCCACACCCTCCTGCACGTCCTTGGCGATGGACTCGGCCACGTCCTGCTCGGCGAGATGCTCGCCGAGCAGCCGAATGGCCAGGCGCAGCCGGGCCACCGGGTCGGCGGTCTCCAGCAGTTCGATCTTCTGGTCCAGGGTCAGGAAGGGTGAGTAGCCGGAGTTGTCGGCGAGCGCCGAAACGTCCTCGATCTGCTGCACCCGGTCCACCACCTGCCAGGCTCCGCGCTTCTTGAGCCAGGTGGTGGCGAGCGCCTTGTACTCCTTGACGAGTTCGGCGACGGCACCCGGCGCGGTACCCCCCGGCAGCCCCTCGTCGACGCGCTCCCCCTCGACCCAGAGCGCCGCGCCCGGTCCGGTGGTGCCGGCTCCGATCCGCACCCGCCCCCGGCCCCGCACCAGTGCACCCGGGTCGCCGTCGGACAGCCGTCCGACCTGCTCGACGACGGCGAGCACGCCGGTCGCCGCGTACGTCCCGTCCACTCTGGGCACCAGCAGCACCTGCGGTTTCCCGCCGGCCCCGGTCACCGCCGCCTGTGCCGCCTCCACCGCTGCCCGCACTTCCGCATCGGACAGCTCCAGGGGGACCACCATGCCGGGCAGGACGACCTCGTCGTCCAGCGGCAGGACGGGCAGGGTGAGCGTTTCGGACGTCGAAGCCATGATCTTCCCTCCGGCAGTCAAGTTGAGCTACACCGGCTCAATGCACCTGCGTCGAGGATTGTTCCCCCTGGGCCTTTCGCTCTGAGCGAAGCAGTGAACACTGTCGTGTGAGGCTGGACCCTGCACGTTCCAAGTTCGCCTTGCACCTGACGCTGCACATTCCTGTTGGATCCTGCGTGCGGCTGCGGTTTCGTAAGCGGGTGCTGCCCACGTCGACTCAGTGGCAGGCTCCTCCTCATGCGGATATCGAGACCCAACTACGTTGCCGCGTGCCTCTTCCTGGGCACCGCCCTGTCGCTGACCGCCTGCGGCCAGCAGCACACAGGGGCGACAGCGGCCGACTCCGCCCCGAGCCGCAGCGGCTCCCTGTCGCCCTCGCCCACCGGCCCCGCACGAGGCAACGTGGAGCCCGACGGGCACGACGGAGCCCCGCACTACCGGGAGAACAACGGCTTCAAGATCCCCAAGAAGATGTCCCCCGCCTCCGAGGAGGCCGCCCGCGCGGCAGCCGCCCGCATCGAGCCCGTCCTCAAGCGGCTCTGGAAGGCCAAGACCTGGGATACCGAGCGGGTGCGTACGGAGCTACTCAAGCTCGGCTACCGCGATGAGGGACCGGACAGCGAAGAGGGGCGCGGAACGCTCTTCGTGCGGGCCCACGACCCCGGCAGCAACCCAGGTGCCAGCGTCGCCCTCAACGTCGGTCGTGACGCCTGTGTAACCGCTTTCGTGCAATCGACCAACTACCAGGTCAAGGTCAACGGCCGATTCCTGGAAACCGGCTGCTTCGAGCCGCGCGGCGGCCACTGAGTACCGGGCCACGGGGCACGGCATCGAAGGTGCAAGGTCACCCTGTATGACCGTAGCGTCGGTCGCACAGGGACCTTGCACCTCTCGGGTCACGACCGCCGACGATGCAGCCTCCAGCCGAACTGGACAAACGCCGCCCCCGGCTCGCGGAGACCGTTCGGTGGTCACCCGGCGCAGCGGCCCGGGCGGGCGTAGAGCACCACCTGGGCCCCGCGCACCTCGGTGGAGGAACACACGCGGAAGTCGGCTGCCAGGACCTGCCGTTTGGCCGCCTCGAAGGGGAACGGGTCCAGGGGTTGGTCGGGCGGGTCGGTCAGCGCCAGCACCCGCGGTACGGAGCGCAACCGCTCGGAAATCGCCTCGGCGTCCAGTTCTGCCCCCTGGAGGGAGTTCGAGCCGGCGGGAGAGCGGTCCAGGACCGGGTCGACCAGCCCCTGCCTGACGTCCGGGAAGGACAGCAGCCATTCTCGGCGACGGGCGGGCAGGTACAGCACGGCGTCCCCGGGACGGGCCTGGGCGCGGACCGCGGCGGCCACCGCCGCAACGTCGTCCTTGCGGCTGTCGGGGGTGCGCAGCCACAAGGACCAGGGCAGCGCCGCGAACGCCAAGCAGGCCGCCAGCGAGGCCGACACCCGTCGATGGCGCAGCCGCGCCGCTGCCGCTCCCCCCAGCAACGCGATCCCGGACAGGGAGTACAGGACATACCGGTCCACATACCAGGGGTGGAGCAAGGAGAGGGGAAGCAGCAGACCGGCGGGCACCAGCAGCAGGGGAAGCGCGAGCCGGACGAGCTGCGGCGCCTCGACCAGATGGGTCAGGACCAGGCCGAGCGCCGCGACCACCAGGTAGGTCAGCCAGTCGGTCCAACTGGGCCGACCGAGCCAGCCCAACTGCTGCCCGGCCTGCCGGGCACTGACGTAGGCCAGCGGGAGGATCAGGGCCATCACCCCAGCGGCTGCCCGCCACCACCCGGGGGGCGGGCGGCGCAGGGTGACTGCGTGGGCGAGCAACACCAGCGCGGCGAACTCGTGAAGCCAGCACGCGAGGCCGAGCACGAGGGTGTATCCCGCCCAGGCCTGTCGGAGCATCAGGTACGTCGCCCACACCACGGCCGCGGCCACCAGGGCGTAGGAGCGGCCATCCTGCGCGTACATCTGCACCGGTGGGAGCGCGGCGAACAGCCCGCCGGCCCATCCTCCGGTCGCCGGCCCGGCCAGGAGACGACCGATCTCGCTGACACCGGTCGCTGCCAGCGCGACGGCCAGGACGGACGGCAGTCTCAGCAGGAGCAGCCCACCGGTGGAGTCGGCGGGGCCGTCGGCGAAGGCGAAGACCGCATGCATCAGCAGGTAGTAGAGGCCGTGGACGGCGTCCACGTTGCCGAGGAGTTCCAAGATCGCGCCCAGGGGACGGTGCGCCACCTGATAGGTGACGGATTCGTCGCGCCACAGGCTGTGGTCCCGGTCTATGCCCCACAGACCGAGGGCGAGGGCGAGGGCGGCGGGCAGCAGCCGCAGGGGTGCTGACGGGATCCCTCTGATGACGGCCTCCGGGGTCGTGACGCGAGCGGGGCGGTGGCTCCATACTCGTTGTTCGGCCCGGCGACGACGGGGGTGGGGTGTGGTCAGGAGCAGGCGGGGCGCCGGGATCCTGGTGCTGGCGGTGATCACCGCGGGGTGCTCGGGAGACGGCTCGACAGCCGCACCGCACGATCCGTCTCCTCTTCCCTCGACTTCCGCCGCCCCGGCACCCTCGGCCACCGGTTCCCCGGTGCCGGCCGGCCGCAGCCTGGTCACCGTGGCGACGAGCGGGGGGTTCGCGGGGCTTCAGGAGAGCGTGGTGGTCAACGAGGACGGCAGTTACACGCTGCGTTCCGGTGGAAAGCCCGCCGGGGCGGGTCGCCTTTCACCAGCCCGGCTTGCCGAACTACGGGCCGCGCTGGAGGAGTCCGACTTCCGGTCGCTGCCGCCGCAGCGCACCGGAGGGGGCAGCTCGGTCTTCGACGCCATCACCTACACCATCACCTACGAGGGGCACCGAGTGGTCACCTCCGACCCCCTGCCGGCGCCCGCGCTGCGGCGGATCATCGCGGCGGTGCCCCATCGGGACGGTCGCTGAGGCCGGCTCGCCGGAACCCCGGGCGCCCCGCCTTCGTTGGTGCGTGTGGTACCTCGAAGACGGGTGCACGGGAGGGAGCGCGCATGTCCGCATCGGTCAGCTCGGTCACCGTGGAGCGGCGCCAGGGGCCGTTCGGTGAAGTGGTGCTGCGGCAACGCGGGGAGCAGTACGAGATCATCGCCAACGGCTGCTTCCTGATGGACACCTCCGACGGCCGTTCCGAGCGGCTCCTGATCGACGCCGCACTCGCCGCGCTCGGCCCGCATGCGGCGGCACCAGCGCTCCTCATCGGAGGCCTCGGCGTGGGCTTCTCTCTGGTCCGCGCCGCGGCCTGCGCCCGTTGGGGCCGCATCGTGGTCGTCGAGCGGGAGCAAGCCGTCGTGGACTGGCACCGTCACGGCCCGCTGGCCTCGATCACCGGTGCGGCCCTCGCCGATCCTCGTTCGGACGTCCTCGTCACGGACCTGGTGGACCACCTGTGGAACTCGCCCACGGAGTACGACGCGCTCTGCTTGGACATCGACAACGGCCCGGACTGGACGGTCACCGAAGGCAACGGTTCGCTGTACTCCCCCGCCGGCCTCGGCCGCTGCCTGGAGCGCCTGACACCCGGCGGGGTGCTCGCCGTCTGGTCAGCGCAGCCCTCGCCCCGGTTCGAGCAGGCGTTGCGCGACGCCGGTTTCAGTGCGGTGCGCAGCATCGAGGTGCCGGTCGAGCGCGGGGTTGCGGACGTGGTCCACCTGGCTCGTCGGCCCGGCTGAGCGGAGCGTCGCCCCCTCATGGCCGCCGGCCTGCCGCTCCTCTACTCTGCTCCACGAAGACGCGGCACGGCGTTTGTTTGCGCCGCGGGCGTAGCTGCAGGCGACTCCCAGGGGCGGGCGATGGAGCAGACACACACCACGCGGAACGGCGGTCCGGGGCTCCCCGGCACCCAGCGTCGGGTGCTGATCGTCGAGGACGATCCGACCATCGTGGACGCCATCGCCGCGCGGCTACGCGCCGAGGGGTTCTTGGTGCAGACCGCCCCCGACGGCCCGGCCGGGGTGGCCGCGGCCGAGTCCTGGTTGCCGGACCTGCTGGTCCTGGACGTGATGCTGCCGGGCTTCGACGGACTGGAGGTGTGTCGCCGGGCCCAGGCTCGCCGCCCGGTTCCGGTGCTGATGCTCACGGCGCGTGACGACGAGACGGACATGCTCGTGGGACTCGGCGTCGGCGCGGACGACTACATGACCAAACCGTTCTCCATGCGGGAGTTGGCCGCGCGGGTGCACGTGCTGCTGCGCCGGGTGGAGCGCGCCACGCAGGCCGCCACTGCCCCGGCCGGCGGCACCCTGCGGCTGGGGGAGTTGGAGATCGACCACGCCCAACGCCGGGTGCGGGTGCGGGCGCAGGACGTGCACCTGACGCCCACCGAGTTCGACCTGTTGCTCTGCCTGGCGGGCACCCCCAGGGCGGTGCTGTCCCGGGAGACGCTGCTCGCGGAGGTGTGGGACTGGGCCGACGCCTCGGGGACCAGGACGGTGGACAGCCATATCAAGGCGCTGCGCAGGAAGATCGGGGCCGGGTGGATCCGGACCGTGCACGGAGTGGGCTACGCCCTGGAGACGCCGACGCCGTGAACCGGCCGCCGCGGGCGCGGCTGCGCCCCTTCTCCTTCTCGATCAAAACGAAGCTGGGCGGGCTCGTCGTGGTCTCGGTGTTCATCACCACCGGGCTGCTGATGGTCGCCCTGCGCACGGAGACCGAGCTTCGGTTCATCACGGTCTTCTCGATCATCGCCTCGATGTTGATCACCCAGTTCGTGGCGCACAGCATGACCTCGCCGCTGGACGAGATGACCACGGTCGCCCGGGCGATCTCACACGGTGACTACACGCGCCGGGTGCGTGGCGCCGATCGGCGGGATGAGCTGGGTGACCTCGCGGTGACGATCAACCGCATGGCAGAGGACCTGGAGGCCGTTGACCGGCACCGTCGCGAACTGGTGGCCAACGTCTCGCACGAGTTGCGCACCCCCATCGCCGGCTTGCGGGCGGTCCTGGAGAACGTGGTGGACGGGGTTTCGGCGGCTGATCCGGAGACGATGGGCATAGCGCTGAAGCAGACGGAGCGGCTGGGCCGCCTGGTGGAGACCTTGTTGGACCTGTCCCGGCTGGACAACGGCGTGGTGTCGCTACGCGCGGCGCCCTTCGAGGTCTGGCCGTACCTGTCGGAGGTGCTGAAGGAGGCGGGGCTGGCGGCCGGCCGCCGGGGGCTGGTCTCCGACGCCGGCAACCGCGCCCGCAAGGACGTCCACCTGCACCTGGACGTGTTCCCGGCCACGCTGACCGCCTACGCGGACGCGGAACGGCTGCACCAGGTGGTGGCCAACCTCATCGACAACGCGGTCAAGCACAGCCCGCCGCACGGTCGTGTCACGGTGCGGGCGCGGCGCGGCGCGGAACCGGAGAGCCTGTCCTTGGAAGTGCTGGACGAGGGCGTGGGTATCCCCCAGTCGGAGTGGCATCGTGTGTTCGAACGCTTCAACCGTGGCAGCGCCTCCTCGGGTGACGGTGGCACCGGATTGGGGTTGGCGATCGCCCGCTGGGCGGTGGATCTTCACGGGGGCCGCATCGGAGTGGCCGAATCAGCACGTGGTTGCCGGATCCAGGTCACCCTTCCGGGCAGGCCAGAGGCTCTCGGTTGACGCTCGGATCGCGTAGGGTTCGAGTGGAGGGAACATGATCTCGGCCACACGTGCCAGGGATCCCACGGGGGGTGCGGGCCGAGCGGGCCGCGCCGCGGTACCGCCTACCCGCACAGCCGAGGAACCACGCTTGTTTCCCGCCATTTCATGTGACGAAACCCGCGGTTCAATGTGACTTGCACGACGTAAGTCCCGCCCGGTCTGCATCTCCCGGCCATAGAGGCGTAGCCTTTATTCCCGCTGTCCATCACCTTGTGAAGCGGAAGAGGGCGGTTGCCGCCGTGTCGCCACAGTCCCCGAGTAACCCGAGCACCACGCCCGAACGAGACGGCGGGAAGAACCCCGCCGCCGGGTTCGGCGCCAATGAGTGGCTCGTCGATGAGATCTACCAGCAGTACCTCCAGGATCCGAACTCCGTCGATCGTGCCTGGTGGGACTTCTTCGCCGACTACAAGTCCGGCGCCGCAGGCGCGGTGAAGGCGGACCCGAAGCCGGAGACGCCCGCAGCCACCTCGGCCGTCACGGCCCCGGAGTCGGCCGCCGCGGGGGCAGCCGGCCCCACCGCGCTCCGGCCCGTCACCCGTGAGGCCGGTACCGCCCCGGCCCCCGCCGTGCCCGTCGAGGGCACCGAGCCCCCTGTTGCTGTTCCTGCCTCTGCTCCTGCCACGCTGTCTGGTGCCTCTGCTGTGACTGTCACCTCCCAGGCCCCCGCCGCGCCTGTGAAGCCCGCTGCCCCCGCCCAGCCCGCCGCCACGACGGCGCCCGCGGGGCCCGAGCTCGTCACCCTGCGCGGCCCGGCCGCCGCGGTCGCGAAGAACATGAACGCCTCCCTCGACGTCCCCACGGCCACGTCCGTGCGCGCCGTCCCGGTGAAGCTGCTCTTCGACAACCGCATCGTCATCAACAACCACCTCAAGCGCGCCCGGGGCGGGAAGGTCTCCTTCACCCACCTCATCGGCTACGCGATGGTGCAGGCCCTCAAGGCCATGCCCTCGATGAACTACTCCTTCGCGGAGAAGGACGGCAAGCCGACCCTGGTCAAGCCGGAGCACGTCAACTTCGGCCTGGCCATCGACCTGGTCAAGCCCAACGGCGACCGCCAGCTGGTGGTGGCCGCCATCAAGAAGGCCGAGACCCTCGACTTCTTCGGCTTCTGGCAGGCCTACGAGGACATCGTCCGCCGGGCCCGCAACAACAAGCTGACGATGGATGACTTCACGGGCGTCACGGTCTCGCTGACCAACCCCGGCGGCCTCGGCACCGTCCACTCCGTGCCGCGGCTGATGCCCGGACAGTCCGTCATCATGGGCGTCGGCTCCATGGACTACCCGGCCGAGTTCCAGGGCACCTCCCAGGACACCCTGAACAAGCTGGGCATCTCCAAGGTGATGACGCTGACCTCGACCTATGACCACCGGGTCATCCAGGGCGCGGCCTCCGGCGAATTCCTGCGCATCGTCGCGAACCTGCTGCTCGGCGAGAGCGGCTTCTACGACGACGTCTTCGAGTCGCTGCGCATCCCGTACGAGCCGGTCCGCTGGCTCCGGGACATCGACGCCTCGCACGACGACGACGTGACCAAGGCCGCCCGGGTCTTCGAGCTGATCCACTCCTACCGGGTCCGCGGCCACGTGATGGCCGACACCGACCCGCTGGAGTACAAGCAGCGCAAGCACCCGGACCTCGACATCACCGAGCACGGGCTCACCCTGTGGGACCTGGAGCGCGAGTTCGCGGTCGGCGGCTTCTCCGGCAAGTCGATGATGCGACTGCGTGACATCCTCGGAGTGCTGCGCGACTCGTACTGCCGCACCACCGGCATCGAGTTCATGCACATCCAGGACCCCAAGCAGCGCAAGTGGATCCAGGACCGCATCGAGCGTCCGCACTCCAAGCCCGAGCGCGAGGAGCAGCTGCGGATCCTGCGCCGCCTGAACGCCGCCGAGGCCTTCGAAACCTTCCTGCAGACGAAGTACGTCGGCCAGAAGCGGTTCTCCCTGGAGGGCGGCGAGTCGGTCATCCCGATGCTGGACGCCGTCATCGACTCGGCCGCCGAGGCCCGCCTCGACGAGGTCGTCATCGGAATGGCCCACCGCGGCCGACTGAACGTCCTCGCCAACATCGTCGGCAAGTCGTACGCGCAGATCTTCCGCGAGTTCGAGGGCAACCTGGACCCGAAGTCCATGCACGGCTCCGGTGACGTCAAGTACCACCTGGGCGCCGAGGGCACCTTCACCGGTCTGGACGGCGAGCAGATCAAGGTCTCGCTGGCCGCGAACCCCTCGCACCTGGAGGCGGTTGACCCGGTTCTGGAGGGCATCGCCCGCGCCAAGCAGGACATCATCAACAAGGCCGGCACCGACTTCACGGTGCTGCCGGTGGCCCTGCACGGTGACGCGGCCTTCGCCGGTCAGGGTGTGGTCGCCGAGACGTTGAACATGTCGCAGCTGCGCGGCTACCGCACCGGCGGCACCGTTCACATCGTGATCAACAACCAGGTCGGCTTCACGGCCGCCCCGGAGTCCTCGCGGTCCTCGATGTACTCCACCGACGTGGCCCGCATGATCGAGGCGCCCATCTTCCACGTGAACGGCGACGACCCGGAGGCCGTGGTCCGCGTGGCGCGCCTCGCCTTCGAGTTCCGTCAGGCGTTCAACAAGGACGTGGTCATCGACCTCATCTGCTACCGCCGCCGCGGCCACAACGAATCGGACAACCCGGCCTTCACCCAGCCGCTGATGTACGACCTGATCGACAAGAAGCGCTCGGTGCGCAAGCTCTACACCGAGTCCCTCATCGGCCGCGGCGACATCACCCTGGAGGAAGCCGAGCAGGCCCTGCAGGACTTCCAGGGGCAGCTGGAGAAGGTCTTCGCGGAAGTCCGCGAGGCGTCCTCGCAGCCGGCGCCCACCCACGTCCCCGAGGCGCAGGCACAGTTCCCCGTCTCGATCGACACCGCGGTGTCGGCCGAGGTCGTCAAGCGGATCGCCGAGTCCCAGGTCAACGTCCCGGACCACGTCACGGTCCACCCGCGGCTTCTGCCGCAGCTCCAGCGCCGCGCGTCGATGATCGACGAGGGCACCATCGACTGGGGTATGGGCGAGACCCTCGCCTTCGGTTCGCTGCTGATGGAGGGCACGCCCGTCCGGCTGTCCGGCCAGGACTCCCGCCGCGGCACCTTCGGCCAGCGCCACGCGGTCCTCATCGACCGGGAGACCGGCGAGGACTACACCCCGCTGCTGTACCTCTCCGAGGACCAGGCCCGGTACAACGTCTACGACTCGCTGCTCTCCGAGTACGCGGCCATGGGCTTCGAGTACGGCTACTCGCTGGCCCGCCCGGACGCCCTGGTGCTCTGGGAGGCTCAGTTCGGTGACTTCGTCAACGGCGCCCAGACCGTCGTGGACGAGTTCATCTCCTCGGCCGAGCAGAAGTGGGGCCAGACCTCCGGTGTCACCCTGCTGCTGCCGCACGGCTACGAGGGCCAGGGCCCGGACCACTCCTCCGCCCGCCCGGAGCGGTTCCTCCAGCTGTGCGCGCAGAACAACATGACGGTCGCGATGCCGACCCTGCCGTCGAACTACTTCCACCTGCTGCGCTGGCAGGTCCACAACCCGCACCACAAGCCGCTGGTCGTCTTCACCCCGAAGTCGATGCTGCGTCTGAAGGCCGCGGCTTCCAAGGCGGAGGAGTTCACCACCGGCGGCTTCCGCCCGGTGATCGGCGACGACTCGGTGGAGCCGAGCGCCGTCCGCAAGGTCGTCTTCACGGCCGGCAAGGTCTACTACGACCTGGCCGCCGAGCGGGATAAGCGCGGCGCCTCGGACACCGCGATCATCCGCCTTGAGCGTCTGTACCCGCTGCCGGGTGCGGAGCTCCAGGCCGAGATCGCCAAGTACCCGAACGCCGAGAAGTACCTGTGGGCACAGGAGGAGCCGGCCAACCAGGGCGCCTGGCCGTTCATCGCGCTCAACCTGATCGACCACCTCGACCTCGCGGTGGGTGCGGACATCCCGGCGGGCGAGCGGCTGCGCCGCATCTCCCGCCCGCACTCCTCCTCGCCGGCCGTCGGCTCCGCCAAGCGCCACCAGGCGGAGCAGCAGCAGCTCGTCAGCGAGGTCTTCGACGCCTGACGGCGGTCAAGAGGATCCGAAGCACGATCGGGAAGGCCCGGTTCCCAGCGAACGCTGAGGGGACCGGGCCTTCCGGCGTCCCGCGCATACGGCGAGCCGCCTTACCCCAGGCAGTCCCGTCGCTGCTGCTCCAGCGTCCGGCGAGCCCGGGCGACCTGGTCTCCGGGCGGCGCCTGGGCGTCCATGGCAGCTTCCGCCACCGCCATGGACGTGACGAACTCCCGCCCGTCTTCGGTCAGCTGGGGTGCTGCCAGCAGGTCACCGAGCGCGATGGAGACCTGGGCCCGGCAGCGGGCGTGCCGAGCCCAGGCTGCCCGGGCACCGCACAGCGCGGCGCGCTGCCAGAACCCGGCGAGCGCCAGCCTCGCGTACGCGCCGTGCAGGAGCTCTGCGAGCGGGCGCGGCTGTGCGCCGCGCCAGGGCAGCACGTAGAGGTCGGCGGGTTCGACGGTGTACAGGGCGACGGTGTCCTTGAGGGCGGCCAGCTTGCCGTACTGCACCTCGTGGACCACCGTCGCCGCCAGGGCGAGCGGCTGCTGGCCGCGGGCGAACAGTGCCCCGGGGACGGTGGGCAAAGTGGCCGCGGACACGCTGGAGGTGCTGGCGAGCGGCACCAGGCTGCGTAACAGGAGGGCACTCTCCACGGCGCGCTCGGGATCGTAGCGTTCCAGCAGGCTGCGGGCCGCGGACCACTGCGCGTCCCAGCGTCGGTGCCCGCGCGGGGTCAGGCGCCGGGCGGCGTTGACTCCCTCGGGTGCGCCGGGAGCGCGGTACGGGTCGAGGTCGTCGAGGGCGACGTGGCGACCGGGCAACTCGTGGAGCACCCGCGTTTCCGGGTCGTCCGGGTCCCAGGAGCGCTCGGTGAGGGTGGTGGGACCGGGGCGGGGGGCGCGCAGCGACCCGAGAGTGGGCAGCGACAGGGGCCCCCCGTGTCGCAGCACGGCCTTGAAGGAGAGCCCGCCGCGCACGGCCGCGGCGACGGCCAGCGCACCGAGGCGGTCGAAGTCCGGTGGGGGGCCGTTGTCACGAGAGCGCAGACGCCGCAGGGTCTCTTCGGCCCATCCCCCGACGGCCGGATAGTGCAGCACGTCGTGGACGGCCTCGGGGTGATGGTCCTCGGCCTCCGCCAGGAGTGCCCAGTGGTCGGCGTGCTCGCCGCCGTCAGAGGCCTCGGCGAGGGCTGCCAACTGTCTGCGGCGTTTGGCGTGCCGGGTCGCCCGGAGCAACCGGGTACCGGCCGCGTCCGGTTCACCGCCGGCGATGGCTCGCAACAGCTCGTGGCCGGGGGGCTGTGGCCAGGGAGTCACGATCGCCCGCCTCCGCCGGTGCCCGGCATCGCTGCCGGCGCGGCGGGTATGCCTCTCGCGTCCATCAGCTGTTCCTCCCCGCTACGGACGTTCCCATCCCTGCCCGCCGGAAGCAGCCGACTAACGGCGGAAAGCGGTCAAAGGACTTGGAGTGCGATGGTGTTGAGTGAGGCATCGGCCGACCTGCGGAGCCCGTGCTCGTGGGGCGGGCGGCTGCCGACGGGGGCTTGGCGGGGCGGCATATCCTGGCGTGGAACGTCCCCACACACGAGCACGGAGTCGGTCTTGTACTTCACCGATCGCGGTATCGAGGAGCTGGAGAAGCGGCGCGGCGAGGAGGAGATCACCTTCGAGTGGCTCGCCGAGCAGTTGCGCACCTTCGTCGATCTGAACCCGGACTTCGAAGTGCCGGTCGAGCGTCTGGCGACCTGGCTGGCCCGGCTGGACGACGAGGACGACGAGGAGTAGCCACCACCGCGGCTCCACGGGGGCCCCGCGGGGCCTTTGTGTGCGAGTACGGCTGGAGCGGGGTCCCGGCCCGCATCCGGCCTTCCCCCGCTGGGCGCCGGGAGGCGCCCTGGTCCCGGAGGGGGGCCGGGCCCGGGCGGTGCGCAAGCGGTCGTCGGCCCGCCCCAGCGACCCGTCGAGCGGCGGCGAAGCCGCCGCGCCTCGCGGAGTCGCCCGCTGGTGCGCCCGCGAACCGCCACCGGTCTTCGAGGATCCCCGCGGGCTCCCGAGCGGGGGCGGGTGCGGCAGCTCGCCCACCGCACCACACTGCGAAGGGCATCGGTCGCACGCGCCTGGATGCTTCGCCGTGGAGGGACTCCCCTGGGAGACATCCGCTCCTTGACCGAGACCATCCACGATATATCGTGTCTTCCCAGAGACGCGATATGTTGTGTTGCGTCCGAGCGAGGGAGGCCTGGATCCATGACCGAGTCCACCTGGACGGTCGCCGAACCGCACGCACTCACCTTCGAAGAGCCCGTGACGGCGCTGAGCGTCCGGATCGTCCAAGGCGCTGTCAACGTGGTCGGCGTCCACGAAGGGCCCGCCCGTCTGGAAGTGAGTGATCTGGACGGCCCGCCACTGATCGTCACCCAACGCAACGGAACTCTCACGGTCGCCTATGAGGACCTGCCCTGGCAGGGCTTCCTGAACTGGCTCGAAGGCAAGAGCAAGGGCGCCAGGCGCTCGGCCACCGTCTCCCTGGCCGTACCGGCCGGCACCCGCGTCGAAGTGGGCGTGGTGGGGGCCGGCGCGGTGGTCTCCGGCATCGACGGCAGCACCGAGGTACGTGCGGTCACCGGCGACCTCACCCTGGTCGGCCTGACCGGCACGGTCCGCGCCGACACCGTCTCCGGCAATCTGGAAGCCCAGTCCCTCACCGGTCAGTTGCGCTTCCACTCCGTCTCCGGAGATCTGACCGTGATCGACGGCACGGCCCGCGTACGAGCCGAATCAGTCAGCGGCGACATGTTGCTCGACCTCGGCCCCGATCCGGCCGACCGTCCCGCCGACATCTCCCTGACCTCGGTCTCGGGTGAGCTGGCCGTCCGGCTGGCACCGGACGCCGACGCCCACGTGGAGGCGAGCACCGCAAGTGGGCGCATCGCCAACGACTTCGACGACTTGAAGGTCACCGGGCAGTGGGGGGCCAAGCGCCTCGCCGGCAGCCTGGGCACGGGCACCGGCCGGCTCCGGGCCGGCACGCTCTCCGGCTCGGTCGCCCTGCTCCGGCGCCCCGCCGCGGCCGAGGACCCCTTCACCACACCCCCCGCCCCCAACGCTCCCGCCACCGACTTCAAGAAGGTGCTCTGAAATGCCGCCCGTCTTCGCCCACGGCCGCCTGCGCCTCTACCTCCTGAAGCTGCTCGACGAGGCCCCGCGCCACGGGTACGAGGTGATCCGCCTCCTGGAAGAGCGCTTCCAGGGCCTCTACGCGCCCTCCGCCGGCACCGTCTACCCCCGCCTGTCCAAACTGGAGGCCGAGGGGCTCGTCACCCACACCACCGAGGGCGGCCGGAAGGTCTACTCGATCACCGACGCGGGCCGCGCCGAACTCGCTTCCCGCAGCGCCGAACTCGCAGACCTGGAAGTGGAGATCCGCGATTCGGTCGCCGAGTTGGCGGCGGAGATCCGCGCCGACGTACGGGGCGCGGCCGGCGACCTCCGACGCGAGATGCGGGCCGCGGTCTCCGCGAACCAGCAACAGGAACCCGGGCCCGAGAACCAGGCCTGGCAGACGGCCAAGGAGGAACTGCGCCGGGCCACACAGGAGTGGAAGGAACAGGCTCGGCGGGCCAAGGACGAGAGCCGGCGGGCGCGCGCCGACGCCCAGCACGCCAGGCGCCAGGCCCAGGAGACCCAAGAACGCGCGCGGGAGGAGATGCAGCGCATCGCCCATCAGGTACAGGAACAGGTGCAGGCGCAGTTCGGACGGGGCGAACGCCCGGGCAGTGTCCGCGAGGGGCTGACGGAGCTCACCAGTCAGCTCAGCGCCTTCGCCAAGGAGGCCGGGGCCGCCTGGTCCATCAAGGCAGAGCCCGCGGGCGCCTCCGGCGAGCAGCGCGCCCGCGGACCCGAGGCCGGCGCGCCGAACACCTCCGGCTGGGCCGCCGACACCCCCGAGACGGGCGACGCGGCCCGGGACCTGGACCGGCTCCTCGACCGCTTCCGCGACGAGATCCGCGACGCGGCCCGGGACCACGGCGTCAGTTCCGAGCAGCTGACCGAGGCCCGTCACGGACTCGCGCGGGCCGCCCAGGAGCTCAAAGCCCTCTTGGGCAAGTCCGACTGAGCCCTTCCGGGAAGGCCGGCCCCACGAGGCGCACCGGCCGGGGGTGCACCCAAGAACCGGTGCCCGGCCGTCAGCGACGGCCGGGCACCGGACGCGAACCACCCGCCCTGCGCACGCCGGAACTCGACGTGGGGAGCGGAAGGAGATCAAGCCTGCTTGGTCTCCCAGAAGATCCGGTCGACCTCGGCGATGAGGTCCAGGGCCTTCTGACCGGTCGCCGGGTCGGTGGACGCCTTGGCGGCCGACAGGGCCTTCAGGGTGTCGTTGACCAGGGTGTGCAGTTCGGGGTACTTCTCGAAGTGCGGGGGCTTGAAGTAGTCGCTCCACAGCACCGAGATGTGGTGCTTGGCGAGCTCCGCGCGCTGCTCCTTGATCGCCACGGCGCGCGCACGGAAGTGCGGGTCCTCATTGGCCTGGTACTTCTCCTGGACGGCCTTGACGGACTCCGCCTCGATGCGGGCCTGGGCGGGGTCGTACACGCCACAGGGAAGGTCGCAGTGCGCACTGACCTTGGTCTTCGGCGCGAAAATCCGGGAAAGCATGTGAGCTTGTCCTCCTCGTGATCGTCTTCTCAGGTGGGAGATTACTCCCTGGGAAAGCGCAATTCGCGAGTGCCCCCGGGGGCTTAGGACAAAAGTCCAGGGCGACCATGGGTCGAACGACCGAACGTACGGACCGTTCGGGTCTGCACGGCGTGGCGGCTGGACGGCGATGAGGAGGTGCCCAGGATGCCGGGAATGCGCGGGCGTTGGGCGGTCAGGGTGCCGCTGAGTGTGGTGGAGGTGACCGGGCCGTCGATGGTGCCCACGCTCTACCACGGGGACCGCCTGTTGGTGCAGTACGGGGCTCCGGTCCGCCCGGGTGCCGTGGTGATCCTGCGTCACCCGTTCCAGCAGGACCTCCTGGTGGTCAAGCGTGCCGTCGAACGCCGGGCGGGGGGGTGGTGGGTCCTGGCCGACAACTCCTTCGCGGGCGGCGACAGCACGGACTACGGCGTGGTGCCGCAGGAGTTGGTGCTCGCGCGGGTCTGGTTGCGCTACCGCCCGCCGGGGCCGCCGGAACGCACCGGCCGGCTCCCGTTCGCCGCCCGGGTCTCCCGCGCGCTGTCCAGGCTCTCGGCACTGCGGCCGGTGCCCTCGGACCGGTCGCCCTCCAGCCGCTTGCGAGCCCGGTAGGCCGCGACGTTGGCCCGGGTGGCACACCTGTCCGAGCAGTACCGTCGGGAGCGGTTGGTGGAGGTGTCCAGGTAGGCGTTGCGGCAGGGCGCGGACTGACACAGGCCCAGACGGTCCGCCCCGTGCTCGGTGAGGTGGAAGGCCAGGCCCATGCAGGCGATCGCGGAGAAGCCGGCGGCCACGTTGGACGCGGACTCGGCGAGGTGCATGTGCCAGCGGGGACGACCCTCCTCGTCGAGGTAGTCGTGGCCGGAGATCTGCGGACTGACGGGGTACTCCAGCAGCAGCGAGTTCAGCAGGTCCACGGCGAGCGTCTGGTCGCCTCCGTTGCTCGCGTCGGCCGCCTCGAAGACCGCCCGCAGCCGCGCACGTACCGCGCGCAGACGGGTCACGTCGCCGTCCGTGGCCCGTCTGGCTGCGCTGGAGTCCTCGCCGAGGAGCTCACGGACGGCTTGCACGGACGTCAGGGTGTCCTTGCCGCGGGTCGGAGACTCGCTGTTGACCAGACGTACGGCATAGTCGGAGTAATGGGCCAGTTCCACTCGTAGTCCTTACGGGCAGGCTTCTGGGGGCAACGGTGACACCAGGTAACGGCTACATCCACTTCGAGGGTATTACGTGTGGCCCCTCCTCAGCACCGCCGTGCACGACCCACCGCCACCGCGTCCCCGGCCACCGCCCTGAGCCCGGGCCCGCCGACAACGCCGCAGGGGCGGTACGGAAGTTCCGTACCGCCCCTGCGGCTAAGCGGGCACCCCAGCTCACGCTGCTGGCCGGGGCGCCGGCTCGTGAGCTACGGCGGGCCACGCTGGGCGCACATCGCCCCGCTGACCGGTCCTGGCTCAGCGCCGTTCGAAGCCCGCACCCAAGGAGCACTGGCCGGCGCGAACGCCACCCGAACCGGCGCTAGAGCACCTTGGACAGGAACGCCTTCGTCCGGTCGTGCTGGGGGTTGCCCAGGACATCGCGCGGGTTGCCGGACTCGACCACGACGCCACCGTCCATGAAGACCAGCGAATCACCCACCTCGCGGGCGAAGCCCATCTCGTGGGTCACGACGATCATGGTCATTCCGGACTCGGCGAGGTCTCGCATGACGTCCAGGACGTCACCGACCAGCTCCGGGTCCAGGGCCGAAGTGGGCTCGTCGAAGAGCATCAGCTTCGGCTCCATCGCCAGCGCGCGGGCGATGGCGACGCGCTGCTGCTGGCCGCCGGAGAGCTGGGAGGGGTAGTTGCCACCCTTGTCGCCGAGGCCCACCCTGTCCAACAGCTTGACTGCCCTCTCCCGTGCCACGGCCTTGGACTCGCCCTTGACCTGGACGGGCGCCTCCATGACGTTCTGGATCGCAGTCATGTGGGGGAACAGGTTGAAACGCTGGAAGACCATGCCGATGTCCCGGCGCTGAGCCGCGACCTCGCTGTCCTTCAGCTCGTAGAGCTTGTCGCCCTTCTGCCGGTAGCCCACCAGATGGCCGTCCACATAGAGGCGACCAGCGTTGATCTGCTCCAGATGGTTGATGCAGCGCAGGAAGGTCGACTTACCGGAACCGGACGGACCGACCAGGCAGAACACCTCCCGCGGGGCCACTTCGAGGTCAATGCCCCGAAGGATGTGCGCAGCGCCGTAGGACTTGTGGACGCCCTCAGCCTTCACCATGGCCGTCACTTGGCCACCTCCGGACGTCGGAACGTGCCGAGGGTCTTCTTGACCTTCTCCCACGGCGTGGGCGGCAGGCTACGCGTGGAACCGCGCGCGTAGTAACGCTCCAGATAGTACTGACCGACGCTGAACACGCTGGTCAGGGTGAGATACCAGATGGAGGCAACGAAGAACATCTCCATGACCGCGAAAGAAGTCGAGGCGATGTCCTGTGCAGCCCTGAGCAAGTCCGGATACTGCACGGCGATCACCAGAGAGGAGGTCTTCAGCATGTTGATGAACTCGTTGCCGGATGGCGGCACGATCACCCGCATGGCCTGCGGCAGGACGACTCGCCGCATGGTCTTGGTCTGGGACATGCCCAAAGCATGCGATGCCTCGGTCTGCCCCTCGTCCACTGACTGGATTCCGGCCCGGACGATCTCCGCCATGTACGCGCCCTCGTTAAGGCCCAGACCCAGGAGGGCGGCCAGGAAGGGGGTCATGACATCGGTCATCTCGTCCTTGTAGAACCCCAGGTTGAGCACCGGGAAGATCAGGGCGAGGTTGAACCAGATGAGGAGTTGAACGTAGACCGGCGTCCCCCGGAAGAGCCAGATGTACAGCCACGAGATAGTGCTGGTCACCGGGTTCTTGGAGAGCCTCATGACGGCGAAGACCACACCGAGCACCAGGCCGAGCACCATCGAAGCGACGCTGATGAGGATCGTGTTCCACAGACCGCTCAGAATGCTGGGGGCGAAGAGCTTCTCCGGCACCGTCGCCCAGCGGACGTTGCCCTGCCCGAAGGCGAAGCCCAAGGTCACGAGTAGGGCAATGGCGACGAAACCACTGACCCAGCGTCCGTAGTGCCGGACGGGGATGGCGCGGATATCCTCCGGCGGGACGGGGCCGGGGGGCGGGTTACCCGCCCCCGCGGGGACCTTGTCGAGCTTGTCAGTCACAGCGACTGCCCTTCAGAACTGCGCGCGATCAGGAGCCGGCGTTGACGGAGGCCTTGGTGACCGCGCCGTCCGCGGCGCCCCACTTGTCCAGGGCTGCCTTGTAGGTGCCGTCTGCGATCGTCGCGTCCAGTGCGGCGACGAGAGCGTCCCGCAGCTGAGTGTTCTTCTTGTCGATGGCGATACCGAAGAGACCAGCGTCGGACTTGTTGGCAACTGCTTCGAAGTCGTTGCCACCGCCCGCCGTCTTCGCAATGTACGCGGCAACCGGGGAGTCGTTCAGGTCCGCCACGGCGCCACCTGCCTTGACCCGGGTCTGCGCCTCGGCATCGGTAGCGAAGGACTCGATGGCCAGGTTGCCCTTGCCGTCAGCCTTGCACTTGGCGGCCTGGTCCTTGGCGGCCTGCTCATAGGTAGTGCCGCGCTGGACCGCGATCTTCTTGCCGCACAGGTCATCCAGGGACTGGATGTTCTGCGGGTTGCCCTTCTTGACCAAGATGCCGGTGGAGGCACTGAAGTAATCGACAAAGTCAACGCCATTGCCAGTCTTCTTGCCCTGGTCGTCCAGGCCCTCCTGGCGAGCCTTAGTGTCCGTCATCGACGACATCACCAGGTCGGTGCGTCCGGTCGGCAGCGAGCCCAGCAGGGTGTCGAAAGTTCCGGAGGTGAACTGGAACTTCACGCCGAGCTGGGCACCGAGGGCCGCCGCGATGTCGGGGTCGACACCGACGATCTGCTCGCCCTGCTTGAACTCCATCGGAGCGTAGGTGGCGTCCGTGCCGACCTTGATGACACCGGCGTCCTGGATCTTCTTCGGCAGCTTGTCGAAGAGCGGGGCGGTGCTGGACTTGCCGGCTTCCGGGGAAGCGGCGGTGTTGCTGTTGGCGCTGTCGGTCTGGTCGCCGCACCCGGTCAGGAGCAGGGCGCTGGTGACCGCGATCGCGCCGACCGCGGCGATCTTGGACCGGGCGGTGGTCGTACGACGGGTGGTGCTTGCGGTCATGAGCTG
The DNA here is from genome assembly GCF_042869595.1 of Streptomyces sp. NPDC006879. Lineage (NCBI taxonomy): Bacteria > Bacillati > Actinomycetota > Actinomycetes > Kitasatosporales > Streptomycetaceae > Streptomyces > Streptomyces sp. NPDC006879. The sequence continues at coordinate 60,512 of NZ_JBIAGC010000009.1, forward strand.
GTTCCTCCGGCAGGGTGGAAAGCGGCCGAAAACGGTCGGGCACACATCTTCGAGTGTCGCGACCTCATGTGATTACGGCATCTTGCCATTCGGACGCACGAATCCGGACGGCTTGCCAGGTCAAAATCGGATAACAGGTGCCCCAGGTTGCCCAACATCACTGCGGAGCTTGGGCTGCACCACCGAAACTTCTGCTGTGTCAAGGCTAATTTGCGTTACTTTTTTCCTCTCACTTTGGCGGACCGACACACCCACCTTCACTTTTCCGGGCAATCGGACATTTGACCTAGAGTTGAGACGGAATCGACTCGTCTGACCGAGTGTTCTTCAGGTAGAACGGATCGTTACACCCCTCATCCGGGGCTCAGGGCGCGTGTGCGGCGCGCCCGCGCGTACGAACCTCCTCTCCGTACCGGTGGGACGACACCACTCCCGCCGGGCCGGAGAACGAACGCGGTGCCCGCCCACCCCTCATCCAGGAGTGGCCACCCTCAAACAATGAAGACTTAAGGGGTCAAGAAGTGGCAGCGGAGATCGTCAATCCTCGCAGCGACAGCGTCACGGACAACGGTCCGGAAGGTCCGGATGCAGCATTCGCGCTCCACCGCGGCGGGAAGATGGCCGTGCAGGCCACCGTCCCGGTCCGCGACAAGGACGACCTGTCCCTCGCCTACACGCCGGGCGTCGCCAAGGTCTGCAGTGCCATCGCCGAGCAGCCCGAGTTGGTGCACGAGTACACCTGGAAGTCCAATGTGGTCGCCGTCGTCACTGACGGCACCGCCGTGCTCGGGCTCGGCGACATCGGGCCCGAAGCCTCCCTCCCGGTGATGGAGGGCAAGGCCATCCTGTTCAAGCAGTTCGGGGGCGTGGACGCGGTCCCGATCGCGCTCGCCACCACGGACACGGACGAGATCGTCGACACCGTGGTGCGCATGGCGCCTTCGTTCGGTGGAGTGAACCTGGAGGACATCTCGGCCCCGCGGTGCTTCGAGATCGAGCGCAAGCTCCAGGAGCGGCTCGACATCCCGGTCTTCCACGACGACCAGCACGGCACCGCGATCGTGACGCTGGCGGCACTGCGCAACGCCGCACGGCTGACCGGTCGGACCCTCGCCGACCTGCGCGCGGTCATCTCCGGCGCGGGCGCCGCGGGCATCGCCATCGCCAAGTTCCTGTTGGAGGCCGGCATCGGCGACGTCTGCGTCACCGACCGCAAGGGCGTCGTCTCCCAGGACCGTGAGGTCCTGACGGACGCCAAGCGGGAGATCGCGCAGATCAGTAACCGGACCGGTCTCAGCGGCTCGCTGGAGACCGCCCTCGCCGGTGCCGACGTCTTCATCGGCGTCTCCGGCGGTACGGTCGCCGAGCCCGCGGTGGCCTCGATGGCCAAGAACGCGTTCGTGTTCGCGATGGCGAACCCCAATCCGGAGGTCCACCCGGACATCGCGCACCGGTACGCGGCGGTGGTGGCCACCGGTCGCAGCGACTTCCCGAACCAGATCAACAACGTCCTCGCCTTCCCCGGCATCTTCGCGGGTGCCCTGAGGGTGCGGGCCTCCCGCATCACCGAAGGAATGAAGATCGCCGCTGCCGACGCCATCGCCGGTGTCGTCGGTGACGAACTGTCGGCGGACTACGTGATCCCCTCCCCGTTCGACGAGCGGGTGGCGATCGCGGTGAGCAACGCGGTGGCCGCGGCTGCCCGCGCGGAGGGCGTCGCCCGCCGCGCCTGAGCGGCACCCCTGCGGTTCACGAGGGCCGCACCCGTCACGAGGACGGGTGCGGCCCTTTCGCCTGTTCGCCCCGGCCACCGCCCGACCCCGGCCCGACAGCCGTCCGGCGCCTGCTGGCGTACGAGCCCGCCCGAAGGGCCCGCGGGCCGGAAAGACCCCGTTCTGGTCCCCGACGCCGAGGGTTCACACCACCCTGTTGTGATGCGCACGCCAAATCCACTCCAGCAGGAGGCATTTGTGAATCTGGTCGTCAACGGCGACGCGGAGAGCGGACCCGGCGGCAGCGCCACCCCGGTCACCTCGGTGACCGGATGGACGCTCGCCCAAGGAGCCCCCGCCCTGGTGAACTACAGCCTCGGCGGCGGGTACCCCACCCCCTCCGACCCCGGCCCGGCCCAACGCGGCAGCCGGTTCTTCTCCGGCGGCAACAGCCCCCACACCTCCCTCGTCCAGGACCTCGACCTGCCCGCGGACGGGCCCACCGGACGCGCCGCCGTCGACTCGGGCCAAGTGAGCTACGCGCTCACGGGCTGGCTGGGCGGCTACCTGGGCCAGGAGGACGGAGTCCGGCTGACCGCCGAGTTCCGCGACGCCAAGGGCATGCCGCTGGCCCTGTCCGTGCTGGGTCCGGTCACCGCCGGCGAACGGTCCTCCCGCACCGCCCTGCTGGAGCGCCGGGCGCACAGCACCGTGCCCCCCGGCGCCCGCACCGCCCGAGTCCGCCTGGACTTCACCCGGGCGGGCGGCACCTCCAACGACGGCTACGCGGACGCCATCAGCCTCGTACTGACCACCTCGAACACCCCTGGGGGCCGGGCGTGAAACTGGACCGACGCAACCTGCTCAAGGCCGCCGGCGCCGCCGGGGCCCTCAACCTCGCCTGGCCGCTGAGCGCCGGCCTCTCCCCCGCTCAGGCGCGCTCAGCCGCCGAGGCCCTCGGGGCCGTCTACGACCCGGCGCCCTTCACCCTCGGCGTCGGCTCCGGCGACCCCCAGCCCGGCTCGGTGGTGCTGTGGACCCGTCTCGCACCCGAACCACTCGCCGCCGAGCAGCCGTTGGACGAGGTCGTCGAAGTGACCTGGGTCCTGGCCGAGGACCCGGACCTCAGCCGGGTCGTGGCCCGCGGCACCCATCCGGCCTCCGCGACGCTCGGCCACAGCGTGCACGTGGCGGTGGGGGGCCTCGCCCCCGACACCCGGTACTGGTACGCCTTCCGGGCCCTGGGCCGCACCAGCCGCGTCGGCCGCACCAAGACGGCGCCGCTCGGCCCGCTCTCCTCCGCCCGCTTCGCCACAGCCAACTGCCAGGCCTTCCACGACGGCTACTACGCGGCCCACCGGGGCATCGCCGCCGAGGACCTCGACTTCGTGATCCACCTCGGGGACTACATCTACGAGCACGGTCCGGTGTACGGGGACCACGTCCGCGACCACGACGCCCCGGCCACCTACACGCTCGCCGACTACCGCCGCCGGCACGCGCTGTACAAGGGCGACCCCTCGCTACGCGACGCGCACGCCGCCCACCCATGGTTCCTGACCTGGGACGACCACGAGGTGGCCAACGACTACAGCGGCACGAGCGGCGGCGCCCCCTTCCTCAGCCGGCGTTCGGCCGCCTACCAGGCCTGGTACGAGCACCTGCCGCACCGGGACGCCACCGCCTCCGGCGGGGCGGGCCTGCCCGACCCCGAGATTCACCGGGTGCGTCGCTGGGGCGACCTGTTGGAACTCACGGTGCTCGACCTGCGCTCCCACCGCTCGGCGCAGAACCTCGCGCAGGGCACGATCCTGGGTGCGGGACAGAAGGCCTGGCTCAAACAGAACATCAGTGCCGCGCCCGACAGTTGGCACATCTGGGCGAACTCGATCATGCTGAGCCAGCTACGCTCCCGGCCCGGCGGCTCGTACATGTTCACCGACCAGTGGGACGGGTTCCTCGCCGAGCGCAAGGAGGTCCTCAACCACGTGCACAACACCGGGATGGAAGACCTCGTGGTCCTCACCGGCGACTGGCACTCGGCCTTCGTCGACGACATCCGCCCGGACTTCGACAACACCTCCTCGCCGGTGATCGGCACCGAGTTCACCGCCCACTCCGTGACCTCCGGCGGCTACTCCGCGGACTGGAACCGCACCAACGGGCCGGTGATGGGCCGGGCGAACCCCCACCTGAAGTACTTCGAGGGCAACCGCTACGGGTACGACGTCTACGAGGTCACCCCGCAGCGGCTCTCGGCGCACCTGAAGGTGATCGCCGACCGGCGCGACCCACAGTCCCCGGTCTCCACCCTGACCACCTTCCACGTGGACCGCGGGCAGCCCGGATCGTACGAGGACCCGGCCACGAAGAACTCTCCTGCGCAGTACCGCAGGGACCTCTGAAGGCCAGCGGACCGATCGACGGTAGACGCGTGTCACACCGGGCGGCGGTTCCGGTGGGGCACGCGTCCGCCCTATGTTCGGGGGCATGTTCGCTGCCTATGCCGCCCGAATCGACCGTGCCCAGCCGTTGACCGGCCTTGAACTGGGCGAACGACCTGCGCCACAGCCCCGACCCGGCTGGGTCACCGTGAACGTCAAAGCCGCCTCCCTCAACCACCACGACCTGTGGTCGCTGCGCGGGGTGGGACTCGGCGAGGACAAACTCCCGATGATCCTCGGCTGCGACGCGGCCGGAACGGACCAGGACGGCAACGAGGTGGTCCTGCACTCGGTGATCGGCCAGAGCGGCCACGGAGTCGGGCCAAACGAGCCGCGGTCGATCCTCACCGAGCGCTACCAGGGGACCTTCGCCGAGCAGGTGACGGTACCGGCGTGGAACGTGCTGCCCAAACCAGCCGAGCTCACCTTCGAGGAGGCCGCCTGCCTGCCCACGGCATGGCTGACCGCGTACCGGATGCTCTTCACCAACGCCGGCGTCCGCCCCGGTGATTCGGTGCTCGTCCAGGGCGCCGGCGGTGGGGTGGCGACGGCGGCGATCGTGCTGGGCCGGGCTGCCGGACTCCGGATGTTCGCCACCAGCAGGGACGAGGCCAAACGCAAGCGCGCCCTGGAGCTGGGCGCCCTGGAAGCGCACGAGCCGGGGGCACGGCTGCCGCAGCGGGTCGACGCGGTCATCGAGACGGTGGGCGCGGCCACCTGGTCCCACTCGGTGAAATCGCTTCGCCCCGGTGGAACCCTGGTCATCTCGGGAGCGACCAGCGGCGACCGCCCCGCGCACGCCGAGCTCACCCGGATCTTCTTCCTGGAGCTGAAGGTCGTCGGGTCGACGATGGGCACGAAGGACGAACTCCAGGACCTGCTCGCGTTCTGCGCCACCACCGGAGTGCGCCCGGTGATCGACGAGGTGCTACCGCTGGACCGGGCCCGGCAGGGTTTCGAGAAGCTGGCATCCGGTGACCTGTTCGGCAAGGTCGTGCTGACCGTCTGAGCCGACGGGGCCCCCTGACGCCGGGCGACCACGGCGGGCGCCGGCCCCCGTGATCCGGTCAAGCCGCCATCAGGAGCGGGCTGCCGTGGTGCGAGAGCCACCTGCGATAGGGCGCGGCGGCCAGGGCCGCGTCACGGTAGGAGGCCCGCAGGTCGGCGAAGACCTCCCACAGGCCCGGTGCGCCGGGCGCGCAGGCCAACAGCAGTCGTACCGCCAGGGGGTCCCCCGCCAGCGGGCGAATGGCCATGTCCTCGCGCGGCCCTGAGGTCGGCTGGCAGGGCGCCACCGCCTCGCCGGTGACGATGAGTGAGGCGGCCGTGTGGTAGTCGCCGTGCAGGAAGGAGGGGCTGAAGCCGGCCGTGGTCAGGACCCGCCGCAGTCCCTCCCACTCGCCGTCCACCGAGGGGTCCACCATCCAGCGGTCGCCGGCGAGGTCCGCGAGTTCGACCACCGGGTGCCGGGCCGCCGGATGGTCGGCCGCCATCGAGACGAACTGCGGTTCCCTCTCGACCAGCACGCGTAACTCCACTTCGGGCGGCACCCGGAGAGGACAGCCCTCCACTTCGTGGACGAAGGCCACGTCCAGCCCGCCGTCGGCCACCCTGCGAAGCAGGGCGTTCGCCGAGACGTCCACCCGCAAAGAGGTCTCGGTGTCCGGAAGCCTGCGGTGCAACCTCCGCAACCAACCGGGCAACGCCCTGCTGGCGGTGGAGCCGATGCGCAACCGCGGTCCGTCCGCACTTGACCTTTCCGCCGCGGCCCGCGCCTCCGCGATCAGTTCGCTCATCCCGTCGACCAGTGGCCGGGCCCGTCCCAGGACCGTGCGACCAAAGAGCGTCGGAGTGCAGCCGGTGCGCTCGCGCAGGAACAACTCCTCACCCAGAGCCCTCTCGATGCGCTGCAGTTGCGTGGTCAACGACGGTTGGCTGACGCCTAGTTGACGAGCAGCCTTATGGAGGCTTCCGGTGTCGGCGATGGCGCACAGCGCGCGAAGGTGCCTCACTTCCAGCTCCATGCCCCGAGGGTAGAGCGGCCCCCCAGGCCGCACCAGCCACTAATGACGCATAGAATTCCGCCATTTTTACGGCAGTTGGCGCTTGCGGTTCCTCGTCGATAGTCCCGCGTTATCGGGCGCTGGCATCATCCGCCGGGCGCTCCGCCTCCTCCACACTCCGGTGAGCGGCCCTACCCAGGCCGCACCCCCACGAGCTCTTCGAAGGAGCCCCCATGCGCCGATTCCGCGCCGCCGCGCTCGCCTCCATACTCGGTCTGGGGCTGAGCGCCCTTGGTGTCGCGACCCCCGCCGTCGCCGCCGCACCCTCCGCCGGCCCCTCCTCGTACCGCGCCTACGAGACCTCCCGCGAGAACGTGGAAGCCAACAAGGCGTTCTTCCAGGCGGTCATGAAGTCGGTGGCGAGTAAGCGCGCCGCCAACCCGGGCGCCCTCTCGGTCACCGTGCGCTACAACGCCCGCTACGCACCCAGCTTCCGCAACCAGATCGCTGCCAGCACCCAGATCTGGAACGGCTCGGTGAGCAACGTGCGTCTGGTCGAGAGCAGCAGCGGCTACGACTTCGCCTACTACGAGGGCAACGACTCCCGCGGTTCGTACGCCAGCACCGACGGCCACGGCCGGGGCTACATCTTCCTCGACTACCGGCAGAACCAGCAGTACAACTCCACCCGGGTGACCTCACACGAGACCGGTCACGTGCTCGGTCTTCCCGACCACTACTCGGGCCCCTGCAGCGAGCTGATGTCGGGTGGTGGCCCCGGCACCTCCTGCCAGAACGCCTACCCGAACTACAACGAGCGCTCCAGGGTCGACCAGCTGTGGCGCTACGGGCTCGCCGCCGCCACAGCCAGCCTGGCCCGCTGACACCGCCCCATCCCCACTGATCGCCCAGGGGCCGACGCCCGGTGCACGGGCAGTCGGCTCCTGCTCGCCCGGCTGCCAGCGAGGGGGGCGGTCAGCCCGGTTCGTTGCCCGCCGGCCGCTCCTCGGGGACGTACGCCGAACACTCGGGGTTACGGCACGGGCCGGCCCGCCATTCGGGCACGAACGCGCCGAGGACCTTGCGGCGGTGCACCACGGTCCCGACGTGCCTTCCACAGCTCGGGCAGCTCAGCCCGGCATCGGGCGCGGGTGTCATCCGCTCCCGCTCCGTTTCGCGCATGTCTCCACGGTAGGTCAGCGAAGCCGCCGGTACGAGCTGACGACAGTTCCACCCGCGAAGGCACGGACGTCGGTGAGCTCGACCTTCCGCCGCCCGAATCCGGCGGTGGAAAGCGGCATCCCGCTGCCGAGGAAGACCGGATAGGTCTTCAGGACGAACTCGTCGATCTCCTCCACCAGCTCCCCCGCCAGCTGTGCACCACCGCACAGCCAGATGTCGAGCCCGTCCCCGGCCTTGAGTTCCCGGACCCGGGCTGCCACATCCGCTGAGACGATCTGCACCGCCGGATCGGGGGACTGCGCCAGACTCCGGGAGACCACGTACTGGCGCAGGTGCGCGTACGGACTCGTGATCCCCGCCTTCAGCGCGCACTCGTAGGTGTTGCGGCCCTGGATGACGGTGTCGAAGCGGCGGGCTTCGAAGGGCCCCAGTCCGAGCGGGCCGTGGACATGGGTCGGCAGGGTCTCCGGCCACTGCGCCTTGAGGTACGCGATGAGCTCGGCGTCCAGGTGGTCGTTGAAGAACTCAGCCTCGCCCGTGGGGTCGCCTATGAACCCGTCCAGGGAGCACGCGATGAAGTAGGTCAGTTTGCGCACGGGGGCTCCTGTGTCACGCCGCGGGCGACGGGCCGTCGCCGTGGCCGGGCTTTCGCCACATGGGCCACATGTGTGGCCCCTCGGGCAGGTCGACGGTGACGCCGGTGAACTCGAATCCGAGCCGCTCGTACAGGCCGCGGCTACGGGCGCTGCTGGCTTCCAGGTAGGCGGGGGTGCCCTCGCGGTCGCAGCGCTCCAGTACCGGACGGATCAGCTCGGTGCCCAGCCCCTGCCCCTGGCGTTCGGGCGATACGGCGATCATCAGCAGGTACTCGTGTTCTTCGGCGGTGGGGTGCACGGCACCGGTCAGCCGCCCCACCAGTTCGCACCGTTCGTTGTCGGGATCGGCCACCGCGCGCATCCGTGCCGGCACCCCGTCCTCGTGTTCCGGCTCGCCGGCCGGGACCCGGAGCCACAGGGCCGCGCAGGAACCGTCCGTGGCGAGGTCGATCCTGCCCTCGGCGAGGGTGACGTCGACGAAGACGCCGAGGAACCGGCTGTGCACCGCTCGCCGGTGCGTCTCGTCGGGGAACACCCAGCTGCTGACCGGGTCGTTCTGGAACGCTCCGTCGAGCAGCGCGGTGACCGCCGCGCGGTCGGCCTCCCCCGCCTGGCGAATCTGGATTCCCACAGCCGTCCTTCCCTCACGCCTCTTGCGGATCGCGGACCTCTGCCGGCTCCGCTTCAACCTGCCGCCCTGATACTAGAGTTGGTTGCTTCCGGCCAATCGACCGCATGCTCCAGGCCACGGCGGGGCGCATCCCGGCCGCCGCCGCGAGGAAGAGCACGCCCAGGAGCAGCCAGCCCGGTACCCCCCAACTGACGATGAGCGTCGTGAGGAGCAGCGGGCCTAGCATCCGGGCCACCGGAATTCCACTTCCGAAGAACCCCTGGTACTGCCCGTGCCGGCCGGCCGGCGCCAGATCGAAGCTGATCTGCCAGGCGCCTGCCGACTGCATCATCTCGCCGGCCGCCTGTACCCCGGCCGCGGCCACCAGGAGGGCGAGCGCCGCCCAGGCGGGCAGCCCGGCCAGCGCGGTCAGCGCGAAGACCGCGCAGGAAATCAGCATCAGGAAGCCGCCACGGGTCACGGTGCGGGTGGCGGTGCGCAGATCGCGCACCCCACGGGCGGTGCGGACCTGGAAGAGCATCACGGCGGCCGTGTTCAAGATGAGCAGCAATGACACGGTCCAGCCGGGCGCCTCGGTCCGATCAGCGATCCACAGCGGGATGGCCAGGCTGATGAGGGGCATCCGCAACATCAGGACCATGTTCAAGAAGGTGACCACGGCATACGGCAGGTCGCGCAACACCTCCAGTCCCCCGCCGTCGGCGCTGCGGGGTTGCTCGGTGCCGGCGGGGACCGCTGCGGCGGCGGGCAGTCGGAGCAGCATGCCGGCACACAGCAGGAAGGCCGTGGCGTCCAACAGGAAGACCCCGAAGTACGCCTGTCGGGAACCGAGGTGGAGGGCGACACCGCCGAGGGCGGCACCCACGGCGAGGCCGGCGTTCAGGGTGGACTGGAGGTAGGCCAGCACCGAAGTGCGCTCGGCGGGTGGCACCAGTGCGGCCAGGAGCGCTTGGCGTGCCGCGGCGAGGCCGGTCTGGGCCGCGGCGTAGAAGCAGGCGGCGACCAGGAAGGGCAGGAAGGAGCGGACGAACAAGAAGGCGGTGACCGAGATCGCGGTGGCGATCGCCAGCAGGACCGCGGCCGTGCGTGGTCCGCGCCGGTCAGCCAGGTGCCCAAGCGGCACTCCGGCGAGCGCTCCGACTCCCCAGGCAAGGGTTAGCCCCAGACCGATCCGCTCGGGCGGCAGTCCCACCACACGGGTGAAGTAGAGGGCCGAAGTGACGTAGTACGCCCCGTCGCCGAGGGAGTTGACGAACTGGGCTGCGGCGAGCGTGCGCGCCGGGCCGGCGGGCGGGAGTACGCGAAGGGGCATGCGCTCACGCTAGACAGCCGAAGGGCCCACCACCAGGCACTTTTGAGTACCGAGTGGCGGGCTCCGGCGGGGTGCCCGTCGCCCCGTTGGGTCACCCCGCCGGCGCCCGAACGGTCAGGGCGCCGGCGGGGGCCGGACGGTTTGTGGCCGGTGGCTCACATCGTCCTCCGGGTGACGAATTCGGCCAGCGAGAGCAGCCCTCCCGCCGCCCCGAGGTCCGGTACGGCGCGCGAGAGTTGCTGGAGGGCCCTACCCATCCGGTCGGCCGCCTGGGCCTGCGCCCAGTCCCGTCCGCCGGCCCGCTCCACCGCCTCCGCGGCCGGGGTTACATCGGCCCGGGACATCGGTCCGGCGTACAGCTCGGCCAGTTGACGCCCTGCCGGGGTGTCGGAGGTGAGGGCGGCGACGACCGGCAGGGACTTCTTGCGGGCCGCCAGGTCGGCGCCCGCCGGCTTACCGGTGTGTTCTGGATCGCCCCAGATTCCGATGAGGTCGTCGATCAGCTGGAAGGCGAGGCCGGCTTCCCGCCCGAAGGCGTCCATGGCGTCGACCTCTTCCGCCCCGGCCCCCGCGTACAGCGCGCCGATGGCGCAGGCGCAACCGAGCAGCGCCCCGGTCTTGGCCGTGGCCATCTCCAGGCATTCCGCCAGGGAGACCTCCGGGCGCTCCTCGAAGGCGCAGTCCGCCTGCTGCCCGGCACACAGTTCGATCACGCAGGCCGTGAGCCGGGTGGCTGCCTGCCGGGATGCGGGGTGGGGGTCCTGGGCGAGGAGCCCGAGGGCGAGCGAGAGCATGGCGTCACCAGTGATGATCGCGTCCGCAGTGCCGAAGACGGTCCACGCGGTCGGTCGTCCGCGCCGCTGGGTGTCCTCGTCGATGACGTCGTCGTGCAGCAGCGTGAAGTTGTGCACGAGTTCCACGGCCGCAGCCGCACGAACCACCGGGTCGTCCGCGCCGGCGGGGCCCCCGAGGGCCCGTACGGCCGCGAGTACCAGTGCGGGACGGATCGCCTTGCCCGCGTGGCTGGCGGTGGGGGCGCCGTCCGCCGCCTCCCAGCCGAAGTGGTACATCGCCACCCGCCGCATGGTGGCGGGCAGGCTCTCCACGGCCCGCCGGAGCTCTGGGTTGACGCTGCTCCTGGTCCGCTCCAGCAGGGCCGCTGCCTCGTGTCCGTCAGTGGCGGATTCGGTCATGGCCAAGGTGTGCGCTGTCCTCTCCGGTCTCTCGATGCTCCCCTGGCTGTCGGCCGCCTCAGCTCCAGCGGCCGATCTCGACGTTCTCCAGGACACCGAGGGCGTCCGGCACGAGCACCGCGGCCGAGTAGTAGGCGGTGACGAGATAGGAGATGATCGCTTGTTCGCTGATGCCCATGAAACGGACCGACAGGCTCGGCTCGATCTCGTCGGGGATGCCGGTCTGGTGCAGCCCGATGACGCCCTGTTCGGCTTCCCCGGTTCGCAGGGCGATGATCGACGTGGTGCGTGCGTCGCTGATCGGGATCTTGTTGCACGGGAAGATCGGGACACCGCGCCAAGCGGGCACGTGGTTGCCCGCCACGTCCACCGAGTCGGGGTAGAGGCCGCGCTTGTTCAGCTCGCGTCCGATGGCGGCGATGGCCTTGGGGTGGGCCAGGAGCATCTTGGTGCCGCGGCGCATGGCGAGCAGCGAGTCGAGGTCGTCCGGGCTGGGAGCGCCGTCGTGGGGCTGGATACGCTGGTCGTAATCGCAGTTGCTGAGGAGCCCGAACTCGGCGTTGTTGACCAGTTCGTGTTCCTGGCGCTCACGCAGCGCCTCGACGGTGAGCCGCAGCTGCTGCTCGGTCTGGTTCATCGGCTGGTTGTACAGGTCGGCGACGCGGGTGTGAACGCGCAGCACGGTCTGGGCGACGCTGAGCTCGTACTCGCGGGGGCGAGCGTCGTAGTCGACGAAGGTACCTGGCAGGGCGGCTTCTCCGACGTGGCCGGAGGAGAGGTCGATGGCCGCCTCTCCGTACTTGTTGGTGCGCTGGGCGGGCAGCGCGCGCACCTGCTCCACGTGTCGGGCCAGGGACTCCACCCGGTCAGCGAGTAACAGGAAGTCCTGGCGGGAGAGGACGAGCGCGGTGCCGGAGGTGGCGGCTCGGGCGGTGTACTCCCAGATGGCCCCCTCCTCGGTGAGGCTCTGGTCACCGAAGTACGCGCCGTCGGCGAGGGTGGCGAGAACGGCGTCGTCCCCGTAGGGGCCCGGCCCCACCTTGTCGACCCGCCCGTGGGCGAGCAGGAAGACCTGGTCCGCCTCGCTGCCGAAGGAGGTGAGCTCCTCTCCGACCGTGAAGTCGCGTTGTTGGCAGCGCTGGGCGAGCTCCTCCAGCACGTCGACGTCCTCGTAGCCGCGCAGGGCGGGAAGTTCGCCGAGCTCGGCCGGGATCACCTGCACCCGGTCACCGGTCTTGATGAACGTCACCCGCCCGTCCCCGACGGAGTAGCTGAGCCGACGGTTCACCCGATAGGTGCCGCCCTGCACCTGCACCCAGGGCAACATCCGCAGCAGCCACCGCGAGGTGATCTCCTGCATTTGGGGCGCGGACTTGGTGGTGGTGGCCAGGTTCCGTGCGGCTGCGGTACCCAGGCTGCGCTGCGACTGCTGCCCCTCGCGAACCTCGGAACCGGTCTGGACCGACATGTGGCATTCCCTTTCGATCACGCATGGATCTGCGATCTGCAGCCGGTGAGCTGCGTGAGGAAGCCTTCCAGGACAGGGAGTGACACGACTATTACACAAATGGGTGGGACTAGTCGGACCGTACTTGGGCAGCCTCATGGATCCCCCACATGGCTGAGCGCAACCCGGCATGTTCAGAGTTAACTTGCATCTTGGATGCAATGTTTCTACGGTTACACCCATGCGGCTCACGCGATTCACCGACCTGGCCCTGCGCGTCCTGATGCGGCTGGCCGTCGAGGAGACGGACCTACCCACCACCCGCGAGGTGGCCACCGTCATGCAGGTCCCGTACACCCACACCGCCAAGGTGGTGGCAAGGCTCCAGCACCTCGGCCTCATCGAGGCCCGTCGGGGCCGGGGCGGCGGACTCGCGCTGACCGCAGCCGGTCGGGCGGCGTCCGTCGGCGAACTCGCCCGCGAACTGGAAGGCGCGGGTGACGTGGTCGAATGCGAGGGGGCCACCCCGTGCCCCCTGCGCTCGGCATGCATCCTGCGGGGCGCGCTGCGCCGCGCCCAGGAGGCGTTCTTCGCCACACTGGACCCGCTGACGGTGGGCGAACTCGTCACCACCCCGACCGGGCCACTCCTCCTCGGGATCGCCGGTGGCGCACCAGGGTCCCCGCAGTTCCGACCGAGCACGGGGCCGAGACGGTCCCACGGCGACATCGGGGCGAGCTGACAGATCCCGCCCCGCACCTGACGGAGCACGACCCACCACTTGACGGTTCCCGACCGCACCGCGACGGGGAACCCTCACGGCATTGAATATGTATTAGAGATACCAATTACGCCCGCACAGCAGGGGAGAAATCTGCATGTTGTCCCACAAGTCAGAAATGACCGTCCGCGCCACCCTGCCGGCCGTCGGGGCCGCGATCGGCGAGATCACCGAACTCTTCTACGCAAATCTGTTCGAAGCCCACCCCGCACTGCTCCGCGACCTCTTCAACCGGGGCAACCAGGCCGCCGGGATCCAGAAGCAGGCCCTCGCCGGTTCCATCGCGGCCTTCGCCGGCCACCTCATCGACCACCCCGACACCCGCCCCGACGTCATGCTCTCCCGCATAGCCCACAAGCACGCCTCCCTCGGCGTCACCCGCGAGCAGTACCCGATCGTCCACCACCACCTGTTCGCGGCGATCGCCGAGGTCCTCGGCGAAGCGATCACACCGGAGGTGGCCGAGGCATGGGACGAGGTGTACTGGCTCATGGCCAACGCCCTGATCAGCATCGAGGAGCGACTGCGCGCCGAGCGGCAGGCAACCGTCGGTCAGACCTGGCGGGAGTGGACGGTCATCGACCGTACGGAGGAGACCGCCGATTGCACCACCTTCACGCTCGCGCCGGCCGACGGCTCCCCCGCACCCGCTCACCGCCCCGGCCAGTACGTCTCGGTGCAGGTGGAACTCCCCGACGGCGCCCGGCAGATCCGCCAGTACAGCCTGTCCAACTCCCCGGGCTCTCCGGTCCGCACCATCACCGTGAAGCGCATCCGCGGCGGCGGCCCGGACGGCGAGGTCTCCCACCATCTGCACGCCCGCGTCCGCATCGGAGACCGACTGCACCTGTCCGCACCGTACGGAGACCTGGTGCTCCGGGACACCGGCAGCCCGCTCCTGCTCGCCTCGGCGGGAATCGGCTGCACCCCGATGCTGTCCATGCTGGCGCACCTAGCGGAGACGGAGTACGGGGCGCCGGTCACCGTGGTGCACGGCGACCGCTCCCAGGCCGACCACCCGCTGCGCACCGACCACGCCGCCTTGACCCACAAGCTCAACGACGGCGCCGCCCACTTCTGGTACGAGAACCCGGTCGCCGACTCCAGCCATCCGGATGACCGCACCGGGTTGGTGGACCTGAGCGCGCTCCCGATCGCCAAGGGAACGGTGGCCTACCTCTGCGGCCCACTGCCCTTCATGCGGGCGATCCGCGGACAGCTCCTGGCCAAGGGGGTGCCGGCCGCCGACATCCACTACGAGGTGTTCGGTCCGGACCTGTGGCTGGCCGGGGCCTGACACTCGTTCCAACCCGCGACCCGACCCCGCGGTGGGGTCCGCGCGCCGGCCCGCGGGCCCCTCCGCACCACCTCGCACCACGGCCGAAAACAAGCCGGAAAATCGGGCGCAAAGCCGAGGGCTACCCCACCTTTCGGACAGCCTGCCCGACTGCGGCCGGGCCCCGCGGGGCCCTAAACACCGGGCGCCACCACCTCGGCCGACCGCTGACACCACCTCGCCAACCCCTCACTGAGGGTGACTGGATAAACTCGCACAGTGTGCGAAGAGGCTAGCCCGGAAGGGCTAATTCCGGTAGATCCCGGAGTAGGCGGCGGTCACAGAGGGTGGCCGCCGGTACCCACGGAGGAGGCGGCCATGTCCGCACCCATGTCGGCCGGGAGATTCCTCTCGGCGCTGCGGGAAGAGGGGCTCCACGTCATCGAGACCCACGGCTGGCGCACCCACAACCGCAACCACAAGGGGCCCTGGGGCCCGGTCCACGGAGTGATGATCCACCACACCGTCACCCGCGGCACCGCCGCCACGGTCCGCATCTGCCGGAACGGATACGCCACCTTGCCGGGCCCGCTGTGCCACGGGGTCATCGCCAAGGACGGCACCGTCCACCTGGTCGGCTACGGCCGCGCCAACCACGCCGGATCGGGCGACCGCGACGTGCTGCGCGCCGTCATCGCGGAGCGACTCCTACCACACGACGACCAGCGCAACACCGACGGCAACCGACACTTCTACGGATTCGAGTGCGAGAACCTCGGTGACGGAAAGGACCCGTGGCCCCCCGTGCAACTCACCGCGATCGAGCGGGCCGCGGCTGCGGTGTGCCGCGCCCACGGCTGGAACTCCCGGTCCGTCATCGGCCACCGGGAGTGGCAGCCCGGAAAGATCGACCCGGCCGGATTCACCATGGACTGGCTGCGCGGGCGCATCCACGAACGGCTGAAGTAGCCCCCGGGCGGCCGGGGCACACCCGGCGGGCTCCGGCACTCTGTTTGCGCCCGGCGGCTCGACCGGACCACCCTGGACGGGTGAGCCGACCGACCACAGGCAGGGGTCCCGTGGGCTCCGCCGGCGGAAGGCGGCGGGCGCCGGGCGCGGGCGGATCGAGGCGCCATGGTCCTTGACCTGCTCCTCGTCGCACTGGCCATCACCTTGGACCCGCTGCCCATCATGGCCTTCGTGCTGGTGATCTCCGCCACCCGCGGGACCTGGAACGGACTGGCCTTCATCCTCGCCTGGTTGGCGTGCCTGGTGGCGGTGATCGCCCTGGTGATGCTGGCGACCGGCGGTGAGCCCCCCGCCCCGCGCTCTCCGCCTTCCACCGCCGCGCTGGCGGCCAAGCTCACCATCGGCGTGGGACTGGTCGGCTACGGCGAGATCCGCCGCCGACGTTTCGTCGCCAGCCGTTCCTCGCAGCCCCCGCACGGGAGTTCGAACGAGCCGGCGGAGTCCCGGCTCAACCGGCTCACCCCCTGGTCCGCCGCTGGGCTCGCGGTCTTCCTGCAACCTTGGGGGCTGGTCGCCGCCGGCGCCGTCACCGTGGTCGACGCCGACCTCTCGCACGCGTACTCCTTCGCGGCCCTGCTGGGATTCTGCCTGCTTGCCACCGGTAGCCTGCTGGCCGCCGAGGTCTACACGCTGATCGCCCCCGACGCAGCCGCACTCCGGCTGCGGGCACTGCGCAGCTGGATGGCGGGTCACAAGGACCAGGCGATCGTCGGCATCTGCCTCTTCCTCGGACTGTGGCTGACCGCCAAGGCCATCTACGGCCTCACCGGCTGACGCCCCGGCCCCCCGAGGACGGGTCCGGCTCGCTCTCCCGGGCCAGAACGCTCCAGCGCCCCGCGCGATGTGCACAGCACCGCTACCGGTGGTGCAATTGAGAAGAAGATCCCTCCCCCGCCGATGCCGGACGGCGGTCCGGCCGTCGAACAGCCGAGCCGCCGAGCTGCTTGCCAGGAGTGGCCATGAGCGTAGATTTCGAAACGGCCGAGCAGATCGAAGAGATGGGGCCCGTCGACTACTTGATCGTCGAGTTCCCCGGAAACCGGATGACCGGAGAGGGCTTCCCCCTGCTCCTCGATCTGGTCGATCGCGGGATCATCCGCATCCTGGACCTGCTCTTCGTCCGCAAGGACCTCGACGGGAGCGTGACCGCGCTCAAGGTGACGGAGACCACCGAGGACGACGGTATCGACCTGACCTTGTTCGAGGGCGTCTCGACCGGCCTCCTCGGTCAGGACGACCTGGACGAGGCCGGCGCCGTCCTCGATCCGGGGAACTCCGCCGGAATCCTGGTGTACGAGAACCTGTGGGCAGCCCCGTTCGCCCGGGCCATGCGCCGCAGCGGCGCCCAACTGGTCGCCGGTGGCCGCATCCCCGTTCAGGCCCTGCTGGCCTCGTTGGACGCGAGCGAGGACTCACCGGGGGCCTCCGACACCGACCCGACCGGGTGACCCAGCCCCGTCCCCCCTCGTAGGGAGCTCCCATGCCAGGCCTTCTCCGTGGCGTCGCCCGCACCGCCGTGGTCGCCGGTACCGCCACCGCCGTATCCAACCGGGTCTCCCGGCGGCAAGCCGGCCGCTGGGCCCAGCAGGGGCAGCAGGAGGCGCCGGCCCCGCAGTACGCAGCGCCGCCCCCGCCCCCGCCGCCGCCCGCCCCGGCCGGAGAGGACATGAACAACAAGATCGAGCAGCTGAAGCAGTTGGGCGAACTCAAGGACCAGGGAATCCTGAGCGAGCAGGAGTTCGAGGCTCAAAAGCGCCGGATCCTCGGCTGAAGCCGCGGGTACGGCGCCTCGGGGCCGCGTCGACGGAGCCCCTGGTTACGGTGAGCAGCCCGCTGGCCGAGAATGGTCCGGTGAGGCACCCCGTTGACATTGACGCCCTGCTACGGCCCCGGCCTCCCTCTCCCCTGCACGAGGTCCATGACGAGCGCTTCGCGAGGAGAGGCGTGCGACTGCTGCTGAAGCGGGATGACCTGATCCACTCCACTCTGCTCTGGGACCCGGAGGCGCTCGGCCAGGTGGACCTCCACCCGGCGGGCAACAAGTGGCGCAAACTCGCCCCGAACCTGAGGATCGCGGCCGAGCGCGGGCACCACACCCTGGTGACTTTCGGCGGGGCCTACTCGAACCACCTGCGGGCCACCGCCGCTGCCGGGCGGCTGCTGGGCTTCGAGACGGTCGGCATCGTCCGCGGACAGGAGCTGGCCGAGCGGCCCCTGAACCCCTCGCTCACCCGCTGCGCGGCGCACGGGATGCGGCTGCACTTCACCGACCGGCACCGGTACCGCCACAAGGCCGATCCCCGCGTCCTGGAAGAGCTCCTCACGGAGGCCGGGGCGCCCGGGGGATTCGTCATCCCGGAGGGCGGCAGCAATCCGGCCGCCGTCCGCGGCTGCGAGGAGCTAGGCGCCGAACTGCGCGGGCGCGCGGACCTGGTGGGTGTCGCATGCGGTACCGGTGGGACGCTGGCCGGCCTCGCCGCGGGCCTGGATGCACACCAACAGGCGCTCGGAATACCGGTGTTGAAGGGCGGCTTTCTGGATGCCGAAGTCACGGCGCTCCAGTGCAAGACATTCGGAAGCCGCCGGGGCGAGTGGAGCCTGGACGACCGCTTCCATTTCGGCGGATACGGCCGGGTCCCCACCGAACTCGATTCCTTCGCAGCGGAGTTCGGCGAGCGCCACGGCATCACCATCGAGCGGATCTACGTGGCCAAACTGCTCTACGGGCTGACGACTATGGCCAGGGAGGGCGCGCTCGCGCCGGGCAGCACGGTGGCAGCGGTCATCACCGGCTCGCCGTGATCCCCGGCCGTCCAGGGCCCCGGCCTCAGTCGCCCCGCTCTCGATAGGCAGCGGCCTCTTCCAGGTCCAGCCGCCGCAGCAGCACCCGCATCATCTCGTCGTCGATGCGCCGGGCGTCACGCAGTTCCACGAACACCTCGCGCTCCGCCGCGATCATCTCGCCCGACAGCCGTCGGTAGGTGTCGTCCGCGGACTCGCCAGTGAGCGGGTTGCCCTCGCCCAGACGTTCCCACACCGCGTTGCGCCGGCGCTCCAACACCGTGCGCAGCCGCTGCTCCAGCGGCTGCGGCAGCGCGTTGCGCTCATCGGCCAGGAGTTCCTCCAAGCGCGCCTCGGCCACCTGGGAGGCCTCGTTCTGTGCCTGCGCTTCTGCCAGCGTCTCGGCCTGCGGGTCCCGTGAGGGCAGGCGCAGTGCCCGAATCAGCGGCGGCAGGGTCAGCCCCTGGACCACTAGGGTCGCGATCACCGTGGTGAAGGTGAGGAAGAGGATCAGGTTCCGGGACGGGAAGGGGCCGCCGCCGGCCGCCTCGTCCACGGTCATAGGGATCGAGAAGGCGATAGCCAGCGAGACCACTCCGCGCATGCCGGCCCAGCCGACGATCAGGGGTGCCTTCCAGGTGGTGTCGGGCTCACGCGCGCGGATGCGTGCGGACAGCGCCCGCGGGAGGAACGTCGCCGGGAAGACCCAGACGAAACGGGCCACCACCACCGCCACGAACACCACGAGTGCGGACCACAGTGCGGTCAGGCCCTCGTACTCGCCGAGGCCGGCGAGCACCACCGGCAGCTGGAGGCCGATCAGTGCGAACACCACGGACTCCAGGATGAAGGCGACCATCTTCCAGACCGCCGCCTCCTGGAGCCGCGTCGCGAAGTCGACCTGCCAGGACCGGTGCCCCAGGTAGAGCGCCACGACCACCACCGCGAGGACCCCGGAGGCGTGCACCCGCTCCGCCGCCGCGTACGCCACGAAGGGGATCAGCAACGAGAGGGTGTTCTGGAGCAGTGGTTCCCTCAGATGAGTGCGCAGCCAGTGCAGCGGAACCATCAGCAGGAGACCGACGCCCACTCCGCCCACCGAGGCCACCAGGAACTCGACGATGCCGCCGGTCCAGCCGGCGCTCTCACCGACGACGGCGGCCAGCGCCACCTTGTAGGCGGTGATCGCGGTCGCGTCGTTCACCAGGGATTCGCCCTGGAGGATGGTGGTGATCCGGTGGGGCAGCCCGAGCTTCCGGGCGATGGCGGTGGCCGCCACGGCGTCCGGTGGCGCGATCACGGCACCGAGCACCAGCGCGGCGGTCAGTGAGAGGTCCGGCACCAGCAGGTGGGCGGCGTACCCGACGGCGAGGGTCGCGAAGAGCACGTAACCGACCGAGAGCAACGCCACCGGTCTGATGTTCGCCCTCAGGTCCAGGTAGGAGCTGTCGACGGCCGCGGTGTAGAGCAACGGGGGCAACAACAGGGGCAGCACGATGTGCGGATCCAGCTCGTACTCCGGAACCCCGGGGAGGTACGAAGCGACGAGCCCCGCGGCCACGAGCAGCAGCGGGGCCGGGACGGGTCCCCGCCTCGCCGCGCCTGCGATGGCGGCGCTGCCCGCCACCAGCGCGATCAGCTGCGCTACCTCCATCGGCAAAGACCCCGTCTCCGTCGCGAGCCGTCGTAACCTGGCCATCATGGACGAGTGCCTGCACGTTCCCGAACTCCCCCACCCCGAGCCGGCGCCGCGTGCGGCGACCTGCCCCGAGTGTTTGGCGCGCGGGAGTCACCCGGTCCAGCTTCGTATGTGCCTGTGGTGCGGGCACGTGGCGTGTTGCGATTCCTCTCCGCACCGACACGCGACGGCTCACTACCTGGAGACGGGTCATCCCGTCATGCGCAGTTTCGAACCGGGCGAGACCTGGCGGTGGTGTTACGTGGACTCCTCGATCGTCTGAACCCAAGGCCTGTCCCGCAGGGCCGCTACGCGCACAATTGGGCCCGTCCGGTCAGCATTTGGGTCCACAGACCCCTAGCCACTGAGCGTGCATATGGGCTTACCATCAGTGACAGTCGCCGGCGGGGGGCGCGGGGGCGCCGCGACACGGCGCCGTGGATCGCGATAGCGTCACCGGCGAACAGAGCTCGTACCACCTTGGAGGTGAGGGTGTCCCAGATCGCAGGCGAGCCCGGGACCCAGGACTTCGTGGAAGTCCGGCTGCCGGCTGCGGGTGCCTACCTGTCGGTGCTGCGGACGGCTACGGCCGGCCTTGCTGCACGTTTGGACTTCACCCTCGACGAGATCGAGGACCTGCGCATCGCAGTGGACGAGGCTTGCGCGATCCTGCTCCAGCAGGCCGTGCCCGGCTCCGTCCTCTCGTGCGTCTTCAGGCTGGTGGACGACTCCCTTGAGGTGACCGTCTCGGCCCCGACCACCGACGGGCGAGCGCCCGAGCGGGACACCTTCGCCTGGACGGTGCTCTCCGCGCTGGCCGGCAAGGTCGACTCCCAGGTCGCCGAGGACCAGACGGTCAGCATCAGCCTCTACAAACAGCGCGGCGCGGGACCCGGTCCGGCGTGAGCGGCGGGGACAGTCCAGTACGAGACCGGGGCGTTCCGGAGCAGCACGCCCGGCCACACCCGGCGGATGACGGCCTTTTGGACTCGGCGGAGCGACGGGCGGGCCCCATGAGCGAGAACGAGCACCAGCACCACGAGGACCGGCGCCACGATCCACGTGATCGAAGTGGCGCGCGGGCGATGTTCGTCGAACTGCGCGAGCTCCCCGAGGGGTCACCGCAGCGTTCGGAGCTGCGCAACCAGTTGGTGCGGATGCACCTGCCGCTGGTCGAGCACTTGGCGCGGCGCTTTCGCAACCGCGGCGAGCCCCTGGACGACCTCACCCAGGTCGCCACGATCGGCCTGATCAAGTCGGTGGACCGATTCGACCCGGACCGTGGCGTCGAGTTCTCCACGTACGCCACCCCCACGGTCGTCGGTGAGATCAAGCGTCACTTCCGCGACAAGGGCTGGGCCGTACGCGTGCCCCGTCGCCTCCAGGAGCTGCGCCTCGCGCTGACCACGGCGACCGCGGAGCTCTCCCAGCAACACGGACGCTCACCCACCGTTCACGAACTGGCGGAACGCCTCGGGATCTCCGAGGAGGAGGTGCTGGAGGGGCTGGAGTCGGCGAACGCCTACAGCACGCTGTCGCTGGACGTTCCGGACACCGACGACGAGTCCCCGGCCGTGGCCGACACCCTGGGCGCGGAGGACGAGGCGCTGGAGGGCGTCGAGTACCGGGAGTCCCTCAAGCCGCTGCTGGAAGGGCTTCCGCCCCGAGAGAAACGGATCCTGCTGCTCAGGTTCTTCGGGAACATGACCCAGTCCCAGATCGCTCAGGAGGTCGGCATCTCACAGATGCACGTCTCCCGGCTGCTGGCCCGGACGCTCGCCCAGCTCCGCGAGAAGCTCCTCGTCGAGGAGTAGGAAGGACCCGAGGGGCGAGGCAGGCGCGCTCCGCCCGCCTCGCGCCGGGAAGCGCTTCAAGCGCCCCGCGGCCCGGCGCCGAGGGCTTGCGTGGTGGTCGGGCTGACCAGCAGTACGAGCGCCGTGAGCGCAGCTGCGGCCAACGCGATTCCGCCGGCCAGTACGCCGCCGCCGGTGTCGATCAGGGTCCAGGAGACCGGGACGGCCATCAGTTGGGTGATCAGGGCAGGACCGCGTGCCCAACGGCGGCGCAGCCTCAGTCCGTGCGCCGCCGCGAGCGGCAGCAGGGCCAGCGCCAGCAGGGTCACACCACCGGTTTCCGCCTGCTGCGGGGAATCGGGGTCACCGAGCAGCCCCATCACCAACAGGTAGACGCCGAGGCCGGCCAGAGCGAGGCCCTCCAGCGCGGTAAGCGCGGCGGCGGCGATCAGCCGGGCCGGTACGGGACTGTTGGGCGCGGCGTGCTGGGCATGGGTCTGCTCGGTACTCACCCCAGCAGGGTAGCCGTCGGCACGCCGGCGCCGGATCGACCGGTTCAGAGATCCGGTATGGGCCAGGTACCTGCCGGTAGGTAGTCTGCTGCACATGCGTGCACTCCTCGTGGTCAATCCGGCGGCTACCACCACCAGTGCGCGCACGCGCGATGTCTTGATCCATGCGCTGGCCAGCGAGATGAAGCTGGAGGCGGTGACCACCGAGTACCGCGGACACGCTCGGGACCTGGGGCGGCGGGCCGCGGAGAGCGCGGACATCGAGCTGGTGGTGGCGCTCGGCGGTGACGGCACGGTGAACGAGGTGGTCAACGGCCTCCTGCACGGCGGCCCCGATCCGGACCGGCTGCCGGGCTTGGCCGTGGTTCCCGGTGGATCCACGAACGTCTTCGCCCGCGCGCTGGGGCTGCCCAATGACGCGGTGGAGGCGACCGGCGCACTGCTGGACGCACTGCGGGAACGTCGGGAACGGACGGTGGGACTCGGCCTCGCCTCCGGCACCGTCGGCACCGTGGACGAGCAGGCGCCGCCGCGCTGGTTCACCTTCTGCGCCGGACTCGGTTTCGACGCGGGCGTCGTGGGCCGGGTGGAGCAGCAGCGGGAGCGCGGCAAACGTTCGACGCATGCACTGTATGTACGACAGGTGGTCCGACAGTTCTTCGAGGATCCGCACCGCAGGAACGGCACGATCACACTGGAGCGACCGGGCGAGGACCCGGTGACGGATCTGGTGCTGTCGATAATCTGCAACACCTCGCCCTGGACGTACCTCGGCAACCGCCCGGTGTACGCCTCCCCGGAGGCGTCCTTCGATACCGCACTTGACGTACTGGCTTTGGACCGGATGTCAACCGCGGCGGTGGCTCGTTACGCCACGCAGCTGCTGACCTCGACTCCTGAGCGCGGCCCGCGGGGCAAGCATGCGGTATCTCTGCACGATCTGACCGACTTCACCTTGCATTCGAAGGTTCCGCTTCCATTCCAGATGGACGGCGATCACCTAGGACTGCGTACCAGCGTGACGTTCACAGGCGTACGCCGTGCACTGCGTGTGATTGTGTGAGCGGAAGGGCCTTTAGTCCTTTCAGTCGAACGTTTAGGCTGGGATCCACCCCATAGAAGTACGGCTGTGACCTAGTCGACACCGATGAATCAAAAAAAACTTTCCGGAAGGGGTTGTATCCCCGTCCGAGGTTTGCGAATCTCTACATGGCGATCGGGACAGCCCGCACAACCCGGCACCCATGCGATCGCCAGAACCCTTCCACGAATCACGGACCGCTCCGGCCAACCGGGGTGTTCGCCCTTCCCTTGCGGGGGGATTCGTGAAAGCGTTCACATTCACAAGCAACGTGCCCGCAATACCAAGGAGATGGAGCAGCCATGGACTGGCGTCACAACGCCGTTTGCCGCGAAGAAGACCCCGAGCTCTTCTTCCCTATCGGCAACACCGGTCCTGCGCTGCTGCAGATCGAGGAAGCCAAGGCCGTCTGCCGTCGCTGCCCCGTGATGGAGCAGTGCCTGCAGTGGGCGCTGGAGTCCGGTCAGGACTCCGGCGTCTGGGGTGGCCTCAGCGAGGACGAGCGCCGCGCCATGAAGCGCCGCGCCGCCCGCAACCGGGCGCGCAACGCCAGCGCCTGAAGCCGACTTTGAGCCTCGATAGCCGCAGCGCGTAGAACCTCAACAAGCGCTCAGCAACGTGCTCTTGAGCCCCGGACCGAATCATCGGTCCGGGGCTCAGTGCTGTGCTCCGGCCCTCGAATTCCTTGCCGCCCCAGGAGCCGTCCCGTAAGTGGGCACCTGGACTACTTCTGCCCGGGCACCGGAATATCGAGGATCACCTTGGTGCCACGGATCGCACCGGCAACCATGTCGAACGTTCCGCCGAGCTCCCCCTCAACCAGGGTGCGCACGATCTGAAGACCCAGGTTTCCGGCGCTCTGAGGGTCGAATCCAGCAGGAAGGCCACAGCCGTCGTCCTGCACCGTGATCTTCAGCCGACCCTCCTCCCGGCCCGTTCCGCTACGCGCCGCGATCACCTCGACCGTGCCGTACTCCCCTGGTGCGAAGGCGTGTTCCAGGGCGTTCTGCAGGATCTCGGTGAGCACCATCGACAGCGGAGTGGCGACCTCCGCGTCCAGGATCCCGAAGCGTCCGGTACGCCGGCAGCCGACCTTGCCGGGTGAGATCTCCGCGACCATCGCGATGACCCGGTCGGCGATCTCGTCGAACTCCACCCGCTCATCGAGGTTCTGGGAGAGCGTCTCGTGCACGATCGCAATCGAACCGACCCGTCGCACGGCCTCCCCCAGCGCCTCCCGCCCCTGATCCGAGTCCATTCGGCGAGCCTGGAGGCGCAACAGCGCAGCCACCGTCTGGAGGTTGTTCTTCACCCGGTGGTGGATCTCCCGGATGGTGGCGTCCTTGGTGATCAGTTCCCGTTCACGCCGACGCAGTTCGGTGACGTCCCGACACAGCACGAGGGAACCGATCCGGATGCCCTTGGGCTTGAGCGGAATGACCCGCAGCTGGATCACTCCCCCGTTGCCCTCCACCTCGGTTTCCCGTGGTGCCCAACCGCTGGCGAGCTTCACCAGCGCCTCGTCCACCGGCCCGCGGGCGGGGGCGAGTTCGGCCGTGGACTGGCCAAGGTGTTGGCCGACCAGGTCCGAGGCCAGGCCCAGCCGGTGGTAGGCGGAGAGGGCGTTCGGGCTCGCATAGGTGACGACCCCGTCGGCATCCAGCCGGATCAGGCCGTCCCCGACGCGCGGGGAGGCATCACGGTCGGCCTGCTGTCCCGGATAGGGGAAGGCTCCGGAGGCAATCATCTGGGCAAGGTCGGAGGCGGACTGCAGATAGGTCAGCTCCAGCCTGCTCGGGGTCCGCACCGTCAACAGATTGGTGTTGCGGGCGATGACGCCGAGCACTCGACCCTCCCTGCGCACGGGAATGGACTCCACCCTTACCGGGACCTCCTCGCGCCACTCGGGATCGCCCTCGCGAACAATCCGCCCCTCGTCCAGTGCGGCGTCCAGCAACGGTCGGCGCCCCCTCGGTACGAGGTGGCCGACCATGTCGTCCTGGTAGGACGTGGGGCCGGTGTTGGGCCGCATCTGGGCCACGGAGACGTAGCGGGTGCCGTCCAGGGTGGGAACCCAGAGCACGAGGTCCGCGAAGGAGAGGTCGGAGAGCAGTTGCCACTCCGACACCAGCATGTGGAGCCACTCCAGGTCGGTGTCGCTGAGAGCGGTGTGCTGGCGGACTAGCTCGTTCATGGAGGGCACGAGTGCGAGCGTACCCGTGCACGGGTACGGCCCGGAAAAGGAGTTCCGCGACGCCTCCCCTGACCGCGGCGCCGGGACGGGACCCTCAGCCCGTCCGGCACCGCAGCCCGGAGTGCATCGGCCGGCGGGTGTGCGGTCCCGGCAGCCGGTGGGAGGGGCCTGCGCGGTCAGGGCAGAACACGCGGCTCACCTCGATCCACCCTCCTGTGCGGGGAGGGCGGACGTCTTATTCTCAGCATCTGCATTGTGGACTAGACCAATTGGTTCTGTCCATCCATGTGCAGCGGGAAACTTCCGTTGCTTCGTCCAAGATACGCGACGGTAGCCCTGCGGGATACGCCCCGAAGCCGAGGTGCGAATTCCGTGCGGCACCACGGCTGCCCGAGCCCTCAGCGCGTCTCGGTGACCTTGGCGAGGGCCCGCGGCGCGTCAGGGTCCTGACCTCGGGCCACGGTGACCTCATGCGCGAGCAGCTGGAGCGGCAGGATCTCCAGGATCGGCTGAAGCTCCTCGCCCACCCCTTGCGTGGGCAGGACGAATCCCGCCGAGGCGGCTTCGACCTGAGCCCTGGGGCCGACGACGAAGAGGTCAGCCCCACGCCCCCGCAGACGGTCCAACACTGGTTGCAGCGCCTCGCCTCCCCGCCCCTCGGTGACGACGGCGATCACCGGGAAGACGTTGTCCACCATCGCGAGCGGCCCGTGCAGCAGATCGGCCCCGGAATAGGACAGCGCCGGGATGTAGGAGGTCTCCATCAATTTCAGGGCGGCCTCCTTGGCCGTCGGATACCCAAAGCCCCTGGAGGTGATGACCATCCGTTCCGCGAAGCGGTAACGGGCCGCCAGCGCCCGCACCTCGGCGTGGCGGGCGAGGATCTGCTCGGCGAGGGCCGGCAGGGACCGGGCCGCGTCGGCGCCGTCCACCCCACGCAGCCCCTCCACGAAGAGATACAGGGCCAGCAGGGAGGCGGTGTACGTCTTGGTGGCCGGCAGGGCGCGCTCGGGACCGGCGAGGACGTGGATGTGGTGCTCACAGACGGCGGCCAGCGCCGAGTCGGGGTTGTTGGTGACGGCCACGGTGACCGCCCCGGCCCTTCGGGCCGCCTGGGCCGAGGCAACCAGGTCCGGAGAACCCCCGGACTGGCTCACCGTGACCACCAGGACGTCACTGAGGTCGGGCCGAGCCGCGTAGGCGGTGGTGGTGGACATCGAGCTCAGCCCACAGGGCAGGCCGAGACGCACCTCCAGGAGGTACTTGGCGTAGAGGGCGGCGTGGTCGGAGGTGCCCCTGGCGGCGAGCAGGACGAAACGGGGCTTGCGAGCGGCCACCGCTTCGGCGGTGGCGCGGATCAGGGGCGCCCCCTCGGTGAGGAGTCTTTCCAACCGCCGGCTGCTCGGCGATCTCCCCCGCCATCATCCGACCGGGGCGTTCACGATCCTCGGACATGCGGGTCTCCTCGTCGGCTTCGACCATGGGGGTAGTCGACCACCCCGCGCCGCGGGCCGCCACCGGGACCCACCCCGTTTCGGGGCGGTCACCCCAGCACCGCGCGGGCTCCCCCACGGGGACGCCATTCTGCTAGATTGGTCTATACCACATATGCCCACTCCACACAGATCGGCAGGCCCAGCGTGGAAGTTGTCATCGTCCCGGACGCCAAGGCGGGCGGCGAACTCATCGCAGAGGCCATGGCCGCCCTGCTCCGCCGCAAGCCCGACGCCCTGCTCGGTGTCGCAACGGGCTCGACCCCGCTGCCCATCTACCAGGCACTGACCGCCAAGGTCCGAGCAGGCGAGGTCGACGCCTCCCGCGCCCGGATCTGCCAGCTCGACGAGTACGTGGGCCTGCCCGTCGACCACCCGGAGTCCTACCGCTCCGTGGTCCTGCGCGAGGTCGTCGAACCACTCGGCCTGGACGAGTCCTCCTTCACGGGCCCCGACGGATCCGCCGACGACGTGCAGGGCGCCTGCGAGGCCTACGACCGGGCCCTGACCGAGGCCGGCGGCGTGGACCTCCAGCTGCTCGGCATCGGCACCGACGGACACATCGGCTTCAACGAGCCCTGCTCCTCGCTCTCCTCCCGCACCCGGATCAAGACGCTCACCGAACAGACCCGGATCGACAACGCCCGCTTCTTCGAGGGCGACGTCAACCAGGTACCGCACCACGTCATCACACAGGGCATCGGCACCATCCTGGACGCGCGCCACCTGGTCCTGCTCGCGACCGGGGAAGGCAAGGCCGAAGCCGTGGCTCAGACGGTCGAGGGCCCACTCTCCGCCCTGGTCCCGGCCTCAGCGCTCCAGTTGCACCGCCACGCCACCGTCGTCGTCGACGAGGCCGCGGCGTCTCGGCTGAAGCTCGCCGGCTACTTCCGTCACACCTACGCCAACAAGCCTCGCTGGCAAGGGCTGTAACCACGGCCGAAAGGACGCCCACGCGGGCTTCGACCTGACCACTGCGCCCCGCCGAGCACGCTCGGCGGGGCGCAGTGGTGTGCGGTGACGTCCTCCCGTCCCGACCGGGCCGCGTTCTCGCGACGCCATGGACCGCACCGGGGAGTGATTGAGCCCACCCGGAAATAACACACAGTGTGAACGCGAACCCGGTCAATTCGCAGGAATCAACCACCACGGCCACATGGAGCAATCGGTTCCTGAGTGAAAGAAACCCGGCCCCTTCCCCGCCCCAAATTCACAGCTTGACCAAGGTCCACCAATAAGTACGCTCACCACCATGAGGCAGCACGTCAATAAAAGTAGACCCTGAAGGGGAGTAGCGAATTCCATCACTTTGCGCACGCCCGCAGTGGGGCTGGTAGCCATTCGGTGGTCCCGCCCTCCGCTTGGGCTGACCTCGCCTAACCCGCGTGCCCGTAGCCAGCCGGTTCGGCGCGGCCAGGGGCCCGAGGAAGGCCGCTCGGGGGGCTACGGGAGCGCGGTGTGAGCACTGGGTCACCCCGGCTCGACTTCACACACGCCCCGATCCCGGCGAATTTCGGAATCGGAAAGTCCGGAACTGATCACTTTAGGGTGGGAGTGAGCGAGAGGCCCACGGCGCGCATACAGGGACAGCCCTGGAAGGCCGCGCTGAAGAAGACTCGAAAACCGCCAGGCACCCGGAATCGCCGCACGACACCCGCCCTGGTTCCGGCATACCCCCAGTGGTCCACCCGCTCGAAAGCGAGAACCCCCGTGAAGCACCGCAGACGAAACACCGCGCTCCTCTTGCTGAGCGCGACACTCGTCGTCAGCGCATATGTCCACGCGCTGAAGGGCGCCGACGCCAGGCCACCCACGTCAAGACCCGACCCGGCTGCGGCGCCATCCGGGAGCCCGTCGGACTCGACGGGTGCCGCGGACCCGGTGCAGGCCGCACGTTCGGCGCTCGATGAGGTAGGGCCGCGCGACGGTCGTTACGCACTCGCGGTGGAGGACCTCACCACGGGACACTCAGTCACTCACGGCTCGATCGAGGAGCGCTTCGTCTCCGCCAGCATCATCAAAGTGGACATCCTGGCCGCCCTGCTCCTACGGGCACAGGACCACGGGACCCCCCTCACCACCGAACAGCAGCGCCGCGCCGCCGCCATGATCTGCTTCAGCGACAATGTCGCGGCGCAGGAACTCTGGATCGAGATAGGCAGGCGCCAGGGCCTGGACGCCGCCAACCGGCGACTCGGTTTCAGTCCGGCGCATGCGGGACAGCGTGGTGTGTGGGGGCTCACCCGCACCACGGTCCTCGACCAGTTGACCCTACTGAGACGTGTCTTCACCGAGGACTCACCGCTGACCGCCGAGTCCCGCGCGTACGCGCGGTCGTTGATGAGCAATGTCTTTGAGGAACATGACTGGGGCGTCAGCGCTGCGAGTTCCCCCGCGGGTTCGTTCGCGCTCAAGAACGGCTGGCTACCGCGGGAGACCACGCATCTGTGGGTCGTCAACAGCATCGGCATGGTCGAACACGGCGGCCACACCCTGCTTGTGGCCGTCCTCACCGACCGCCAGGCCACCCAAGAGGCGGGAGTTTCCCTCATCGAGCGGACCACGACAACGGCAGTCGAGGCTCTGACGGGCGGCAGCTGAAACCCCCCAAGATAGAGGCCACATCGAGCCTCCCGGCCCGACCGGGCGACCTGCGACCGCTTCCCCCACTTCAGCAAGTCCAGCCCCAAACGTGAGTTGGGTCACTAGAATCGTGGCCCGGACCTCGTCCCTCCGCACGGGCGAGCACGGCAACTTCATGGGGGGCATGACTTGCAAACTGATCACTTCACCCTGTTCCAGGAAGCACTCAGGAACCCCGACCGCCCCTACCGCGTCATCCTCTTCGCCGACCTCTCCGGCTCCACCGAGATGAAGGGCAAGTTCGGCGAGGTCGGATGGCTCCCGTCCATCGGGAAGTTCCTCGACATCACCGCCGAGGCGGTCGCCAAGCACGGTGGCACCGTGGTGAAGTACCTGGGCGACGGCACCCTGGCCGCCTTCGACGGGGAGCGCGCTGCCGAAGCGATCTGCGCGGCCATCTTGATCCAGGAGATGCTCCGCTCCGAGAACAACAGCGGGGTCCTCAACGACTGTCAGGCCACCATCGGCATCGCCACCGGCCGGGTGGTCGAGTACGAGGCGCCGGGCGGCGGACTGGACTACATCGGGTCGGTGGCCGACCTCGCTTCCCGGCTGTGCAGCGCCGGCGCCCCCCAGGCGATCTGGGTGGACAGCGCCACCGTGGTCTCGGCCAACATGAGCCGGGTCTCCTCCGAGATGGGGCGGGTCCTTGAGTACTCCCCCGACGACTACCTCTCGGCCGAGGAGAAGGTCGATCTGAAGGGCTTCGCCAAGCCCATCAAGTACCGCGAGATCATCTGGCACCGGAAGCCCTTCGGTGTGAAGAACACGGTGCTGACCGAGGCGATCGACCGAGCCCAGACCAACGCGCAGTTACCCGTCCAGGCCCAGAGCTCCCCGCCGGCGCCACCGCCCACCCAGCAGACCCTCGACGGGGTGGTCAAGCACTGGGACGGCGATCAGGGGCGGGGGTTCATCGGTGCGGCGGACCACGGCGACCACTACGTCGACCGCCGCTTCATCGTGGGCGAGGGCGAACTCACCGAGGGGCAGTCCGTACGCTTCATCCCGCTCCCACCACTCAAGGAAGGGCAGCGACCCGTTGCCGGGTGCTGCGTCCAGGAGGGCCACACCATCGACGGGACCTTCCAGCGGGTGCTCGCCCACAAGGGTTTCGCCTTCGTGGACGTCCTCGACAGCCGGGGCAACCGGCAGAGCGTCTTCGTCTTCCTCGGCGATGGCGCGGCGGACCACCGGGCAGGCCAACCGGTCTCCCTGGAGGTGCGCCACAACCACCGCGGCATCTCGGGACAGGTCCTGACCACGAACGCGAACGCCGCCCATGACGACGGCCCCTGAGCCGGCGGAGGCCCAGGCGGCCCTGATCGAGGTCCGCACCGAGCTCAGCCGTGCCGACCACAAGGCCGCCACCCTCCTCGCGCTGTTCTCCGCGATCGCTGCCGGCGTCGTCGCCACCTTCGTCGTCCGCTCGGCAGGGATCTTCGCCCTCTGGAACGGTGTCGAATGGGCCGCCTGGGCGGGGATCGTGACGCTCGCCTGCAGCCTCGGCCAGTTGCTCTACTGCGTCCGGCCGGTCGGCGTCTCCCGCCTCGCTGGACCTGCCTACTTCGCCTACTACGCGCAGTACCAAGGACGGCCCGCCGACCTGGTGGCCCACCTGTCCTCGACTCAGGACGCCCACCTCGAACGGTGCAGCCAGCTGATAGCGCTCTCGGTACTCGCCACCAGGAAGTACCGGCTGATCGCACGGGCGGTTGACCTGCTGGGCCTCTCCCTGGTTCTGATCGCCGGGGCGACCTTGTTCGACGCGCTCCACTGAGCGCCGGCGCGTCCGGGCACGGCCAGGATGCGGTTGAAGGCCGGACCCCCGCCGGGGCCCGGCCTTCAACCGGCTTCAGGGGGCGACCGCCATGAGACGGCCACCCGCTCACCCTCGGGCGATGACCTCCGCGGCGGCCTGTCCGCACACGCGGGCCGCGCCATGAGTGGCGACGTGTAGGGCACCGCGCGGTCCGGCCTGCGGAACACCCATCTCGACCACGAGCGTATCGGCGCGGGCCGCGAGCAGGGCGTCCAACACCTCGGACATCCAAGGGTGGCGGTGGGCGTCGCGGACGACGGCGACGACCGTCCGATCGCCGGCGGCCCGCAGCACCTCGGCCGCCACCTCGGCCGCGGGGGCCTCTCCGTACGAGCCGGTCTCGGTGCCGGGCAGGAGCGCGGCGAGTTCGGCGGCCGTGCCCCACGGGGTGTCAGCGCCGACCGCGACGTTCGCCACCGGACTGAGCGTCGCCACGTACACGCGGTCCACCGGCTTGCCGTGCTCTTCGTCCGCGCGGGTCACCTGCACGGCCCGTCGGGCCGCGGCCAGGCCGATTCCCGGTGCCGCGGCCACCTGGAACTCCCGGGCCCGCACGGTCCACTCGGCGAGGCGGCGGACCCGTGCCGCCGCATCGGCCAGGCGTTCCTCGGGGAGCTCGCCGGAGCGGACCGCGCCCACCAGCGCATCTCGCAGTTGCAGCACGGTGCCCTCGTCGGCGAGCCCTCCGCCCACACAGATCGCGTCGGCGCCGGCGGCGATCGCCAGAACGCTGCCGCGCTCGATGCCGTAGGTGCCTGCGATGGCGTTCATCTCCACGCCGTCGGTGACGATCAGGCCCTGGTAGCCGAGTTCCTCGCGCAGCAGGCCGGTGAGGATCTGCGGGCTGAGGGTGGCGGGGCGGGTCGGGTCGAGGGTCGGCACCAGGATGTGGGCGCTCATGACGGCCTTGGTGCCGGCCGCGATGGCCGCCCTGAAGGGCACCAGCTCGCGGGCGTAGAGGACCTCGGGGGAGACGTCGATGCGGGGCAGCGCGTGGTGGGAGTCGACGTTGGTGTCGCCGTGGCCGGGGAAGTGCTTGGTGCATGCGGCCACGCCGGCAGCTTGGAGGCCTTCCACGTACGCAGCGGTGTGCCGGGCGACCAGGTGCGTGTCCGAGCCGAAGGAGCGGACACCGATCACCGGATTGTCCGGGTTGGAGTTGACGTCGGCGGACGGCGCCCAGTTCAGATTGACCCCGCACTCGGCGAGCCGGCGGCCGAGCTCGCGGGCCACCTCCCGGGTCATGTCGACGTCGTCCACCGCGCCCAGTGCCAGGTTTCCCGGGAAGGAGGAACCCGTGAGGACCTCCAGACGGGTGACGTCGCCGCCCTCCTCGTCGATGGCGACGAGGACGTCGTCCTGTTCGGCTCGCAGCTGCGCGGTGAGCGCGGCGAGTTGCTCGGGGGAGTGGATGTTGCGTCCGAACAGGCCCACGGAGGTGAGTCCCTCGGAGATCCGGCGCAGCACCCAGTCAGGGGCCGCCGTCCCCTCGAACCCGGGCTGGAGCACGGCCAGGGCATCCCGGGTGAGGGTGTCGGTGGGGTGTGCGAGCACAGTCATGGTCAGCCCTTCACCGCGCCGGCGGTCATCCCGCCGACGGCTTTGCGCTGGAGGAAGAGGAAGACGATCAGCACCGGTACCGCGAAGAGGGAGGAGGCCGCCATGGTGGCGCCCCAGTCGTTGCCGAACGCGGTCTGGAAGGTGGTCAGCCAGAGGGGAAGGGTCTGCGCCTCGACGTCCTTGTTCAGGATCAGGACCATCGCGAACTCGTTCCAGGCGGTGATGAAGCCGAAGAGCGAGGTGGACATCAGACCGGGGGCGAGCAGCGGGAAGATCACCTTGCGGAAGGCCTGCCCGCGGGTGCAACCGTCGATGGCGGCGGCCTCCTCCAGGGAGACCGGGACGGCCGCGATGAAGCCACGCAGGGTCCAGATGGTGAAGGGGAGGACCATCACGAAGTAGATGAGGGTCAGCAGTGGGAGGCTGTTCAGCCAGTCACCGTCCCGAGCGATCATGTACATCACGATGACCATGACCTCCCAGGGGGCCATCTGGGCCATCATCACGCCGAGCACCAGGCCCTTGCGCCCCTTGAAGGTCATGCGGGCGATGGCGAAGCTCGCGCCGAGCGCCACCAGCAGGGCGAGGCCCACCGCGCAGACGGTGACCATCACGGAGTTCTGGGCGAAGGTCCAGAAGTTGTCCGCGCCGGTCGCGGTCCCGAAGTTCTCGAACGTGGGAACGAAGAAGAAGACCGGGTCCTTGGTGAGGATCTCCGCCTGCGGCTTCAGTGCGGAGGAGAACATCCAGTACACGGGGAAGACGAAGACGGCCGCGATCGCAAGGGCGCCGAGGTTCTTGGCCACGGTGCCCGGCCGGATCGGCTTGCGGTTGCGCACCTGGGAGACGTTGCTGCTCACTGCTCCTCCTCCTGCTTCAGGATCAGGCGGAAGTAGAAGGACATGACGACGACGAGCATCAGGATCGTCAGTACGGAGATCGCTGCCGCCAGGCCGTAGTGGCCCTGGGCAGAGCCTTCGACGTAGGCGTAGACGGGAAGGGTTTCGGAGGCCCGGTCGGGTCCGCCCTGGTTCATGGCGTAGACCTGGACGAAGGCCTTGAAGACCCAGATCACCTCTAGGAAGGTGGTGATCAGGAAGAACGGCTTCAGGCTCGGGAAGACCACGTTCCAAAAGGTCTGCCAGCCGTTCGCGCCGTCCATCCGGGCGGCCTCGTAGAGCTCGGCCCCGACCGTGGTCAGCCCGGCGTACATGTTGAGCGCCACGAAGGGCACGGAGCCCCAGACCACCAGGACGGTGACGATGACCAGGGTGGAGAATCCGGTCTCCAGCCAGTTGTGTTGGTCGTAGCCGGCGAATCCGCAGACCCGCATGATCCAGTTGGCCACGCCGAACTGTTCGTCGAAGAGCCAGCGGAAGACGGTGACCGAGGCCACGATCGGCATGGCCCAGGCCATCACCAGGGCCAGCGAGAGCACCAGCCGCATCTTCTTGCCGAGGCGGTTGAGCAGGAGGCCGATCAGGCTGCCGATGAGCATGATGAGCGCGACGTTCGCCAGGGTGAAGGCGAAGGTGCGTACGACGACGGTCCAGAAGTCCGGGTCGCCGAGCAGTTCGGTGTAGTTCTTGACGCCGTTGAAGGGCGTCTTGCGCTGGATCAGCTCTTTCCGGTTGACGTCCTGGAACGACAGGATGACGTTGCGGACCAGCGGATAGAGCAGCAGGACCAGAAGGCTGAGAACGGCTGGGGCGACCAGCAAGTACGGTGTCAGCCCGGACGGCAGGGAACGTCTGCCGCGAGGAGACTGAAGGTTTTCCCTCGGACCGGAGGGCGGCGGGTCGTCCTGCCGTCCGGCGGACTTCCGTGGTGCGTCCTCTGGAGCGGCGACGCCCGCCCCCTGGGAATGCACGGTCATGTCTTATTCCTCGCGGTTGACACCGGGGGCACGGCTGGTGATGGGCCACCGGCCGCACCCCCGGGTGCGATTACTGCGGACTGACTGCGGGCTACCGCCCTGTGGTGCTGGTCGCGCTGCTACTGCTTGTTGATGCGCTCGGTGATTTCCTTGTCGGCCGCCTCGCCGGCCTTCTTGGCGTCCTCACCCTTGAGCACCTTGGTCATGTACTCCTTGATCGGGTTGGGGAGCGTCTCGACGTTCGCCCAGCCCGCGGTGACCGGAGTGATCTTGCCCGCGGGGGCAGCCGCGGCCATGGCCTCGGCGAAGGAACCGGCGGCCGGCTTGAACTGCGCGTCGTCCTGGTTCGGCAACAGCGCGCCTTCGACAGCGGCGCTGTACTTGGTCATCTGCTCCTTGCCGGCAGCCAGGGCCAGCCACTCCTTGGCGAGGTCCTTGTTGGCGGAGCGCTCGGCGATGGCGAGGTTGGAGCCGCCGAAGAAGACGGAGCCCGGCTTGTCGGCCGTCTTGCCCGGGATCGGGAAGTAGCCGAAGTCGGCTTCCCCGCCCGCCTTCTTGATGGCGTCGATCGCGCCGCCGGCCTCCCAGCCGAGGCCGATCCAGGACGCGACGCCACCCTTGGGAACGACGTCCGTGGACTGCTGGGGGGAGGCCTCGTCCTTGTCCTTGGGAGCGGTGGAGAAGGACTGGAGCTTCTTGTAGAAGTCCATCGCGGAAGCGGCCTCGGCGGTGCCGAGCGTGCCCTTCCACTTGTCGCCGTCCTTGACGGCGAGGTCGCCGCCCTCGTCCCAGACGAATCCCGCGAGGACGTACCAACTCTGGCCCGGCAGGTAGATCGGCTGGGTCTTGGCGTCGGCGGCCTTCAGCTTCTCCAGGCCGGCGATCCACTCGTCGCGGGTCTTGGGCGGAGTGACGCCTGCCTTGGCGTAGGCCTTCTTGTCGTAGATCACGACGCGGTTGGCGGCGTACCACGGGGCCGAGTAGAGCTTGCCGTCCATCTCGGCGGACGAGAGCATGCCCTTGTTCCAGGCGGCGGCGCCCAGCTTGTCCTTGTCCGCCGTCAGGTCGGCGAGACCGCCGGTGACCGCGTAGCCAGCGGTCTGGGTGTTACCGAGTTCCAGCACGTCGGGCGGGGAGTTCTCGGAGAGAGCGGTGGTGACCTTCTCCTGAATGCCGTTCCACTGCTGCTTCTCGACCTTGACCTTGACGCCCTCGTGCTTGGCCTCGAACTCCTTGTTCACCTCGGCCATCCAGGCGTCCGGGGCGGAGCCGTCCATGACCCAGACCGTCAGGGTCTTCTCGCCACCGGCTTTGGGCTCGCTGCTGCCCTTGTCGTCGCTGCTGCCACAGGCCGCAACTCCGACCATCATGCCCGCGACACTGACCGCCGCGATGAGCTTGCGCTTCACGCCACCCTCCTCAGGGATGCCTGCACTCCCCTGCCCGCCGCGGTGACATACGCCAGTACTGTCCGTGGGGCTGGGACCCGGTCTCCAGATTGGTTTAGACCAGTAATCGGAGCTTGGCCTAGACCTTTAGGGGTGTCAAGGGTGTAATGAACGAGGTGGTCGTCCGTTACCGGACCGACACCTCAGGGAGGGGCCGCATCGGTGCTCCGGCCCGTGTCACGATGTGACCGCACAAAGACGGAGGAGCCGGTGACGGCAGCAAAACTGGAGTCGGGAAGGCGGTCGGCGATGGCCACCGAAGGGACAGCCACGGAAGGCGAGAGCGGGACGGCGAACCGTACCGCACGCGTCCCCAAGTACTACCGGCTCAAGCGGCATTTGCTCGCGATGACCGAAACCATGCCACCGGGCACGCCGGTCCCGCCGGAACGCACGCTCGCGGCCGAATTCGACACCTCGCGCACCACGGTGCGCCAGGCGCTCCAGGAACTGGTCGTCGAGGGAAGGCTGGAGCGCATCCAAGGCAAGGGGACCTTCGTCGCCAAACCCAAGGTCTCCCAGGCCCTTCAACTGACCTCCTACACGGAGGACATGCGGGCACAGGGCCTCGAACCCACCTCGCAACTGCTGGACATCGGCTACGTCACGGCCGACGACACCCTGGCCGGACTCCTGGACATCGCCACCGGTGGACGCGTCCTGCGCATCGAGCGGCTGCGGCTCGCCAGCGGCGAACCCATGGCCATCGAGACCACTCATCTGTCCGCCAAGCGCTTTCCCGCACTCCGACGCTCGCTCGTCAAGTACACCTCCCTCTACACCGCCCTGGCGGAGGTGTACGACGTGCACCTCGCCGAGGCCGAAGAGACCATCGAGACCTCGCTGGCCACACCCCGCGAGGCAGGCCTGCTCGGAACCGACGTCGGACTGCCCATGCTGATGCTCTCCCGCCATTCTCTCGCCGCCAACGGTGAACCCGTCGAATGGGTGCGCAGCGTCTACCGCGGGGATCGTTACAAGTTCGTGGCCCGGCTCCAAAGACCAACCAGTGGGCGCTGACTGGCGGACTGCGCACCGACGACGCTGACGGGGTCTTACGCTCGCCCGGGTGACCACCGTAGATTCCGTGCACATTGCACAGGTGACCTACGAGGGGACGAGAGCCGTGACAGAGCCGGCAGTGACCAAGAAGACCGACACGACCGAGCACGGGGCGCCCGAGGAGGGTTCCGGGCGCCCCACGCCGAAGTCGATCGCCCTGTGGTCCCTGGTCGCCCTGGTGGGTGCGGCCGGCTGGAGCTTATTGGCCCTGTCCCGGGGCGAAGAAGTCTCCGCGGCCTGGATGCTCGCCGCCGCGCTCGGCTCCTACGCCATCGCCTACCGCTTCTACGCGCGCTTCCTCCAGTACCGGGTGCTGCGGGCGGACCGGAGCAGGGCGACGCCGGCCGAACGCCTCGACAACGGTGTCGACTTCCACCCGACGGACCGACGGGTGCTCTTCGGCCACCACTTCGCCGCGGTCGCCGGCGCGGGCCCGCTGGTCGGACCGGTCCTCGCGGCACAGATGGGCTACCTGCCCGGCACGATCTGGCTGGTCGTCGGAGTCATCTTCGCCGGCGCCGTCCAGGACATGGTCACGCTGTTCTTCTCCACCCGCCGCGACGGCCGTTCCCTCGGCCAGATGGCCCGGGACGAGATCGGACCGGTCGGCGGCGCAGCCGCCCTGGTCGCCGTCTTCGCCATCATGATCATCCTGCTGGCGGTGCTGGCCCTGGTCATCGTGAACGCGCTGGCGCACTCGCCCTGGGGCGTCTTCTCGATCGGCATGACCATCCCCATCGCCCTCTTCATGGGCGTCTACCTGCGCGTCCTACGGCCCGGACGGATCACCGAAGTATCCGTCATCGGTGTCGCGCTCCTGCTGCTCGCCATCGTCGCCGGCGGCTGGGTGGCCGAGTCCTCCCTGGCCGACACCTTCACCCTGGAGCCGGGCACCCTGGTCATCTGGATGATCGGCTACGGATTCCTGGCCTCGGTGCTGCCCGTCTGGATGCTGCTCGCCCCCCGCGACTACCTCTCCACCTTCATGAAGGTCGGCACCATCGGTCTGCTGGCCCTGGGAGTCGTCATCGCGATGCCCACGCTGAAGATGGACGCGGTCACCGAGTTCGCCGGCCGTGGTGACGGCCCGGTGTTCGCCGGCTCGATGTTCCCGTTCGTCTTCATCACCATCGCCTGCGGAGCACTCTCCGGCTTCCACTCCCTGGTCTCCTCGGGCACCACCCCGAAGATGATCCAGAAGGAGACGCAAGTCCGGATGATCGGTTACGGCGCCATGTTGACCGAGTCCTTCGTCGCCATCATGGCCATGATCACGGCCTGCATCATCGACCCCGGCCTCTACTTCGCCATCAACTCCCCCGGCGGCGTCGTGGGGACCACCGTGGAAGCCGCATCCCAGGCAGTGACCGGTCTCGGCTTCACCATCTCCCCCGAGGCCCTCGCCCAGGCAGCCAAGGACGTCGAGGAAACCAGCCTGCTCTCCCGTACCGGCGGCGCACCGACCTTCGCGCTCGGAATGTCGGAGATCTTCTCGGCCGTCCTCGGTGGCGCCGGCATGAAGGCCTTCTGGTACCACTTCGCCATCATGTTTGAGGCCCTGTTCATCCTCACCACCGTGGACGCCGGTACCCGGGTGGGTCGCTTCATGCTCCAGGACACCCTCGGCAATCTCTACCGGCCCTTCCGCCAGGTGAGCTGGAAGCCCGGCGTATGGCTCGCCAGCGCCTTCGTGGTCGGCGGCTGGGGCTACTTCCTGTGGGTGGGCGTGCACGACCCGCTGGGCGGGATCAACCAGCTGTTCCCCCTGTTCGGCATCGCCAACCAACTTCTCGCCGCCGTCGCCCTGGCGGTGTGCACCACCTTGCTGGTGAAGTCGGGTCGGCTGAAGTGGGCCTGGGTGACGGCCGTCCCGCTGGCGTGGGACGCCACCGTGACGCTCACGGCCAGCTATATGAAGATCTTCTCCGCCGATCCCCGGGTCGGGTTCTTCGCACAGCGGGACAAGTACCAGGCGGGCATCGACGCCGACCAGATCCTGCCCCCCGCCAAGACCATGGCCGACATGCACACCGTGGTCACCAACTCCACGGTGGACGGAGTGCTCTCGGCATTCTTCGCACTCCTGATCATCGTGGTGCTCGCCGACGCCGCCCGGACCTGCTTCAAAGCCATCAGCAGCCCCGAAACCGTCCAGCTAGCCGAAGCACCCTACGTCCGTTCCGCCTTCCTCGCGCCGGACGGCCTCTTCCCCAGCAAACGGGAGAGAGCCGAGTTCGCCGCCGCGGGCCTGGGACCCCAAGGCGGCCAGCCGAAGGAATACGTGTCCGCATGAGCCCCCTCGACCCCCGCCCCACAGCCCTGAGCCCCCTGCGGAGTCTGCGGCAGGTGCTCTCCCGAGTGCGCTGGTACGTGCACGAGTTCACCGGCGAGGCAGCCTACGACCACTACCTTGCCCATGTGCACCGTCAGGACCCGGGCGCGAGGGCCCTCACCCGGCGCGCCTTCGAACGCGCCCGCACCGACGCCCGCGAGGGCGACCCCCGCGAGGGCTTCCGCTGCTGCTGAGTCCCGTCCCAAGAAGGGCTCCGTCTCCCGTCCCGGAGAGGCGGAGCCCTTCTTCTTCGGCGGTCGCCCCACCGGGCGGGACCGCCCAGCAGTAGCGCAGAGGTACGACGTGAGACGGTGCGTCGCCACGCGCGACACAACATGTGGGGGGTAACGCATCAACAGGCCCCCACATGTATGCTCATCCTCGCTGTCGCCGCAGGGGAATCCGGTGTGAATCCGGAACTGTCCCGCAACGGTATGACGTGTGCGCTCTTGCGTATGCCGGGAGTCCGAGGACCTGCCGACGGCGTACCCGGGTCGACCGAACCGGGTACCGATTTCGTCCGGGCCTCGCGGTGGGCCGGCGGACGCTGCGCGAAGTACCGGCTGCCCGCCCCGAGGGGGCCTCGTCAGGTACGTCCGCACGCGCTCCCCCGTGCCCCGCCTCCGAGTCATCCGGAGCCGAGCGAGGGAGAGCCCACCCCGTGACCATCGCGCCTTCCGCACCGCGAGCCGCGTCCGACACCGACCCCACCGCTGTGGGAGCCGTCACGGAGGGCCCCGGCACCACCCTGCTGCGCACTCTCACCGACCTCACCGCCGACCTCCCCGACGCCGACCCCGGCCGAGTCGCAGCCGCCGCCCTGCGCGGCCGGAGCGCGTCGGCCGACGAGAGCGAACTGCGGGCGCTGGCCACCGAAGCAGCTGCCGGGCTCATCTCCGAGGACCCCGCCTACTCCCGGCTCGCCGCCCGTCTGCTCACCCTGGCCGTCGCCGAAGAGGCCGCCGGCCAGGGAGCGGTGTCCTTCTCCGGCTCGGTGGCCGTGGGCCACCGGGAGGGCCTCATCGCCGACCGCACCGCCGCGTTCGTCGCGCAGCACGCGGCCCGGCTCGACGCCCTGGTCGCCAACGCCCTGGCAGAGGGCGCTGACGACCGCTTCGGGTATTTCGGGCTGCGCACCCTGCACAGTCGCTACCTGCTGCGCCACCCCATCACCCGACAGGTCGTGGAGACCCCGCAGCACTTCATGCTGCGGGTGGCCTGCGGTCTGGCCGAGGACGACAGCCCGCGC
Organism: Streptomyces sp. NPDC006879; assembly: GCF_042869595.1. Taxonomy (NCBI): domain Bacteria; kingdom Bacillati; phylum Actinomycetota; class Actinomycetes; order Kitasatosporales; family Streptomycetaceae; genus Streptomyces; species Streptomyces sp. NPDC006879. Next base: position 101,642 of record NZ_JBIAGC010000009.1, read on the forward strand.
GCCGTGGACGAGGTGGCCTCCCTCTACCAGTTGATGAGCCGGCTGGACTACCTGCCCTCCTCGCCGACCCTGTTCAACTCCGGTACCCGGCACCCGCAGATGTCCTCCTGCTACCTGCTGGACTCCCCGCTGGACGAGCTCGACTCGATCTACGACCGCTACCACCAGGTCGCGCGTCTTTCGAAGCACGCCGGCGGCATCGGCCTCTCCTACTCCCGCATCCGCGCCCGTGGTTCGCTGATCCGCGGGACCAACGGCCATTCCAACGGCATCGTCCCCTTCCTCAAGACCCTGGACGCCTCGGTAGCCGCCGTGAACCAGGGAGGCCGCCGCAAGGGCGCCGCCGCGGTGTACCTGGAGACCTGGCACGCCGACATCGAGGAGTTCCTTGAGCTGCGTGACAACACCGGTGAGGACCAGCGCCGTACCCACAACCTGAACTTGGCGCACTGGGTGCCCGACGAGTTCATGCGCCGGGTCAACGCCGACGCCCAGTGGTCGCTGTTCTCGCCGGCCGACGTGCCCGAGCTGGTCGACCTGTGGGGTGAGGAGTTCGACGCCGCCTACCACCGGGCGGAGGCCGCTGGCCTGGCCCGCAAGACCATGCCGGCCCGTGACCTCTACGGGCGCATGATGCGCACCCTGGCGCAGACCGGCCAGGGGTGGATGACCTTCAAGGACGCCTCCAACCGCACGGCGAACCAGACCGCTGAACCGGGCACGGTGGTCCACTCCTCCAACCTGTGCACCGAGATCATCGAGGTGACCAACGACGGCGAGACCGCGGTCTGCAACCTCGGCTCAGTCAACCTCGGCTCCTTCGTCAACCGCGGTGCCGCCGACGGGCAGGAGCCCATCGACTGGGAGCGGCTGGACCGGACCGTCCGCACCGCCGTGACCTTCCTCGACCGCGTGGTGGACATCAACTTCTACCCGACCGAGCAGGCCGGCCGCTCCAACGCGCGCTGGCGCCCGGTGGGCCTGGGCGCGATGGGCCTCCAGGACGTGTTCTTCCAACTGCGGATGCCCTTCGACTCCCCCGAGGCGAAGGCCCTGTCCACGAAGATCTCCGAGCGGATCATGCTGGCCGCCTACGAGGCCTCCGCCGACCTCGCCGAACGTCACGGCCCGCTGCCCGCCTGGGCCCAGACCCGGACGGCACGAGGCGTGCTGCACCCCGACCACTACGGGGTCCAGAACAACTGGCCGGAGCGCTGGGAGGCGCTGCGCGCCCGCATCGCGCGTACGGGTATGCGCAACTCTCTGCTGCTCGCGATCGCGCCGACCGCGACCATCGCCTCCATCGCCGGCGTCTACGAGTGCATCGAACCGCAGGTCTCCAACCTCTTCAAGCGTGAGACTCTCAGCGGCGAGTTCCTCCAGGTGAACTCCTACCTGGTCGCCGAGCTGAAGGAGCTGGGCGTGTGGGACACGCAGACCCGTGAGGCGCTGCGCGAGTCCAACGGCTCGGTGGCGGGCTTCTCCTGGATCCCGGCCGAGGTCCGGGCGTTGTACCGGACCGCCTGGGAGCTGCCGCAGCGTTCGCTGATCGACATGGCCGCGGCCCGCACCCCGTACCTGGACCAGAGCCAGTCGTTGAACCTGTTCCTGGAGACGCCCACCATCGGCAAGCTCAGCTCGATGTACGCCTACGCCTGGAAGCAGGGGCTGAAGACCACGTACTACCTGCGCTCCCGCCCTGCCACCCGGATCGCCCGCGCCGCCCAGGGCTCCGCCCCAGCCACGGCCACCATCCCCGTACAGCAGGCGGCGACCGACGCCGACGCGCTCGCCTGCTCCCTTGAGAACCCCGAGTCCTGCGAGGCCTGCCAGTAATGTCCACCCCCAGCAACTCCGTGAAGAACCTGCTCGACCCGGGCTTCGAGCTGACCCTGCGCCCCATGCGCTACCCGGACTTCTACGAGCGCTACCGGGACGCGATCAAGAACACCTGGACCGTGGAGGAGGTCGACCTCCATTCGGACGTCGCCGACCTCGGCAAGCTGACGCCGGCCGAACAGCACATGATCGGCCGTCTGGTCGCGTTCTTCGCCACGGGTGACTCGATCGTCGCGAACAACCTGGTGCTGACGCTGTACAAGCACATCAACTCCCCCGAGGCGCGGCTGTACCTCTCGCGCCAGCTGTTCGAGGAGGCCGTGCACGTCCAGTTCTACCTGACCCTGCTGGACACCTACCTGCCTGACCCGGACGACCGCGCCGCCGCCTTCGCCGCCGTGGAGAACATCCCCTCCATCCGCGAGAAGGCCCAGTTCTGCTTCCGGTGGATGGACTCGGTCGAGAAGATCGAGCGGCTGGAGGACCAGTCGGACCGGCGTCGCTTCCTGCTGAACCTGATCTGCTTCGCCGCGTGCATCGAGGGCCTGTTCTTCTACGGGGCCTTCGCCTACGTGTACTGGTTCCGCAGCCGTGGTCTGCTGCACGGCCTGGCCACCGGCACCAACTGGGTGTTCCGTGACGAGACCATGCACATGAACTTCGCCTTCGAGGTCGTCGACACGGTCCGCAAGGAGGAGCCGGAGCTGTTCGACGAGAAGCTCCAGCAGCAGGTCACCGACATGATCAAGGAGGCTGTGGAGGCGGAGCTCCAGTTCGGCCGCGATCTGTGCGGGGAGGGCCTGCCGGGCATGAACACCCAGTCCATGCGCGAGTACTTGGAGTGCGTGGCTGACCAGCGCCTGGTGCGCCTGGGCTTCCCGCCGGTCTACGGCTCGCAGAACCCGTTCTCCTTCATGGAGTTGCAAGGCGTGCAGGAGCTGACCAACTTCTTCGAGCGGCGCCCGTCCGCCTACCAGGTCGCCGTGGAGGGCACGGTCGACCTGGACGAGGACTTCTAGGGCTGCCCTGGTCCAGAACGCGCAGAGGGCGGGACCCGTCTGTCGACGGTCCCGCCCTCTGCGGTTCGCGCGGTGTGGCCGCAACGCCTGTTGCGAACACCCCAAGCCAGTGCGGAACACGGCTCGGGGCAGGAAACGGGTCAGTCGTTCGGCACGGTCTCGTAGCGCGGCGTGCCCTCGGCCATCTGCCGCAGGGCGTCCTTGCGCTCGCGCTTGGAGAGCCGGTCGATGTAGAGACGGCCGTACAGGTGGTCGGTCTCGTGCTGGAGGCAGCGGGCGAAGTAGCCGGTGCCACGTACCTTGATCGGGTTGCCCTCGGCGTCCTGGCCGTGCACCACCGCGTAGTCCGGACGGGCTAGCGAGGCGTAGGCGGTGGGAACCGACAGGCAGCCCTCGTTGGAGTCGTCGAGGATGCGCTGGTCAGCGGGCAGGTCCAGCAGGACTGGGTTGACGACCACGCCGGTGTGGCGAAGACCCTCGTCATCGGGGCAGTCGTAGACGAAGACCTTCAGGTCCACGCCGATCTGGTTGGCGGCCAGTCCCACGCCCTCGGCGGCCTTCTGACTGGCGAACATGTCGTCGATGAGCGCGGCGAGCTTCTCATCGAACTCGGTGACCTCCCGGCACTCCCGGTGGAGCACCGGGTTTCCCACGACGGTGATGGGGCGCGCCGTACCGCGCTCGCGATGGGCGAGCTCACGGGCCTCGCAGTCCTGCGTGTCCACGACGAAGCCGTCGTTCGCCCCTACGGCCCCGGTGGTCTCGTCGACCTGCTCGTCGGTCCCCTGCTGCGCCATGTCCGCCGTACGCCTTCCCTGAAATCCTGCTGCGTGTGCCGGTACAGCCTAGTCGGTGGCGGGCTGCCGGGCCGCGGGTACGCGATCCTCGCCGGGGAAAGGGCGGGCGCTGACCCCGGGGCGGCGAGCAGGGTCAGCAGACCTCTTCGAGGTCGCGCCACTCACGGGTGTCGGGGCTGTCGGCGACCCAACCGTCCAAGAGGCCGCGCACCAACCCGGCCGGGGCGGCGATGCCGCATTCGCGCTCGGCCACCCAGAGTGAACCCGAGCCGGCGGTCCGGTGCCCCAACGGGCCCGGGTGACCCGGCTCGCTGTGGTCGTGTGGGTCTTGGTGCTCCTCGTCGCCCTCACCGCTGGGCATCCGGCTCTCCGAACAGATGCGGCACAGCAGCCGCACGGAAGAGGACCAGTCCTCGGCGGCGAATCCGGCGTCTGCGGCGAGTTGTTCCAGTGCGTCCCGATCCTCCTCACCGGCCGCCTGGAGCAGGACCACCCAGGTGGGAACAGGTGAGGGAGCCCACAGCTCGATCTCGTCGAACACCGGGTAGGCGGGCCCCGCCGCCGTCACCCGCTCTCCGTGCGGTACCCCGTCGTGCAGCACCACCTCACCCCAGCGCCTCCCGGAGGAGGGCAGCGGGATGGACAGCACCTCCATGCGGGCCGGGTCCAGCCTGCGCCCCCAGACCACCTCCGCCTCACCCTCGGGCGAGAGCCGGACTGCGGCGCTCCCCAGGTCCATGCCGGTGGGCTCACCGGATGAGGAGTGGTCGCCGGGCACCCTCAGTCCGTATGCCTGCCAGGCCCGACGGGCGAGCGGCCAGTCCTGCAGGGCGGTGGCGGCGATCCCCACGTTCCACCAGTCGGGGGCGCCGGCCTCCCGGTCCAGCAGCGCAACGGCCCGAAGTCCGGCGGCACGCGCCTGCTCCCAGTCGTGCCGGAACTTGTGCAGCAGAGCCAGGTTGAACCAGGACTCCGAAAGCCAGGGCTCCAGGTCGGCCGCCCGGGTAAGCAGCGCGCCCGCGTCCTCGTACCGGCCGTCGCCGATCAGCGTGAACGCGCGGTCGGTGGCCTGCCGCCACGAGGCGGATGGCCGATGCCGTACCTTCCCGAAGATCCTCACGATTCCCGCCTGCCGGTCCTGCACGGTTGCTGTGGACACTCTCTCTTCGCATCCAACCATGCCCACTTCCCCGCCCGCTCATTACCCATGGGTTACCTCGGAGCCCCCGGCGTCGGGGACCGGTGAGGGGCCGGGTGGTACACACCAGCGGGGCCGGCCCGTCAGGGGGCACACGGGACGACCGGGAGCCGGGTGCGGTCCGGGGGCGGTTGAGCACCGCCGGCGCGGGATCGAACGGTTCCAGCAAACCGCCATGACGCCACATCGCGCCCGGGCCCCGGTCGAACCTTCTGGTTCGCGGGGCCCGTGGGGAAGAACTGCTTGGGGAAAACCTGCTTCAGGTCTCGTTGGGAGTCGCTGTGACGTCGTGCTCGGGGACGGCCTGTCCGGACCTGATCAGTTCGATCCGGCCCATCACCTTGGAACGCAGGTCGGTCGGCACGTCGTCCGAACCGCAGCAGCGCTTCACCAACTTCTTGACCGCTTGTTCCAGTCCGTACTTCTCCAAGCACGGACTGCACTCTCCGAAGTGGGTTTCGAACTTGGTGCAGTCGCTGTCCGGCATCTCGTGGTCGAGGAACTCGTAGAGGTGGTCCAGGACCTCAGAGCAATCAGTCTCATGCGGATCTCCGCAGCTCATGACCCCGAGCCTTTCGCGTCGTTCGACTCTCCCGCCCCAGCGGGGACCAGTCCGCGCTCCCGCGCGTAGTCCTCCAGCATGCCGCGGAGTTGACGGCGGCCACGGTGCAGTCGCGACATGACCGTGCCGATGGGTGTACCCATGATGTCCGCGATCTCCTTGTACGCAAAGCCCTCCACGTCCGCGAGATACACGGCGATCCGGAACTCCTCCGGGATGGCCTGCAGCGCTTCCTTCACGTCGGAGTCCGGCAGGTGGTCCAGGGCCTGTGACTCGGCGGAACGCAAGCCGGTGGACATGTGCGACTCGGCGCGGGCCAGCTGCCAGTCCTCGATCTCCTCGGCCGCGGAGCGCTGCGGCTCGCGCTGCTTCTTGCGGTACGAGTTGATGAAGGTGTTGGTCAGGATCCGGTACAGCCAGGCCTTCAGGTTGGTTCCCTCACGGAACTGGTGGAAGGAGCCGTACGCCTTCGCGTAGGTCTCCTGCACGAGGTCCTCCGCATCGGCCGGGTTACGCGTCATCCGCAGCGCAGCCGAATACATCTGGTCGAGGAAGCCGAGGGCGTCCCGCTCGAAGCGCGCATTTCGCTCGGCGGTCGTCTCCTCCGCGTGGCCTTCGTCGGTCCCAGTGACAGGACCCACCTCCTCCGACACCGTGGCGGGACCGTGGGCGGACCCGCTCGAATCGGAGAATAGTCGACCCTCCTGGCCCTCTGCCGCCCGAACCGACGCCTTCCGGGGTGCCGCGAGCACCGTCCACTCCAGGTCAGAGGCCTGGTGACGGTCGGGGCAGATGGTCGCGGCCATGCGTTCCCTCTTCCTGATGCGAGTACCTTCACGTTCCGACACCAGGCACAACAGAGGCTCTCTGCCTCGCATTCCCAGGGCCTCGGGGCATTTCGAGCAGGACCCGTTACGGGAGCGGGCGGGACGGACGGCGGCAGCGTCCAGCGCCCACCCCGGCGCTCCGCCGGCCGGCTCGCAGCGCACGGCAACTGCGACCGGGCCGCTCCACCGCCAGGGGTACGCCGGGCGCGAAACCTCGCCGCCGGCATCGCGCGGGCGGGTTTGCCGGCCCTGCTCAGCGCAGCGCGCCGAGCCACCGCCCCACCGCGCTCGTGATCACTTCCAAGGTCTCCTGCTGCCCGACGGCCGCCCGCTTGGGCACGGCGAAGCCGTGATCGGCGAAGGGAACCGCGGTCATCTCGAACCGCCCCGGCCCGAACTCCTGCGGACGCCCGAACGGATCCCGCTCCCCCTGCACCACAAGCACCGGCAGCCCCTCGGCGACGACCCCGATCAGCTCCTGCACCCTGGACCGCTCCGGCTTGCCGGGCGGATGGAGGGGGAAACCCAGTGCGAGCACCGCATGTGCACCGACCTCCGCGGCGGTACGACAGGCGACCCGGGCCCCGGCACTGCGCCCGCCGGCCACCACCGGCACAGCCGAGGCGGTCAAACTTGGCCACAGCGCTCGCCAACCCATGTCCAACACCCGGGCGGACGCAGCCACCTTCTTGCCCGCCACCCGCCAGGGCTGCTCCACCAAGGCGACGCTCACACCGTGGGCTGGAAGCGCCCCCGCCAGAGCCTTCAGGTCGCGAGCTTCGATGCCGCCGCCGGCACCGTGTCCCAAGGCCAGGACGAGATGGGCGTCTGGCGCGGGGTACCAGGTGATTCGGGCAGGACCGGCGGGTGTTTCGACGAGCTCGCGGCGGTCGGGAGTGGCGGGGTGCTCCGGGTCGGAGGCCGAGGAGGTCATGTCCCCATCCTGCCGGCCGCTGCGGAGACGGGCGGGCAGCGCCCCGCTCGCCACCGTCTCCCGACGGCGCCGTCAGGGCTCAGAACAGTGTTCCCACCTCTGGCGCGGCCAGCTCTTCGACGAGCTCCGGCCCGTTGTTGCGGACGTTGCTGACCGCGCTCGACACCGCGAACGCCCGCATCAGCCCGCCCGGCGGGGGGTCGAGCAGCCCTCGAAGCAGCTCGGGATCCGTTCGGCTCGGGTCGAGCCAGGCGTCCCATCGCTCGGGGGTGAGCATCAACGGCATCCGCGGATGGATGTCCGCCAGCGCCCTCGGGCCTTCGGCAGGGGACACCGCCAACGGGGTGGTCTCCGCCTCCGTGGTGATCACGGAGCAGGTCACCCACCAGGCCAGGGGGTGGGCGTCCGGCAACGTCCGGTCCCGCCAGAACTCGTAGATCCCCGCCATGGCGAACACTGAGCCGTCAGCCGGGGTGACGAAGTACGGCTGCTTGCGGGCGCGCTTCTTCTTGCCCTCCACCTCCAGTTGCCGTTCGTCCGATCCGGTCACCCACTCGTAGTAGCCGTCGGCCGGGATGAGGCAACGCCGCTGGGCGAAGGGCCGCCGGAAGGAGGGCTTCTCGTGCAGCGTCTCCGCCCGCGCGTTGATCATTCGGGCGGCGCCCTCGGGGTTCTTGGCCCAGGAGGGAACCAGACCCCACTTGAGGACGCGCAGCTGGCGAACCGGACGCGGGCCGGCGGCGTCCTTCAAGGGACGGTCGAGCACCGCGTACACCTCTTTGGTGGGTGCCACGTTCCAGTCGGGTGCCAGCGTCTCCTTCGGTTCCCATGTCTCGACGCCGAAGACGTCCACCAGTTCCTCCGGCCGCCGACTGGCCGCATACCGTCCGCACATAGGTGCCAGACTGCCACCTCCGCCCCCTAGCCCCCAAGGATCCGGCCACTCAATGGACAGAAGTACGACTCTGGACGGCCTGTGGGACCGCCTCACCGGCATACAGACCGCTCCCGCCCAGTGGTTGGTGATCGCCACCGCGGTCGCCGCCCTGGCCGCCGTGGCCCCGCGTCCGCTCTGGCGGATCTCCCGGAACGCGATCACGATCGCCCACGAGGGCGGCCACGGCCTGGTGGCCCTGTTGACCGGGCGAAGGCTGGACGGGATCCGACTGCACTCGGACACCAGCGGGCTGACCGTCAGCCGCGGTCGGCCCACTGGCCTTGGCATGATCTTGACGGCGGCGGCCGGGTACACCGCCCCGTCGCTGTTGGGGTTGGGCGGGGCCTGGCTGCTGTCGGCCCACCGCATCACCCTGCTGCTGTGGGTGGCGACCGCGTTGCTCGTGGCGATGCTGATGATGATCCGCAACGCTTACGGCGCCCTGACCGTGCTCCTGACCGGCGGCACCTTCCTGCTGGTGTCCTGGCTGGCCAACAGCGAGGTGCAGGCCGCCTTCGCCTTCGCGGTGGTGTGGTTCCTGCTGATCGGCGGGGTCCGGCCGGTCTTCGAGCTCCAGGCCAAGCGCCGGCACGGGGGCGCCCCGGACTCCGACGCCGACCAGCTCGGACGTCTGACCCACGTTCATCCCGCGATGTGGTTGTTCCTCTTCCACGCGGTGGCCCTGTGTTCCCTGCTGGGCGGCGGGCGATGGCTGCTCGGACTGTGAGACGGACCTGACCCAGGGGCCATGATCAAGATCTGCCGGGTGGGTAGGGCACTAAAGTAAGGGCCATGACCGAGACCCCCGCGCTGCCTGCTCTCTGGCCCGCTCCGCACGCCACCAGCCCCGTCGACGCGTCCGTCACCGTGCCGGGCTCCAAGTCGGTCACCAACCGCGCCCTGGTGCTCGCCTCGCTCGCCGCCGAGCCGGGTTGGGTGCGCCGGCCCTTGCGCTCGCGTGACTCGCAGTTGATGTCGGACGCGCTGCGCGCGCTGGGAGTGGGGATCGAGGAGACCGTCTCCTCCAGCTCCGCCGCCGGCGAGGACGGGGAGGCCTGGCGGGTCATCCCTGCCGGACTGCACGGGCCGGCCACCGTGGACGTCGGCAACGCGGGCACGGTCATGCGTTTCCTGCCGCCGGTGGCAGCCCTCGCGGACGGGCCCATTCGCTTCGACGGCGACCCGCGTTCGTACGAGCGCCCCCTCGGCCAGGTGATCTCTGCCCTGCGCGCTCTCGGTGCCCGGATCGACGACGACAACCGCGGCGCCCTTCCGATGACGGTGTTCGGTGGTGGCGCCCTGGAGGGCGGCACCGTGGAGATCGACGCCTCCTCTTCCTCGCAGTTCGTCTCCGCGCTGCTGCTATCGGCCCCCCGCTTCAACAACGGCGTGGAGGTCCGGCACGTGGGGAGCACCCTGCCCTCGCTGCCGCACATCAGGATGACGGTGGAGATGCTGCGCGCCGCCGGCGCCCAGGTCGACACCCCCGAGTCAGGGGGCGAGGCGAACGTGTGGCGGGTCTCCCCCAGTGCGGTGCGGGGCCGCGACCTCGTCGTGGAGCCCGACCTGTCCAATGCGCAGCCCTTCCTGGCCGCCGCACTGATCACCGGCGGCACCGTCACCGTCCCCGACTGGCCGAGCCGTACCACCCAGCCTGGTGACGCGCTGCGAACGATCTTCACCGAGATGGGTGGCACCTGCGAGCTCACCGACGCGGGCCTCGTCTTCACCGGTGGCGGCAAGATCCACGGCATCGATGTGGATCTGAGCGAGGTCGGAGAGCTGACCCCGGGCATCGCCGCTGTAGCGGCACTGGCCGACTCCCCCTCGACCCTGCGCGGGGTGGCCCACCTGCGCCTGCACGAGACCGACCGGCTGGCCGCGCTCACCAAGGAGATCAACGAGCTCGGCGGCGACGTCACGGAGACCGCGGACGGATTGCACATCCGCCCGCGCCGGCTGCACGGCGGCGTGTTCCACACCTACGACGACCACCGGATGGCCACCGCTGGTGCGGTCATCGGCCTGGCGGTGGCGGGCGTGCAGATCGAGAACGTCGCGACCACGGCCAAGACCCTGCCCGACTTCCCGCGGATGTGGACCGAGATGCTCGCGGGATCGGGAGCGTAGAACCATGCGCCGGTACGGCAAGAACCCCGACGAGGACGATGTCCGCGTCCGCCCCAACCGCAAGGGAAACCGCCCACGGACCAGCATCAGGCCCAAGCACGAGGACGCTTCCGAAGGCTTCGTGCTCACCGTGGACCGTGGCCGGCTGACCTGCCTCGTCGGGGACCGCACGATCGTGGCGATGAAGGCCCGGGAGCTCGGCCGCAAGGCCGCCGTGGTCGGCGACCGGGTCTGGATCGTCGGCGACCTGACGGGACGCAAGGACACCCTCGCGCGGATCGTCCGGATCGAGGAGCGAAGCTCCGTTCTGCGCCGCACCGCGGACGACGACGACCCCTTCGAGCGGGTGGTGGTCGCCAATGCCGATCAGCTCGCCATCGTCACCGCGCTGGCCGACCCCGAGCCCCGGCCCCGAATGATCGACCGGTGCCTGGTGGCGGCCTACGACGCGGGGCTCCAACCGCTGCTGGTACTCACCAAGTCCGATCTGGCCTCAGCGGACAAGCTGCTGGAGACCTACGCCACCCTCGGGGTGACCTACGTGGTCACCAACCGGGAGCAGCTTGCGACCGGAGACGCCGCCGACCGCGTCCGGGACCGGCTGGAAGGCCGGGTGACGGCCTTCGTCGGACACTCCGGAGTGGGCAAGACCACCCTGGTCAACTCCCTGGTCGCAGAGGACCGGCAGCGCGCCACCGGACACGTCAACGCGGTGACCGGACGAGGTCGGCACACCACCACCTCGGCGCTGGCCCTGCCGTTGCCCGGACGGGACGGCTGGGTGATCGACACTCCGGGCGTGCGCTCCTTCGGGCTGCATCACATCGACGCCTCCCGGGTCATCCACGCCTTCCCCGACCTGGTCCCCGGCACTGAGGGGTGCCCGAGGGCGTGCAGTCACGACGAGCCGGAGTGCGCGCTGGATGCCTGGGTCGAGGAGGGGCATGCCGATCCGGCCCGGCTGTACTCGCTGCGCCGGCTGCTCGCGACACGCGAAAGGCGTGAGGGAGACTGACGTTTGCCGCCGGGCGTGTCTGGTAAATGCATAGTCGCGTTGAGAGTGGCTGGTCCAGGGCGCCGAATCAGGTGAGCGAGGACAGACCGACCACACGGGGCAGTCACCGAACATGCGGGGAGGCATTCATCATGGCGTGGCTGCTGGTCGTGGTCGCCGGGCTGTTGGAAACCGGGTTCGCCGTGTGCCTCAAGCTCTCCCACGGCTTCACGCGTCTTTGGCCCACCGTCGCGTTCGCTGCCTTCGCGATCGGCAGTTTCGGCCTCCTCACCCTCGCGCTGCGCAAACTGGACGTGGGCCCGGCGTACGCCGTGTGGACCGGAATCGGCGCAGCCGGAACCGCGATCTACGGGATGATCTTCCTGGGCGACCTCGTCTCCACGCTGAAAATCGTCTCGATCTCGCTGGTCATCGTCGGGGTCATCGGGCTTCAACTCTCCGGATCGGCGCAGTGATCGGTCGCTTCGCCGTCCCAGGGGCCGAACAGGACACGGAAGGCCCCTTCACCCATCCCCTCCTCCGTGGCGCCCCCTCCCGGCGGCGCCACGACGTAGGACAGGGCGAGCCGGACCACCAACTCGCAGTGCCGCAGTCCGTCCTGCCCGCAGTTCAGCGCGTGGGCCAGACGGTCGCGCACCGCCAGGGACAGCTCCGTGGGTGAGGGCACTCCGGCGTCGGCCCGCCGCTGGGCCGGCACCAGCGCCGGGGCGTGTGGCCGTACCGGCTGGGGCGTGGGCAGTCGGCTGTCCCAACAGCCGGTGAGCAGGGCCCGCACCAGCGGGTGGGCGCGGGCGGCTCGTACGGTCCATTCGACTACCGCCGTCATCTGCTCGCGCGGGTGCTCCGCCGCCGCCAGAGCCTGGTCCACCCCGCGCAGGAACATGTCGGTCTCGCGCCGTACCAATGCCCTGGCCAGTCCGTCCTTGCCGCCGAACTCGTTGTAGAGCGTCTGTCTGGATACCCCGGCCACGGCTGCGACCTCCACCATCCGCACCTTCGGCCAGGAATGTGCCGCTATCGCCAGATGGGCCGCATCGAGCAAGGACTCCCGTGCTGTCGGCATCATCGCCTCCCGCATCGCTTCCCCGCGCCTGCCAGACTTGACGGGCCTCGGCGGGCTGTCAATGGGCCCCGCGATACTGTTCGGCCATGCTCGACTACGACGATGATCTCCGCCTTGCCCACGTGCTCGCAGACGCCGCCGACGCCACGACGATGGAGCGCTTCAAGTCGCTGGACCTGAAGGTGGATACCAAGCCGGACATGACGCCGGTGACGGAGGCGGACCGGGCCGCCGAAGAGATCATCCGCAGCCAGTTGCAGCGCGCCCGCCCCCGGGACGCGATCCTCGGTGAGGAGTACGGGGTGCAGGGCAGCGGCCCGCGCCGCTGGGTCGTCGACCCCATCGACGGGACGAAGAACTACGTGCGCGGGGTGCCGGTCTGGGCCACGCTGATCTCCCTGATGGTGCAGGGCGAACACGGCTTCCGGCCGGTTCTCGGAGTGGTGTCGGCGCCGGCTCTGGGACGCCGCTGGTGGGCGGCGCAAGGGCGGGGCGCCTACACCGGCCGCTCACTGACCTCCGCGAGCCGGATCGGGGTGTCGAAGGTCGGCCGCCTCGCGGACGCCTCCTTCGCCTATTCCTCCCTGAGCGGATGGGAGGAACGCGGGCGGCTCGACGGCTTCCTGGACCTCACCCGCGCCTGCTGGCGGACCCGCGGATACGGCGACTTCTGGTCGTACATGATGGTCGCCGAGGGCTCGGTGGACATGTGCGCGGAGCCGGAGCTCTCGCTCTGGGACATGGCCGCCAACGCCATCGTGGTGCAGGAGGCAGGTGGCCGCTTCACCAGTCTGGCGGGCGTGGACGGAGTCGACGGAGGCGATGCGGCGGCCTCGAACGGTCTGCTCCACTCGGATCTGCTGGGCCACCTCGGTCCGCGCGCCTGAGCGCCATACCGCGAATCCGTGGCTTCGCCGGGCTTCATGAGCCCTCTGCTCCGGCGAAGTGCGCCCACACGACCGGCAGCACCGTACGTGCACCCTTGATGACCCTGAGTGTTCGTGCAATCCTGAGGATCCCGCCGCTTGTGCATTTGTGAAGCATTTCTCGTGCGCTCCAGACGCATTCCCGGCGGCGGGGAATCGCCCTAGGAGGTGGCTCTCTCGATGCTCGTCCGTGACGCCATGAGCACGCTGATCCTCACGCTCGGCCCAGCCCACACCATTCGACAGGCAGCCCAGTTGATGTCCGGCCGGAGAGTGGGCGCAGCCGTCGTCCTCGACCCCGAGCACAGCGGGATCGCCATCCTGACCGAGCGCGACATCCTCGACTCAATCGGCGCGGGCCACAACCCAGATCTTGAGACGGTCGGGGCCCACATGACCAACGACGTCGTTTTCGCCGCGCCTATGTGCACCCTCGAAGAGGCGGCCCGGGCCATGACCAAAGGGGGCTTCCGACACCTGGTCGTGCTCGACGACGGCGGCCCGGTCGGCATCGTCTCGGTCCGCGACATCGTCCGCAGCTGGCTTCCGGCCCGCAGCGGCGTGACGGTCTGAATCCGCGGTCTGGCGCTGCGCAGAGCCGCGCCGGCGGGCCGGAACCCACCAGGGAGTTCCGGCCCGCCGGCTACGGCACACGCGTGATTCAGCCGCGCAGGGCCTGGACCGCAGCCTCCAGCCGCTTGCCGAAGTCACCGTCCGCCTGCCGGAAGTTGCCGATCGCGCGCTCGGCGATGTCGTCCCGGGAGACCTTGGCGATGAAGCCCGCAAGGTTCTCGACCAGGCGCCCCTTCTCGGCTTCGGACATCAGGCGGTAGAGGTCTCCCGCCTGCACGAAGTCACTGTCCTCCCGATGCGTGGGGGCGGCGTGGTTGCCCGTACCTCCGGTCACCGGGGTGGCCTGCCACAGCGGCCGGTCCGTTTGGTGCGGGCCGCCGAAGCTGTTCGGCTCGTAGTTCTTGGTGCCCTTGTGGCGGCCGTCGTACAGGAAGCCGTCGCGGGAATTGGTCCGGGCCTCCGTCGCGTGCGGACGGTTCACCGGCAGGTGGTCGGCATTGATTCCGACGCGGTAGCGGTGGGCGTCGCCGTAGGCGAACAGACGCCCCTGGAGCATCTTGTCCGGGGACGGGCCGATCCCGGGCACGAAGTGGGCCGGGCTGAAGATGGACTGCTCGACCTCGGCGAAGACGTTCTCCGGGTTGCGGTTGAGCTCCAGCTTGCCGATCTCGATCGGCGGGTAGTCCTCGTGCGGCCAGACCTTGGTGAGGTCGAACGGGTTGAAGCGGTACTCGGCCGCCTCGGCGGCGGGCATGATCTGGACCTGCACGGTCCAGGTCGGGAAGTCGCCGCGCTCGATGGCCTCACGCAGATCACGCTGGTGCGAGTCGGGGTCCTCACCGGCGAGCCTGTTGGCCTCGGCCTGGGTGAGGTTCCTGATGCCCTGGTCGGTCTTGAAGTGGTACTTGACCCAGAAGACCTCGCCGGCCGCGTTGTTCCACTGGAAGGTGTGCGAGCCGTAACCGTTCATGTGGCGGTAGGAGGCCGGGATGCCGCGGTCCCCGAACAGCCAGGTCACCTGGTGGGTGGACTCGGGGGAAAGTCCCCAGAAGTCCCACACGTTGTCCGCTTCCTGGGAACCGGTGTACGGGTCGCGCTTCTGGGTGTGGATGAAGTCCGGGAACTTGATGGCGTCCTTGATGAAGAACACCGGGGTGTTGTTGCCGACGAGGTCGTAGTTGCCCTCTTCGGTGTAGAACTTCAGCGCCCAGCCCCGCGGGTCGCGGACCGCGTCGGCCGCACCGAGGTTGCCCGCCACGGTGGAGAAGCGCAGGAACGTCTCCGTCTGCTTACCGACCTCCGACAGGAACGCGGCTCGGGTCCACTGCGAGACGTCCCGGGTCAGGGTGAAGGTGCCGTAAGCACCCGCTCCACGGGCGTGCACCACCCGCTCCGGAATGCGCTCGCGGTTGAAGTGCGCGAGCTTCTCCAGCAGCAGCTGGTCCTGGACCAGAACTGGACCGCCGAGGCCTGCGGTCTCGCTGTTCTGGTTGTCGGCAACCGGGGCTCCGGCCTCCGTGGTGAGCGGTCCCTGCGTCACGTGCGCCTCCTGCGTCTTGCCTGCCGGTCCTGTCCTTGGCATTTGCCGTACTCGATCCTACGATGGACTTTGTCTAAGTCAAGTAAGCATCCAAGTCCACACCGGTTCGGGAACTGGCTCCCCTCGCTGTTAGGCTGACTCCCATGAGTGACCTGCTGGAACGACTTCGCGGACGCGGATGGCGCATGACCGCACAGCGGCGTGTCGTGGCCGAGGTGCTCGACGGGGACCACGTGCACCTGACGGCCGACGAAGTACACGCACGCGCTGTGGCCAAACTGCCGGAAATCTCCCGTGCGACGGTCTACAACACGCTGGGCGAGCTCGTGACTCTCGGCGAGGTCCTCGAAGTCTCGACGGACCGCCGGGCCAAGCGCTACGACCCCAACGCGCACCAGCCGCACCAGCACCTGGTCTGCGCCCAGTGCGGAGCCATTCGCGATGTGCACCCGGCCGGCGACCCCCTGTCCGACCTTCCGGACTCAGAGCGGTTCGGCTTCACGATCTCCGGCGTCGAGGTCACCTACCGAGGCCTGTGCCCGCACTGCGCCACCAGCCCGTAAGAGCCGTCGGGCACTCGGCTGCTTCGTGAACCACCTCAAGCCCGTCCCGTAGCGGAGCAGTGGAAGGTGCGCGCACCTGGAGTCCGGCCGAGCGGAAGACCGCGACCCTACCCCGGGCAAGGGCAGTTCCCCGCCGCCACTTCAAGCGGTCGACACTGCGCTCGACGATGCTGCGCTGCCCGTGCGGTTCACCGCGCGGCCGTTGACGCGGCCTGCCGCTCGTGCTGGCGCCCCCAGCGGGGTCAGCCAACGACACACAGGCGGATGGGGCACCCGACCTGACGAAACCGCTCAGGAATCCGACGAACCCGCAGAGGCCGCCACGCCGGTCGGCGAGCCACCCGGTCGATCGCCCAGCAGCAGGAAGATCCCGCAGAGGCCACCAGCCAACCAGCTGGCCAACGCCCACGCCCCCCAGCCGAAGCCCCACACCACGACGAAGACGACGACCGCCGTGGTGAGACCGGCGACAGCGGCCCGCCTCGGGCCATGGCCGGCATCCCACTCACGGCGCAGTACGCCAGAACGCCGCCATGCCCTCCAAAACAGGACACCGACGACGGCGGCTTCCACCGCGACAGACCAAAGCGGAACCGGCGACAGACCGTCCGACCCCGCCCCGCCCCGCCACACATCCAGCAGCCCGCTGGCCAGGACGGCCGGACCGGCCAGGGCGAACACCCCGGCCAGCAAGCGGAAGAAGCCGACGCCCACCACTGGCACGCCGGCGCCGCCGAACGGCAGGACGGCCAGGGACAACGCGTGGAAGCGGTGAGCAGCTCCGCGAAAATCCGTCGCGACGATCCAGCCGAAGGCCGTCGCGAACACCCCCCAGGCCACGAAGAACAACGCACCCCTCCCTTCGCTACGCATCCGCCCCGGCCGGCACCGACACCGGCTGTGCTCGCCACGCTATACCGACGTCGCCGACTGCCGGCATGCCGCACTCCGGCAAGGTGGGGGCCGACCGGATGCCGGACGGTCGACCGGGCACGAGCGCGTCCCGCACGGCGGCCGAGGACTCGACTGACAGGGCCCGTCGCGGACGTGCAAGGCCCTCAGCCCAGGTCGGCCTTCGGTTTCGGACGCGATCCAAACGAGAAACGCGCGCTCAACACCCCGCGGCAACCGAGTCGGCGATGTGGCCCGCACACCTCACACACGAGGAAGGCCCGGATCCATTGGATCCGGGCCTTCCTCTTCAGTAGCGGGGACAGGATTTGAACCTGCGACCTCTGGGTTATGAGCCCAGCGAGCTACCGAGCTGCTCCACCCCGCGGCGATGAACCCAACCTTACGGGACGCCCCCGACCAGCGCAAACCAATAGGTCCCCGCCATGAACAGGATGAGGATGACTCCTGCGGCGGTCAGGCCGTCAGCTCCTCTTGCAGCGCTTCCCGCAGCTTCGCGGCCCGCTCGGCGACCTCGGCCGGGCCCAGCTCCACGGCGCGGGCACACCACTTCTGCCCCTCAGTCAGATCTCCGTGGCGGGCGGCGAGCAGGCCCAGCCGCAGCGCCGCACGGCCATGGCCAGCCACCGCCGCCCTGGTCCACCACAGCGCCGCCTCCGGCTCGTTACCCTCTCGGGCCAGCAGCAGTCCGAGATTGAAGGCGCCGTTGCGACTCCCCGCCTCGGCCGCCTCCCGGTACCAGCGTTCAGCCGTTCCGAGATCGCCACGGGAGGCCGCGAGCATGCCCACGCGCACCTGGGCCCGGCGGTGCCCGTCCTCGGCGGCACGCTCGTACCATTCCTCGCTCTCACTCTTCTCCGCCACCGACTCGCCAAGGCCCACCGGGTCCGTCGGCGGGGACAGCGACTCCAGCAGAGAGGCGAGCCGAAAGGCGGCCTCGGCGCTGCCACCGCCCGCGGCACACCGCAGGTGGCGTTCAGCGGCGCGCTCCTCACCGTCGCGCACCAGAGCGATCCCGACCTGGAGGGCCGCGTCGGTGTGCCCGGCAGCCGCCGCCCGCTCGTACCACTTCAGGGCCGTGCGGTCCTCGTCACGACTGGCGAAGAGGATGCCGAGGTTGAACGCCGCATCGACACTGCCCGCTTCGGCGGCCTTGGAGAACCAGGGCTCGGCACCGGCCGCGTCCCCGACCTGCAGGAGCAAGATGGCCAGCGCGTTCGCCGCCTCCCGGTGCCCGGCGTAGGCCGCCCGCCGATACCACTGCTCCGCCTGCTGGTTTCGGTCCTGGGCAGCGCAGAGCAGCCCCAGGTTGTAGGCGCCGTTGTCGTCGCCGGCGTCCATGGCCGCCCGGTACCAACGTTCGGCGGTCTGCGTCTCGCCGCGGGCCGCGTGCAGCGCGCCCAGAGCGTTGGCCGCGTTCCCGTCGCCGTCGGTCGCGGCGCGCAGCCACCAGGTGGCGGCGCCGTCCTCATCGCCCGCATCGCGCAGCAGGAAGCCGAGGGCGCAGGCCGCGCGCGCCTCGCCGTCCTTGGCGGAGGTCAGGTACCAACGACCTGCCTCCTTCAGCTCCCCGCGGGCCTCCAGGAGGGTGCCCAGACGCAGCGCGGCCAGTCGATGACCCCTGGCGGCAGCCTGCCTGAACCACTGCTCCGCCTCGATCGCGGCCTCGGCCTTCCCCTCTCCCTTGACCGTCTTGGTCAGGTGGCGGGCGAGCCGGTACGCAGCCTCGCGGTGGCCCCGCTCGGCGGCGACCCTCAGCCAGCGCCCGGCGCCGGCGTCACCCCGGTGCTCCAGCAGGTCGGCGAGGGCATGGGCACCCAGGGTGTGGCCGGATTCCGCAGACTGGCGCAGCCAGTACTCGGCAGCGGGCTCGTCGCCGCGCTCACGGTGGTGACGGCCGAGCGCATGGGCCGCGGCGGCGGAACCCGCGACGGCGGCGATGCGCCACCAACCTGCCGCCTCTTCGGGGTAGCCACGCTGGTGGAGCAGGACACCGAGGTTGTTGGCGGCGGCACGGTCCCCCGCCCCGGTCGCGGCGCGCAGGTAGGGTTCGGCGGCGTCGAGCTCTCCACGGCGGAGCAGCAGTGCACCCAGAACGCTCATGGAGCCGGCATCCCCGGCGTCGGCGGCACGGCGGTGGCGGGCTTCGACCTCGGCGTCGGTGTCCGCCGCCTCGGCCACGATCGCGTCAGCGACCTCAGCGGATGCGGGGTCGACGCGGTCGGCGCCCGCTGCCAGCGCGACACCCGTGGTCTTGACGGCCCCCGCCGCCGCTACTTCTACTTCCGCCCGCACAAACCGCCCTGTCTCCAGCAGAGTTGACCTGTCCCCCATAAATCCCATCGTCGCACCACCTGCAACCCGGGTACACCTGGTATACCGCAGCCAGAGAGGTCTCTACAGCGTTTTGTCGACATGCCCACAGAGTGACAAGTGAAACACGTCGGCCACTCAACCACCCCCACACGAGCGAGAGTCAGGAAAACCGGCATATGACCGCAGGCATGAGGAAGGCCCGGATCCAATGGATCCGGGCCTTCCTCTTCAGTAGCGGGGACAGGATTTGAACCTGCGACCTCTGGGTTATGAGCCCAGCGAGCTACCGAGCTGCTCCACCCCGCGTCGTTGTGATGCAACCGTACCACGGCGCGGGGAGAAGCCTTTCATCAGTCCTTTGGCGCAGCTCCCGACTCCGGCTTCGCGCCCTCGCCGGCCGGCGGCGTAGCGCTGGAGCCCTGGTTCGGGGTGGCCGTCTTGGCCTCAGCTTCGGCGGCACGCCGCAGCGCAGCGGCCAGCTCGTCCTGCGCCTTGCCGTACGCCGTCCAGTCACCGGCCTTCAGGGCCTTGTCGGAGTCCTCAAGGGCCTTCTGGGCATCGGCCAGTGCCTGCTTCACCGTGGGATCAGCCACGTTCGGCGGCTGGGCGGTGCCCTCATCGGGCTGGGTCGGCTGGCTGGGGGCCTGGGCACCGAACACCACGTTGAGCGCCTTGTCCAGGGTGTCCTCGAAGGCGGTAGCACCTCCGTAGGTGACCAGGACCTTGCGCATCAGTGGGTACTTCAGGCCGCCACCACGCACGTACACCGGCTCGACGTTGAGCATCCCGCCGTCCAGCGGCACGGTCAGCAGGTTTCCGTACACCACCTGCGAGTCGCCCCGGCTGAGGATGTTGATGGACTCGGCGATGGCCGGCTGTGAGTTGAAGCGGTTCTGGACCTGCTTGGGGCCGTCCACGGAGCCGCTGGTGGGCAGCTTCAGGATTCTGATCTTCCCGTACTCCGAGGTCGTCGGATCCGCGTTGACCGCCATGAAGGCACTGAGGTTGTCCCTGCCGTTGGGCGTGAAGGTGGTGGTGAGCGAGAACACCTGGTTCTTCTGCTCTGGCATCTTCATCGACAGGTAGTACGGCGGAACCGCGTTGACGACCTTGGTGGTCGGGTCGTTGGGGACCGCCCACACCTCGCTACCGCTGAGGAAGGTCTGCGCATCGGTCACGTGGTACCGGGTCAGCAGTTCGCGCTGGACCTTGAAGAGGTCCTGCGGGTAGCGGATGTGCTCCATCAACTCCGGGGTGATCTCGCTCTTCGGCTGGACCGTCCCGGGGAATGCCTTCATCCAGGTCTTCAACACCGGGTCCTGGGTGTCCCACTGGTAGAGCCGGACCGTGCCGTCGTAGGCGTCCACGGTGGCCTTGACCGAGTTGCGGATGTAGTTGACCTGGTTCTCCTGAGCGACCACGGCGCGCTGGCTGTTGGTCAGCGAGTCCGCGGTGGTGTCACCGAGGGTGGTGCGCGAGGCGTACGGGTAGCCGTTCGTGGTCGTGTACGCGTCGACGATCCACTGGACCCGCTTGTTGACGACCGCCGGGTAGGGCGCGCCGTCGATGGTGAGCCAGGGCGCGACCGACTCGACGCGTTCCTTCGGCGTTCGGTTGTAGAGGATCCGGGAGCCTTCCCCGATCGCCCCGGAGTACAGGATCTGCGGCTCGCTGAAGGCGAGCGCGTAAGCGGCCCGGTTGAGCGGGTTGCTGAGGTTGACCCCGCTGTTGCCCTTGTAGGTGGTGGTCTTCTCGCCGTCGTCGGTCGAGTAGTCCAGCTCGGTCTGCGGGCCCCCGACGATCGAGTACTGCTTGGTCTGCTCGCCGTAGTAGATCCGCTGCTCGAACTCGCCGAGTTCGCCCACCGAAGGCAGGTTCGACTCGGTGAAGACGGGGTCGCCGCCCTTGGTGACCTCGGTGCCCTTCGCGGCGACCACACCGTAACCGTGGGTGTACCGGAAGTGGTCGTTGATCCAGTTGTTCTTGGGGATGCCCGCCAGGTTCAGCTCACGCAACCCGATGACGGTGTCCTGGCCCTTGTAGCGGTCTACCGCCAGGGTCGGCGGGAAAGCGTAGTAGCCCTTGATCTGCTGGAGCTGCTTGAAGGCCGGCGAGACGATGTTGGGGTCGAGCAGGCGGATGCTGGCCGTGGTGGCGGCGTCCTGGCGCAGCTTCTGTTTGTCGCTGACCTTGCTGACCCCGTCGTACTCGGTGACCTCGGAATCGTTGATCCCGTAAGCGTCCCGGGTGGCTTCGATGTTCTTGTTGACGTACGGGGATTCCTTGGCCTGCTCGTTCGGCTGAACCTGGAACTTCTGCACGATCGCCGGGTAGAGCCCGCCGATCAGGATCGCCGAGAGCACCATGAGCCCGAAGCCGATCACGGGCAGCTGCCAGGTGCGTCGCCACAGGGTGGCGAAGAACAGCACCGCACAGATCGCCGCGATGCAGAAGAGGATCGTCTTGGCCGGCAGGTAGGCGTTGGCGTCGACGTAGCGCAGACCCGTCCAGTTGTCCGCGGCCTTGAAGTCACTGGACTTCACGGCCAGCCCGTACCGGTCGAGCCAGTAGGCGACCGCCTTCAACGAGACGAAGACCCCGAGCAGCACCGACAGGTGTCCGGTCGCGGCGGCGGTGGCCCGGGCGCCGGGACTGGTCACGCGCAGCCCGCCGTACAGGTAGTGCACGAGGGCGGCGGCGATCAGCGACAAGATGGTCGCCGCGAAGCCGAATCCCAGCAGGAAGCGGTACCAGGGCAGGTCGAAGGCGTAGAAGGCCACGTCCAGGTTGAACTGCGGGTCGCGGGTACCGAACGGAACGCCGTTGACCCACATCAACCAGGTGCGCCACTGACCGGCCGCCGAGGCGCCCGCGATCAGACCCACCAGGGCGGAGATGCCCAGCAGCAGCCACTTCTTGTAGGGCGCGATGTTCATCCGGTAGCGGTCGAGGCTCTGCTGCTCCAACGACATGGCGCTGAGCGGTGGCCGCAGCCGGTGCGCGAGCCAGATGTTCAGGCCCACCGCTCCCGCCATCAGCAGCCCGAAGACGGCGAACAAGCCGATCTTGGTCCACAGGGTGGTCGTGAACACCGACGAGTAGTCCACCGACCGGTACCAGAGCCAGTCGGTCCAGAACCCGGCGAACATGATGAACGCCATGGCCAGGACGGCCAGGACGCCCAAGGTCATCAGTAGGGTCCGGGCGCGCCGGGACGGGCGGCCGACTCTCATCCGTGGCCCGGAAGGGCCTCCGCCGCGGTCCGGCATCTGGAAAGCCAAGGTGCGCACCTCGAAGTCGCAGTGTGTCTTTTGGGCCCCCGATCGTAGGGCCCACTGTTGCAACTTACTGACGCTTTACTCAGTTCCCGAAGTGGGGCCGAATCCCGAACTGAGACCGAAAGGAGGCAGGATGTTGTCCATGTCCAACGTTTCCCCCTCCGGCACGCCCATGGCGGCCAGCCCCCTGACCCGGGCCGTCCTCGAAATCGACGAGTACGCCTCCGGGCTCGGCTGGGACCAGCCCGCCCGCCTCTTCGCCCTCGTCGACACCGCGAAGCTGCGGGCCCAGGAGCCCCAGCTCGCCGCCCAACTCGGTCTGGACGGCCCCGCTGAGGCCACCGCCTCGCTCACCCCGGTCGAGCAGGACGAACTGCCCGCCGGCACCGCCCTCGACGAGTTCCTCGGCACCATCGCCTGGCCCGACGCGGTGGCCGGTTGCGCCCTGACCCTGGAGCGGCTGATGCTGCCGCCCTCGGCCGAGGCCACCGTCCCCGAAGGCCTGGACGAGGCCCGGCTCACCGAATGGGTGGCCCGGCATCCGGAGCGCCAGGAGGTGCGGATGACGGTGGCGGTCCTGCGCGACGGGGCCCGTGAATCGGCCGTGCGGCTGCGTGAGAAGGACTCCTCGACCGAGGTGCTGACCGGCTCGGACCTGGTGCCGGGACTGGCCGAAGCGCTCGCCGCGACCTTCAACTGAGGACTGTCCGGCAAAACCCGGTGGATCGGCGTGCCGCGTCAGATGCGGTGCGTCACAAGGCAGAAGGCCGCCCTTGCCACCGGGTGTGTTCGGGCCACTCGACAACGCGGCGAGGCTCCGTGACCGTCGTCCCGCTCCCGCCGGGTACGGCGGGCCGCCCTGGTGCTGTGACCGGGAGGGTTCACCGGAAGGCCCGCGGTATCCGGTGCCCCGCCGGGCGCACCGAGCGGTGCGCCTTCCCGGTCGCGGCACCGGTGGCGCTTGGTCGTCTCGGTATGCCAGTGAGGCCGGCCACCGGGGCGTTCGGTCAGGAGGCCGTACAGCGCGGCAGCGCCGCCGTGTCCCCCGCAGCGATCTTCTGCGAGGCCGCAACCGCCTCCTTGAGGGTGGCGACCTTCACCAGGGTCAACCCGTCGGGGACGTCGGCTGCCGCGGACGCGCAGTTCTCCTGCGGGGTCAGGAAGTACCTGGCGCCCGCATCGCGCGCCCCGATCGTCTTCAGCTGAATGCCACCGATCGGTCCGACCTTGCCCGCGTCGTCGATGGTGCCCGTGCCGGCCACGAACTTCCCCCCGGTCAGGTCCTGCGGCGTCAGCTTGTCCACGATGCCCAGGGCGAACATGAGGCCGGCGCTGGGACCGCCGACATCGGCGAGGTTGATGTCGACCTGGAAGGGGAAGGTGTGGTCGGTCCCGGCCCGGATGCCGACGATCGCCCGACCGGTCTCCGGTGACTTCTTGGTCGTGATCACGACCTCCTCGGTGCGGGTGGCCTCCTTGTGCTCCTTCTCCGCGGCGGCTGCCGCCGCGGCCGGCACGATGGTGAAGCTCACCTGCTCACCCGGTTGGTGCTTGGTGACCAGCGCGGCTACGTCCGCCGGCTTGGTCACCGGCTGGCCGTCCACGGCCCGGATGACGTCACCGGCATGCAGCTTGTTTTCCGCGGGAGCCCCCTTGACCACGGAGGAAACGATCACGCGGGCGGTCACCGGGATGTCCAGCTGGCGCAGCGCCGCCACCTTGGCGCTCTCCTGGGACTGGCTGAACTCCTCGGCGTTCTCCTGAGTCGACTGCTCCTCGGTCTTCCCGCCCGGGTAGAGGTTCTCGTGCGGGACCACGACGTTGTCGTGGGACAACCAGCCGAAGACGGCTTCCAGCAGGTTCATCTCGTAGTCGGCCCCGGTGACCCGGACCGTCGTCATGTTGAGGTGACCACTGGTGGGGTAGGTCTTGCGACCCGAGATCTGGAGTACCGCCTCGCCCCTCGCCTCTCCCAGGGTGTTCACGGTCGGCCCCGGGCTCATCTCGGAGTACGGGACCTTCATGAACAGCCCCACACAGAGCAGCGCGAACAGCATCAGGGTGGAAGCGAGCATCGTCGCGGTGCGCCGTGGCATGGAACGACAGTACGGGACGTGCCTGTGAAGGGGCCTGTGGGGCCGGGCCGTAAGGGGGTTGCGCAGGGACACCTTCCCCGGGACGCATCAGACGGCGTCGGAACCGGAGGGCGTCTTCTCCATCGCTTCGCGGAACCGGGCGTAGCCCGCGAGCTCGGATATGTCACCGGAGGTGCGATCGCGGGCGGCCCAGCCGCCCCATATCGCGGCTCCGATGGCAGCGAACGACGGAATCAGAAGCCATGCAAGTGAGGCCATTCCGATCCTCCCTACCCCTTGATCGTGAGCGCCTGGGTTCTCGGTGCTACAACGCTCTTATCAGGAGGCGGGTTACGCAAATCGGATGAGGCCCCAACGGTCCCGGTCAGGGCCCGCCGAAGCGCCGCCCGGCCCTCCCGCGGGCACCCCGGAGCCCTCCGACAGGTGGCCTCAGCAGGCGCCCACCCACTCCTCGGTGCCGTCCGAGAACCGTTGGTGCTTCCAGATCGGGACCTCGTGCTTGAGGTCGTCGATGAGCTTTCGGCAGGCCTGGAACGCTTCCCCCCGGTGCGGACAGGACACGGCGACCACCACGGCGAGATCTCCCACCCGCAGATCGCCCACCCGGTGGACGGCTGCCAGGGCGCGGACGGGGAACTCGGCCACCACGCGCGCGGCGATCTGCCGCATCCGGGCCTCGGCCGTCGGGTGGCAGGAGTAGCCCAGCGCGTCCACGTCCGCTCCGCCGTCGTGGTTGCGCACGGTCCCGACGAACAGAGCGGTGCCGCCGGCGGCGTCGTCCCCGACCGCCTTGAAGACCTCGTCGAGGGAGAGCGGGGTCTCACGGATTTCGAGCAGCCGGATGGGGTCCGCCGCTGCTCGCTCACCGGGGTGGTCAAAGGTCAGTGCCATGTGGTCCATCGTGCCGCACGCCGTGGACCGGGTGGAATAGCCGTTTCGACCGGGGCTAAGGGTTGCCCGTATGGAGCCTCCTACGAGCCGGCGGACGGGCGACCGGACGCAGCCCCTGCTTCAGATGCGACGGCGTGCCTTGCGCGCCCGCCGGACGAGCGCCGCCGTGCCGAGCAGCGCGACCGTGGCACCCGCCGCACCGGCGGCGGTGGCGTCCTTGCGCCCGAGCCGCCGACCCGCGACCGTGTGCCGGCCGGCCACCTCCTTCAGGAGCTCGGCGAGCACCTCCTCGTTGGTCCAGCGGGGCCGCCAGCCGGCGTCGTGCAGTCCTCCGACGCTCACCACCCACGGGTGCATGGTGTAGGCGAGGTCACCGGCGGGCGAAGGTGTCAGTCCGATCCGGTGCAGACGCGCTGCCGCGCCGAGCGCCACCGCGGAGGGCAGCTCCATGCGGCGGATTCCGCTGAGCTCTTCGACCTCCTCCTGTTCCAGCCATCCCTCGCAGCCCACCGCGAGCTCTCCCTCGACCTTCTCCAGGGCCGCGTACTCCAGCGCGCTCACCAGGTCCTCGACGTGGCAGAACTGCCAGGAGGGTCGGGAGCCCGCGACGACCAGCAGCCGCGGTGACTCGAAGTACCGGGTCAGCGCCGTGTCCGTGCCGCCCACCAGGGTCGCGGGACGTACGACGGTCACGTTGAGGCCCGGGTGTGCGCGGGGCGCGCGCCGGCCCAGACGCTCGATCTCCAACAGGTCGCCCACGCCGGTGGCCTCCGCGGTGGCGCGCAGCTCGGCGTCCTCGGAGAGCGGAACGTCGTTGTCCGGCAACGCTCCGTAGACCATCGCCGAGGTGCACAGCACCACACGGTGCACCCCCGCCGCCGCGGCGGCGGTCAGTACGGTCTGGGTGCCGCGGACGTTGTAGGCGGTGCGGGAGGCCGGATCGCTCTCCAGGTCGAGGTCCAAGGCCAGGTGCACGACCACGTCTGCGCCGCGCAGCTTCTCGGCGATCGCGGGATCCCGCACGTCGAGGACGTGCCACTGCGCGGCGGCACACTCTCCGCGCCGCTCATCGATCGCGAGGACCTGTCTGACCTCGTCGGACTCGGCCAGGCGCGCCACCAGGGCGGCGCCGATGCCGGAAGCGGCGCCGGTGACCGCGATGACGGGGCCACGGGCGGCCGGGGCCGAGCTGTTTCGCGCTACGCGAACGTGCGGATCTGGGGAACTCACCGGGCGTCTCCAGCGGTTGTCTTCAGTAGGCACGCGCAGTGACGCGTACCAACCAGGTGACGTCCATCCTGCCGCAGGCCGGGAGTCGGCGGAGCACCGAGCCCGGATGCGGGCCCAGGTGTCTACGCTGGGTGGTGTTGTCGGGCAACCGCCGCCGGCGTCGATGCCGGTGGCCCTACGAGCCGAGGAAACCCGTGAGTGACACCCCATTCGGATTCGGTCTTCCGCCGGAGGAGCCGGAGGACGGCGACGGCAAGGGCAAGCCCGGTGGCGAGGGTCCCGGCGGTCCGTTCGGCTTCGGCCCCGGCGCGGGCGACAATCCCTTCGCCGCCATGTTCGGGTCGATGAACCCGAACGATCTTGGTGCCGCGTTCCAGCAGCTGGGGCAGATGCTGAGCTACGAGGGCGGTCCCGTGAACTGGGACATGGCCAAGGACATCGCCCGGCAGACCGTCGCCCGGGGCACCGCTGACGGCGTCAAGGACTCCAGCACCGGCCCCGCCGAGCGGGCCGCCGTCGAGGAGGCCGTGCGGCTGGCGGACCTGTGGCTGGACGACGTCACCTCGCTGCCCTCTGGCGCCTCCGTCGCGGTCGCCTGGAGCCGCGCCGAGTGGGTGGAGGCCACGCTGCCGGTCTGGCGCGAGCTGGTCGATCCGGTGGCCGAGCGCGTCGGAGCGGCCATGGGCGATGTGCTTCCCGAGGAGATGCAGGCCATGGCAGGCCCGCTGCTGGGGATGATGCGCTCCATGGGCGGGGCCATGTTCGGTCAGCAGATCGGCCAGGCCGTGGGCGTCCTCGCGGGCGAGGTGGTCGGTTCCACCGACATCGGCCTCCCGCTGGGCCCCGCCGGCAAGGCTGCGCTGCTCCCGCTGAACGTCGCGGCCCTCGGCAAGGACCTCAGTGTCCCTTCTGAGGAAGTCAGGCTGTACCTGGCGCTGCGCGAGGCGGCCCACCAGCGGCTTTTCGCCCATGTACCGTGGCTGCGCTCGCACCTGTTCGGAGCGGTCGAGGGCTACGCCCGGGGAATCAAGGTCGATACCTCCAAGCTGGAGGACGTGGTCGGCCAGCTGGATCCGACCCACCCCGAGCAGCTCCAGGAAGCCTTGCAGGGCGGCATGTTCCAGCCGCAGGACACACCCGAGCAGAAGGCTGCGCTGGCACGTCTGGAGACCGCCCTCGCGCTGGTGGAGGGCTGGGTGGACGCGGTGGTCCACGAGGCCGCCAAGCCCCGGCTGGCCTCCGCCGATGCCCTGCGGGAGACGCTGCGCCGGCGCCGGGCCTCCGGCGGCCCGGCCGAGCAGACCTTCGCCACGCTGATCGGCCTGGAGCTGCGACCGCGCCGCTTGCGTGACGCCTCGCGGCTGTGGGCTTCGCTCACCGACGCCCGAGGAGTGGACGGCCGGGACGGGCTGTGGGAGCACCCGGACATGCTGCCCACCGCCTCCGATCTGAACGACCCGGACGGGTTCGTCCACCGCGAGCAGCTGGACTTCTCCGAGCTCGACAAGATGCTGGGTGAGGCCGCGCAGAAGCGCGAGGACGACGGTGGGGCCGCGGGCGAGGGCAAGGGCGACCCGGAGAAGTGAACCTGCACGAAGACGCGTGTCGGGTGCTGCGGACGTACCCGGACCAGCACGAGCTGCGTCAGGTCTATCTGGACCACCTCGGCGCCCATCCTGACGCCATGTGGAAGGCCTGCGGAGCGGGCCACCTCACCGCCAGCGCGCTGGTCATCGATCCGGAGAACCGACGGGTCCTGTTGACCTTGCACCGAAAGCTCAAGCTGTGGCTCCAGATGGGGGGCCACTGCGAGCCCGAGGACGCCACGCTGGAGGGCGCGGCGCTGCGGGAGGCCCGCGAGGAGTCAGGCATTTCCGAAGGTCTGGTGCTCCTGCCGGGCGGGCCGGTCCGGCTCGATCGCCATCCGATCCCCTCGCCCTGCCATTGGCATCTGGACGTGCAGTACGCGGCACTGGCCCCGGCCGGATCCCGGGCCCGGATCAGTGAGGAGTCGCTCGACCTGCGCTGGTTCTCCTACGAGGAGGTTCCTGAGGTCGCCGACGCCTCGGTGGTCCGACTCTTGGAGCAGACCCTCCAGCGCGTGTGATCCTCGGCCCGCGCACCGGGTGGGTGGCCGTGCTGCCCGCCCGGATGCGTAAGGGCGCGGTTCCGGCCTGGCCGGCGCCTCGTGAGGTGCGGTGCGGACACCGGGAGAGAGCCGATTCGGCCGGGCCAGGGCGGGCTCACGCACCGACCAAGACCCGGCCGGCCCTGTTCAGCTCCAGGCGTTGTTCTGGTTCTGCCCGTAGGCGCCCTGCTGTCCCACGCCGAACTGGGCGCGCGCACCCGATCCGATCTGGGCATTCTGGGGCGGTAGCACCTCGCTGGGCTGTACGAGGGCGAACCCCTGGCCCAGGAAGCTGAGCTCCCAGCCTTCGCCCGTGTTGCCCCGGCGGCGCCAGACTCCGCTTGAATGCGTCTGGGCCTGCATCTGCACCCGGAGCCCGGAGGACCAGGCGACGATGGCGTCGGCGTCGACGTTGACGTACTTCTCGGGGGTCACCTGGAGCATCAGCGGCTGACCGGACGTCATCAGCGCCACCTTGCCGTGGCCGTTGATGTTCAACTGGTACTTGCCGGTGCCCGAGATTCCGTACTGGCTGTCCACGGCGATGACCTCGGTGTTCAGCGTGGAGTCCAGGGCAAGGACGTAGTTGCTGTCGACCGTCAGCCCCTCGCTGGTCACGTCGAGGACGTGCACGTACTGGGCGAGGTTGGCCAGGTACACCGTGCCCTGCCCCGAGCACCGCATCAGGTCCAGGCCTTCGCCTGTGTGTGCGCGGGCCCGCTGCTGGCTGCTGCTCTGGTACTCGCCGTCGAAGTCGACGAGCCCCTGGTAGGCCACCATGGCGCCCTTGCGGGCCAGGACGTCGTCAGAGCCGGTGAGGGCCACCCGCAGCAACTGCGGGTTCTGTACGGCGTACCGGTCCTGGGAAGGGTTCTCGGTGTGACTGAAGAGTGCACTTTGCATGGTGTGTGTCCGCTCCCTCAGCCCCGGGCCCGAAGCCGGTCGGTGCTGTCCTCGCTCGGTTGTACGACGACGATGCCCTGGCCCGAGAAGGCCATCTGGTAGGCCTCTCCGCTGCCGCGTCCGATCATCGAGGACGCCTTGAAGCTCCGCTTGCCCTTGACCTTGAGGTTCGGAGACCAGGCGACGAGCGCGTCGGGATCCACGTAGGTCTCGTCCTCACCGCTACCGCAGTCAACGACGATTGGCGTCCCGCGGGAAGTGAGCGCCACCCAGCCGGTACCGGAGACCTGGACGTTGAACAGCCCCTGGCCGGCGAACTTGGCGAGGCCCTTGACCTTCTCCACGCCCCAGCGCAGGTGTGCGTCGAAGGCAAGAAGATTGGTGCCGTTGACGGAGAGCGAGTCGTCGTTCAGGTTGATCACCACCACGTCCGCACCGTAGTCGGCAAGGTAGAGCAGGCCGTCGCCGCTGCACTTCATCAGGGGCGCCGACTCCCCCGTGATCCACTGCGAGGCCAGCTGCCGCACCGCCGGCGGGTTGGGTTCGTACTGGATGAATCCCTCGTACGCGATCATCGAGCCGGAGCGGGCGAAGAGGTCCTGCCCGCTCTGCATGGCCACCTTCAGCATGCTGCTGCCGTGGTTCTCCATGCGGGCCGCGACGGGGGTCGGGACGTAGCCCGCGAGTTGCTGGTTCATGACGGGCTCCCTCAGACCTCGTAGGGCTGGACGACGATGAAATTGCCGGGGGCGCCGCGGAACTGGAGGTTCACGGTTTCCCCGCTGTGGCCCGGATAGGCGTTGCGGCGCAGTCGGACCTGGCTGGAAAGGATCACCTGTGATCCCGCGGACCAGGCGACGACGGCGTTGCTGTCGGCGAAGGTCGTGGGGGTCACGGGGAGCACCACCGGGGTGCCGTGCGTTTTGACCACGACGGTTCCGGTTCCCTGGAACTGCATCGTGAACAGGGCTCCACCGGGAATGCCGTGTCCTTCGATGCGGCGGACCTCGTATTGGAGGGACTCGTCGAAGGCGAGGACGTTCTCGGCGGACACGCACAGGGCGTCACCCTGCAACTCGACCGAGTGCAGGTGAGTGGCGTCCTCGGCGAAGAAGACCTGCCCGCGGCCGGTACAGCGCATCAGCTGCATCTCCTGGCCGGTGGCGTTGCCCACGATCCGGCCTGCGAACCCCGCCGACTTGTAGCTGAAGTCGACCTTGCCTTGATACAGCACCATGCTGCCCTGTCGGGCCAGGACCGCCTGACCTCCGACGCCCAGGTCGACCCGCATGAGCTGCTGGTTCTGTGGTGTCCACCGCACACCGGTGGCCGCTTCCTTGTACGGCGCGAGCGCGGCGGCCAGCCCGGCAGCGGCCTGCTGGGGGGCGGGGCCGCCTTGTTGCGGGAACCCTCCGGGGACGGGCGGCGTGTGCTGCCCGGGGAAGGGCGCCGGCGCCTGCCCGAAGGGAGGCTGTTGCACCGCAGGCACGGGTTGCCCGTACGGCGCCGGGACCGGCGCCTGCGGGTACGTGGGCGTCTGCACGGGTGCGGCGGGCGCAGGGGGCGGGACCGGCGCCGTAGCCGGAGCGGGGTGTGCCGGCGGCGAGGGAGCTGGAGGCGGTGACACGGCCTGCGGAGCCGCCGGCTGGAGCGGCGGGGCGAAGCCCGGCACGGCGAAGGCAGGAGCGGCAGCGGCCTGCGGTGGGGCCGCGGCAGCCGGTTCCTCCTCGGCCACTTCACCGCCGAAGTTCTTGAGCAGCGCCTCAAGCCCGCCGTCGAACCCCTGTCCGACGGCAGCGAAGCGCCAGACGTCCTTGAGGTAGAAGTCGCCCAACATCACGGCGCGCTCGGTGCTGAACTCCGATCCGGTGAAGGAGTACCGTACGACCTCCTCGCCGCCGGCCACGATCCTGATGTAGCCCGGAGCGATCTGAGACATCTGCCCGCCGCCGTCGACGGTCGCCGTGAAGGACAGTCGGTGGACGTTTTCGGGCACCCGGTCCAGCGTCACTCGGAACGACTCGGTGTCGCCGGCTTGCGTCCCGAGGAGTTGGACGGACTCCTCCGGGGACTTCGGCTGGTTGAAGAAGATGAAGTACCGGTCGTCCGACAGTCGTTCATCCGCATCAAGGCCGAAGCAACTGATGTCGAACGTGACTCCCGGCGCCGAGATCTGCACGCCCACGTACAGGTCCGTACCGGCGGTCAGATCACTGACCTTGGCCTTGTGGCCGCGTTGGAATTCCCTCGCCATGCGGAAGCCCGTCCCCCATCCCGGAGCTGATGTATTCGCGCCAGGCTAACGCCGGAACGAGGCCGGAGGCGACGCTGGTACCGACCCGGTACACAACACTCCGGTCACGGGGATGGTTGCCCCTCTGCCTCGATGGCAAGCACCCCTACTCGCCACGGGCGGTGGGCACATGGGGCAACCGGTCGGCGGCCACGACCCCCTCA
The DNA here is from genome assembly GCF_042869595.1 of Streptomyces sp. NPDC006879. Lineage (NCBI taxonomy): Bacteria > Bacillati > Actinomycetota > Actinomycetes > Kitasatosporales > Streptomycetaceae > Streptomyces > Streptomyces sp. NPDC006879. The sequence continues at coordinate 133,776 of NZ_JBIAGC010000009.1, forward strand.
AGGTAGCCGCGGGCCCGCTCAGTGCGGGGGTACCCCTCCAGCAACCGCCAGAAGTCCGGCCCGTGCCCGGGTACCAGCAGGTGGGCGAGTTCGTGCAACAACACGTAGTCGACGACGTACTCGGGCATCCCCTGAAGGCGGTGCGAGAGGCGGATGCTGCCCTCCGCCGGAGTACAAGAACCCCAGCGGGTGTTCTGGTTGGTCACCCAGCGCACCGACCGAGGACGCGCGCGACCGCCGAGGTGCTGCCCTGACAGACGTGCCGCCCTCTCGCTCAGTTCGTCATCACCGAGGACCCTCTTGCTCTCCTGAGCCGCGAGCTTGTCCAGCATCACTGCGATCCAGCGCTGCTCTTCGGCCTCCGACATCCGGGCCGGGATGAGGACGATCGTCCGGTCACCTTCACGGTATGCGGATACGGTGCGGCGCCGGCGCGCGCTCCGGCGCACCTCGACGGCGCTCGATGCCGTGTTCTTACGGGGCGACTGGCCGGTCGCACTGCGCAGCGGCGGGGTGGAGCGGCGGGAGGGGTCGGCGGGCACGCCTCGACGGTACCCCCTCGCCCTGGCCGAAGTCCCGACTCCCGCCCCCTTCCGCGGCGATCAGCCCGCCATGCCGAACAACCCAAATATGACTAGTAAGAGGAAATGGCACCTCTTGTGGATAACTCCGGGCAGATCTTCTGAGACCCGGGCATGCTGCGGAGGTGGGGCAGGAACGCTCCGATGGCGATGGCCCGGGCACGCCGCACGGGCTGGGACGGGGAAGGGGTGGGGAAGATGTATCCGATGATGAAGCCCGCACTACGGCGCGCCTGGCGGGATCTGAACACGGTGCAGTGCGGTATCACTCCGGCGCACGCGATCACGGTGGGACCGCTGGACCCGGGCGCGGGTTGCTTCCTCGGCTCCCTGGACGGCACCCGGGGCATGTCGATGCTCCGAGCCGAGGCCCGCGCGTTGAATCTCTGCGAGGGTCGGGCCGACGACCTCGTGCGCGGCCTGGCCCGGGCCGGGCTGGTGGAGGACCTCACTCGGGGCGGTCCCGCCGCACAGGCGTTGCGCGAACATTCCGAGACGCTTGACCGATTGCGTCCCGATCTCGCCTCACTCTCCCTGATGAGACCCGAGCCGGGGAGCGCTCTGCGGACTCTTGCGGCCCGCAGCGCCATACGGGTGCAGGTGCGGGGGGCAGGCCGGGTCGGCGCCGTGATCGCCGCCCTCCTCTCGGGTGCCGGGATCGGGCACGTGGAGGTCCTGGACGGCGGGCGCGTGGAGCCCGCCGACGTGGCACCCGGCGGGCTCTCCGCCCGATCCCTCGGTGAGCTGAGGGGCCCGGCAGCCCACCGTTCGGTCCGGGAGGCCTCGCCCGGGCCGTCGGCTCGGGCCACCACGGAGTCCAGATCGGGCACCCCGCACGGCCCCGCCCTGGTGGTGGTCGCGCCCAGGGACGGGCTCGGTGCATACGCACCGGAGACGGCGGCGGCCGAAGGGTGGATCGCCGCGGGCACCCCTCACCTCTACGCGGGAGTTCTGGAAGCCACCGGGATGGTCGGGCCACTGGTCCTCCCCGGCGGCACGGCTTGCGCGGGCTGTGTGGAGCGAGAACGCCAAGACCAAGACGAGGCGTGGGCCCGGATGCTGGTGCAGTGGCGGCTCCCGCGATCCAGACCGGCGCCCGCCTGCGATCTCGCGCTGGCCGCCGCTGTGGCCGGGCTTGCCGCCGCACACGCACTGGCCTTCCTGGACGGGGATCTGCCGGCTTCCACCGGAGCCCGCTGGGAAGTGACGCTGCCGGTACTCGACTGGCGTTCCACTCCCCTGCGACCGCACGCCCAGTGTCCCTGTGGGGCAGCGGCAGGACTCCAGGAGAAGAAGGAGTCCAACTTGCCGACGTCACAGGACACAATGGCCACGTAGCCGCCGACCGCGGCGCGGCTGCCTGGGAACTGGAGGGGCGCATGTCGGATCTTCCCCGGAAAGCGGTCACTCGTACCGCGAAGTTGGCCGCGCTGCCCTTGGGCATCGCGGGTCGGGCCACCTGGGGGCTGGGCAGGCGAATCGGCGGCAAATCAGCGGAGTTGGTGGCAAGAGAACTTCAACAGCGCACAGCGGAGCAGCTCTTCAAGGTGCTCGGAGAGCTCAAGGGCGGAGCGATGAAGTTCGGACAGGCCCTGTCCGTCTTCGAGTCCGCTCTACCTGAGGACATCGCCGGCCCCTACCGGGCCGCGCTGACGAAACTCCAGGAAGCGGCCCCTCCCATGCCAAGCGGGACCGTCCACCAGCTGCTCGCAGAACGTCTGGGCCCGCACTGGCGGGACCTGTTCAGGGAGTTCGAGGACAAGCCCGCTGCAGCCGCTTCCATCGGACAGGTGCACCGCGCTGTGTGGCACGACGGCCGGGCGGTCGCCGTGAAGGTGCAGTACCCGGGAGCAGGCGAGGCGCTGCTGTCGGATCTGACCCAACTGGGCCGTTTCGCCAAGATGCTCGGACCACTGATCCCGGGTATGGACATCAAGCCGCTGATCTTGGAGCTCCGTGAGCGAGTTGCGGAGGAACTCGACTACCTCTTGGAGGCGGAGGCACAGCGGGCTCATGCGGCCCTGTTCGCGGACGACCCGGACGTGTTCGTCCCTGATGTGGTCCAGGTCGGACCGCAGGTGCTCGTCACCGAATGGATGGACGGCATACCGCTCGCCGAAGTAATACTTGAAGGCAGCCAGGAGCAGCGCGATCGGGCCGGGCAGTTGCTCGCGCGCTTCCTCTTCTCCGGCCCAGCGCGCACCGGCCTGTTGCATGCCGACCCGCACCCAGGCAACTTCCGGCTGCTGGTCGGCCCCGACGGGCGCCACGAGACGGCTCGGCTGGGTGTCCTCGACTTCGGAACCGTCGACCGCCTCCCTGACGGCCTACCGGAGACAATCGGCCGATCACTGCGCCTCACGCTGGACGGCGATGCGGGCTCGGTGTACGAGCGGTTGTGTGCGGAGGGGTTCGTCAAGGAGTCCGTGGAACTCGATCCGGACGCCGTGTTGGACTATCTGAGGCCGATCATCGAGCCTGCGGCTGTGGCGGAGTTCACGTTCTCCCGAAGCTGGATGCGCAGCCAGGCGGCCCGGGTTGCCGACCCGCGCTCCCCTGCCTCTCAGCTGGCGAAGCGCCTGAATCTGCCCCCGTCCTACCTGCTCATCCACCGTGTCACATTGAGCACGATCGGGGTGCTGTGCCAGTTGGGTGCGACGGTACGGCTACGCGAAGAGCTTGAGGAGTGGCTCCCGGGGTTCGGCGCGGCGCCGCTCGCGGAGGGAGTCTTGGAAGGGTGAGGGGCTGGGTTACCACCAGGCGGAGTCCAGGCGCCCTTCGATGGCGCGTAGATGGGCTCGGGAACAGGCTTCACAGAAGTAACATCGCTTGCCGTTCTCAACCGAGCACACCCAGGTAGGCGGAGGCGGCTCAGTCGGGGAGGCGGTGGCACAGCGGAAGCACATCACGGTGTCAGTTCCGCCACCCCGCCGAGTTGGGTCAGGAGTCTGCTCGTCCACCCACCGACGATAGCTCCGCACGCTCGCCGCTGCCCGGTAGCAACGCCCCGTGGGGGTCGGACCGTACGGCCCGACCCCCACGAAAGACAACCGAGTACCCCAGGGCGGTCCCTGGGGGGCGCCTGCCGTTCGGTTACTGCATGACGGCCATCGCCAGCGCGCGGCGGGCGCGCAGCGACATGCGCTCCGCCCGACGCTGCATACGACGCGCGGCGATCAGGCGTACGGCACGACGCTCCGCATCCGATTCACGCATGCGTTCGTGCATATGCGCACGTGCCAGGGCTTCTGGAATGAGTTGCATCTCGCGGGTCCTGTTCTGACGCGAGGTGTTCGCGCCGGTGGTGGTGAAGTCTGCGATCACGGAGCCGGAGGGCTCGATCATGGGAAGGGTCATCGGGGCCTGCTTCAGGGGTTCGTGCGTATGAGGGCGATCGATCGTGCCGGTGGCGTTCATGCCGTGACCGGGTTCTTGCGCGGGCGGCCACGGGGCCGCTTGCGGGCAACGACGACGCCCTGCACGAAGAGCTCGCCACCCCAGACGCCCCAAGGCTCACGGCGCTCCTTGGCGCCGGCGAGGCAGGCCTCGACCAGCGGGCAGGTCCGGCAGAGCGACTTGGCGTACTCCACGTCGGCCGGAGACTCGGCGAAGAAGACCTCCGGGTCGTAGGAACGGCAGGGAACGGGTACACCGAGGTTTTCGATGGCGTCGTCGAGCGCGGTGAGCGCCGTAAGCGGGGTCAAAGCGTGGTCCTCCGGAACTGCGGGCGGGGAGATCGTCTGGGCGAGCGGTACGGACGGGGCGTGCGCTTCGAGTTGCACGGTGGTTTTGTTCCTCGTCTTTTCGGTCCGGCCAGGTGAGGCCGGTGTTCGGCTGGTACCGGGTCCTTCGTCCCGGGCCCTCGTTCCGTAGCCCCGGTCGGGGACAAACAGAAGGGCCGCGGATCCCGGTTGGGTTCCGCGGCCCTGAAGGCGCCGGCCTGATCAGGCGATCAGACTGGATCACTCCAGGGTTCGAGCCCACGGAAGGCCCACATCGTGTGGTGCTGCGTCGTCTGCTTCGGGAATCCGGCACCGGCTGCCGCAGGGGCATAGACCAGAGCCTGTGCCGCCATTACTGCCACCGGTGCCTGGGTCGGTCGTTCATTGCGCTCCCGCTTGGGCGGCAGGCAGGCCAGGGACGCCAGGCTGCCAGCGGGAATCACGGAGAACAGTTCGGTGCCACGGGTCGAGGCAGTGGTGGAGAGGCCGAGCAGGCAGGAGGCGGCAACCGAGCGATCGGTCATCTTGGTGAAGGTCTTGAAGCTGGTCACTGGTCTCGCCTCCTCTCGGCGTCTCGGGGACGGTGGCCCTGGGGCCTGTCCCATGCGTATTCGGATAAGTACAGCTCAGTAGAGCACGAAGGCAGGGCTTCGAAGAAGCCGCTCTCCCCGTGGTTAAGAACCTATGGGGATTCGCGGGGCATGCGCAAACTATTTTTCTGACGAGTTTCTACGCATCGTCAGACCCCTCCTCCGCAGGCTCCTCGCCTGCGCAGATCGCCAGAACATCGGCTCCGAACCGGTCCAGCTTCCGACCGCCGACCCCGGAGATCATCGTGAGCTCTCCCTCGCTGGCGGGCACCGCCTCGGCGATGGCCATCAGCGTCTTGTCCGTGAAGACGCAGTACGCGGGCTGGCCGAGCTCCTTGGCCTGGCCCGAACGCCACTGACGCAGTCGCTCGTAAAGGCCCTCGTCCATGTCCGAGGGACAGCCATCGCAACGCATGAGCTTCATCTCACCGGCGTCGGTCAGTGTCTTGCCGCACACCCGGCACTGCACCGGTCCGCGCCTGCCGCGTTTGCGTGTTCCTCCCTCGGGACCCGCCGGGCCCCTACCGGAAGCGGAGGAGCCGGGCCGCAGGCCGTTCAGGAACCGACTGGGACGCCGGGAGGCCCTACCCCCCGGAGCTCGGGAGATGGCCCAGGACAAGTGCAGATGGAGCCTGGCCCGGGTGACGCCCACGTACAGCAGGCGGCGCTCTTCCTCGATCTGCTCGTCGCTCTTGGCATAGGTGATCGGGACCATGCCCTCGTTCAGCCCGACCAGGAAGACCGCGTCCCATTCCAGGCCCTTCGCCGCGTGCAACGAGGCCAGGGTGACGCCCTGGACCGTCGGAGCGTGCTGAGCCGCGGCGCGCTCATCGAGTTCGGCGACCAGGTCCGCCAGGGCGGCCCCAGGACGAGCCCGAGCGAAGTCCTCGGCGAGGCGCACCAGGGCGGCCAGGGACTCCCACTGGTCGCGCACGGCTCCGGAGCCCGCGGGCGGTTCCGTGCTCCAGCCGTTGCCGCTCAGGACCGCACGGACCTGGGAGGCCAGGTCCACGACCTCTTCCAGAAGCGGATCGTTGCCGCCGAAGCGGGCCGCGCCGCGCAGCGCCTGAATGGCCCGGCGCACCTCCTGCCGCTCGAAGAACCTCTCGGCACCACGCAACTGGTACGGGACCCCGGCGTCCGCGAGGGCCTGCTCGTACACCTCGGACTGTGCGTTGATCCGGTAGAGCACGGCGATCTCGCCGGCGGGCACGCCTGTGGCGATGAGCTCGCGGATGCGGTGGGCCACGCCCTCGGCTTCGGCGGGCTCGTCGGAATGCTCGGTGAAGGTGGGCTCCGGACCGGGCTCGCGTTGGGAGAGCAACTCCAGCCGGTGCTCGGCGGCCCGGCCGCGGGCCTGGCTGAGCAGGCCGTTCGCCAGATGGACCACCTGGGGCGTGGACCGGTAGTCGCGGACCAGGCGGATCACGGTGGCCTGGGGATGGCGTGTGCGGAAGTTGAGTAGATGGTCGGGGGTGGCCCCGGTGAAGGAGTAGATCGTCTGGCTCGCGTCGCCGACCACGCACAGGCTGTCACGGTCACCGAGCCAGAGGTCGAGCAGGCGCTGTTGGAGCGGGCTGACGTCCTGGTACTCGTCGACGACGAAATGTTGGTACTGACGGCGGACCTGGTCGGCGATGTCCGAGCGGTCCTGGAGGATTCCCACGGTCAGCAGCAGCACGTCCTCGAAGTCGATCATGCCTCGATCGCGCTTCAGCTGCTCGTAGAGCCCGTAGATCTGCGCGATCTCCGCTGCGTCCCGCGGGACCTCGCGCCCGGCCTTGACCGCGGCGGCCAGATAGTCGGCCGGCACGGTCTGGGTGACCTTGGACCACTCGATCTCGCCGGTGACATCGCGCAGCTCATTGCGGTCGAGTCGGAGCCGGCAGCGCGCGGCGGACTCGGCGACGAGCTGGATCTTGCGCTCGACCAACCGCGGCAACTCACCACCGACGGCCTTCGGCCAGAAGTACTGGAGCTGCCTCAGCGCGGCTGAGTGGAAGGTGCGGGCCTGCACCCCGCCGGCTCCCAGTCCCCGCAGACGACCGCGCATCTCGCCGGCCGCCCGCTGGGTGAAGGTGACGGCGAGCACACTGGCCGGCTGGAGGACGCCGGCGTGCACCCCGTATGCGATCCGATGGGTGATCGCCCGGGTCTTGCCGGTCCCGGCTCCCGCGAGCACGCACACCGGGCCGCTGAGCGAGGTGGCCACCTCACGCTGCTCGGGGTCGAGGCCCGCGAGCACGGCGTCCGGCGATTCTGCGGCGGCCGGGAAGGAAGAGGAGTGCGTTGCTGCTGTCACCCCGCCATGCTCTCAGGTCCACCGGGGGCGAAGGGAAAGTTGTCCACAGGCGTCCCGCCTTCTTCCTATGAGAGCACCGGGAATGCTTGCCGGGTGCCGCGCGTTCGAGACTTCGGAACTGCCCCACCTTCCCGTACCAAGAGGAGCGCACGACCATGGATCAGGGTTCTGTGACGATGTACAGCACCACCTGGTGCGGCTACTGCCGCCGGCTGAAGAGCCAGCTGGACCGCGAGGGCATCGCGTACACCGAGATCAACATCGAGCAGGACCCCGACTCGGCGGCGTTCGTCGAGAAGGCCAACGGCGGCAACCAGACGGTCCCGACCGTCAAGGTCATCGCCACCTCGGGCTCCGAGTCCGTCATGACCAACCCCTCACTGGCCCAGGTCAAGCAGGCACTCGCCGTCTGACCGGGCGCCACGGCGCGCTCCACCACACACGCCCCGGCGGGCCGCTCCCGGCGGGGCGTGATGCTGCCCGGCACCGCTTTCGCCTCCAGAACGCCACCGGGGCCGAAGCGGAAGCGAAACGGAAGCCGAAGCGGAAGCACGAACGGAGCCTCGTATCAGAGCCGGCGGTAGACAGGCGCGCTCAGAGACGGATCGTCGCCCCCGCCCCTCAGCGAATCGAAGAGCCGGGGTTCGCCTCGTCCCACTCGCGCCGGGCCTGCCCGATGGCCGCCCGGTGCTCCGCGGACCAGTCAGCGAGGGCCCTCACCAAGTGGGTGAGGCTGTGACCGGTCGACGTGAGCTCGTACTCGACCTGCGGTGGGACGGTCGGCCGCACGGTCCTGCTGATCAACCCGTCCCGTTCCAGGCGGCGCAGGGTCAGTGTCAGCATGCGTTGGGAGATACCGGGAACGGCACGCTGGAGCTGACGGAACCGCCGCATGCCCTGCGCGAGCTCGACCACGACCAGCACGGACCACTTGTCGCCGATCCGGTCCAGGACCTCGCGGATCCCACAGTCCTCGTGCTCATCGCCGCAGGTGACGACCGACCCGCTGGTTACCTCCGTGTGCCTCACTGACATCGAAGTGCCTTCTTTCGCCGTTGCCCCTCAGCCCCGCAGCATGTTGCTGGTTACTGAAGAGAACCTACCCGCGGGGAGACTTCCGTTGATCCTGGTCACCGGCGCCGCAGGCGCCCTCGGTTCACTGATCGCAGCGCGACTGTCCGAACGCACCGACGTGGTGCTGGGAACCCGCGCCCCGGACCGCCTCCACACGGCGCTTCCGGTCCGCGCGGTCGACTTCGACGATCCGCGCACCCTGGACACGGGCTTCGCAGACGTCAGACTGCTGCTGTTGATCTCCGCCGGCCACGGCGAGGACGACTGCGTCATCGCCCGCCACCAACGTGCCATCGAAGCCGCCGAGCGGTCCGGAGTGAGTCATGTCGTGTACACCAGCCTCACTGCCGCCGGCGACCACCTGCCGTATGCCCTGCCGCACCGATGGACCGAACGCCGGCTGCAGCAGAGCGCCATGGACTGGACGATCCTGCGCAACGGTCTCTACGCCGAGCTGATCGCCCAGATCACGGCCCCCTCCCCGGACGGCATACTGACCGCGCCCCTGGCCGACGGCCAGGTCGCGGCCGTCACGCGGGAAGACCTCGCCGAGGCCGCGGTCCGGGTGGTGACTGAAGCCCCCGAGCACGCTGGACGCACCTACGAGCTGGTCGGGGAACATGCCGTGGGTGGCCAGCAGCTGGCCCGGGCCCACGGCGAGCGGGTCAGCTACGCACCGTTGGAGCTGGCCGCGGTCCGAGATCTGTTCACCGCAGCCGGCACCCCGCCCTTCCAGGTGCCGATGTTGATCGGCACCTACTCGGCGATCGCCGCCGGCTTCCTGGGCCGCACCGGAACCGAGCTGCGCGATCTCCTCGGGCGGGCACCCCGACCAGCGCTTGAGGTCATCGCCGGGGCCGGCTGAAACTACCTCGACGGAAGTCGGGCCGGCCGCCGCGGAAGGACGGCCGGCCCGCAACCGGCGGCAGCGGGCGCGGGGCGGAAAGCCCGACCGGATGCCACCACGGGCGGTCGCCCGGTTACGAAGCGGAACGCGGCTGCGGAAGCGGCTTGCCGTACCAGAGTTCCAGGAGCCGCCCGGCGATCGAGATGCCGCCGGGCGGCAGGACCTCACCCGTCTCGAAGGCCCGGCTCAGCTCATCGCGCGAGAACCACCGCGCCTCCTGGATCTCCTCGCCGTCCACGTTGATCTCGTCGGAGGTGGCCCGGGCCATGAAACCCAGCATCAGGCTCGACGGGAACGGCCAGGGCTGGCTAGCGATGTACTCCACCTCGCCGACCGTGACACCCGCCTCCTCCCACACCTCACGGATCACGGACTGCTCGATCGACTCCCCCGGCTCGACGAACCCCGCCAGCGTGGAGAAACGGCCCTCGGGCCAGTGCACCTGCCGACCGAGCAGGGCACGGTCCTCGGCATCGGTGACCAGCATGATCACCGCGGGGTCGGTACGCGGGTAGTGCTCGGCGCCGCAGGCCGGACAGCGACGGATGTGCCCGGCCGCCGCCACCACGGTGCGCTCGCCGCAGCGGGAACAGAAGCGGTGCAACCTCTGCCAGTTCTCCAGGGCGACCGCGTGCACCATGAGTCCGGCGTCGCGAGGGGAGAGCAGCAGCCCGGCCTCGCGCAGTCCGGCCGGGCGCGCGGACTGGTCCATCCGGCCCGGCAGCGAGTCCTTCTGTAGCGCGAAATAGCGCACGCCCTCCGCATCCGTGCCGAGGAAGTACCGGTGGGTCTCGGTCGGAGGAGCCTCGAAGGCCGGTGTCATCACCAGCTCCGAACCGCCGTCCGCGGTGTCGTCGATCAGGACCTGGCCGCCGGAGACCACGAAGACCCGGGTCGTCGGGTGGCTCCATGCGGCGGCCAGCCAGGCCTCGTCGAGGCGGTGGTGGGCCGCACGGTCGATGGCGCTCGGTACACAGAGCGCGAGAGGACGGTCGGCGACGAGATCGCCGTGTTCGATCGAGATGCTCACAGGTGCTTCCAACTCCCCCGGTGGATGTGGACGGTACGCGTGCGGGCGCGGCTACCCAGAAGCGGCGGGGTCAAGGGCCCAGGCCGCTTCCGGGGTCAGGCGGGTGTCCAGTGCGAGCCCAGGTCGGCCCACAGGTAGGCGGTGGTCTCGACGCCCTTGAAGAGGAGGTCGAGTTCGATCTTCTCGTTGACGGAGTGCCACCCGTCGGACGGCACCGAGATGCCCAGGAACAGCACGGGCGCGCCCAGGACGTCCTGGAGGTCCGCCGCGGGCCCCGATCCGCCCTCCCGGGTGTAGCGCACCTTCTGGCCGAAGGCCCGGCCCATGGCACGGACCACGGACTGCAACGCCGGATGGTCCAGCGGCGTCAGGCACGGCCGGGTGGGCGCACCGAAGGTGATGTCGTGCCGGATTCCCGCCGGGACCCGAGCCATGACCCAGTCCTTGACTGCGGCCTGCACCTGGTACGGGTCCTGCCCCGAGACCAGCCGGAAGGAGATCTTCAGCTGGGCGCTGGCCGGGATGATCGTCTTCCCGCCCGGCCCCTGGTAGCCGCCCCCGATACCGTTGAGCTCCGCGGTCGGACGCGCCCAGACCCGCTCCAGCGTGGAGTACCCGGCTTCGCCCGAGGTGCCGTACGACCTCGCGGTGCGCAGCCACTCGGACTCGTCGAACGGCAGCTCGGCGATCAGCGCGCGCTCGGTGTCGGTCAGTTCCTCGATCCCGTCGTAGAAACCGGGAATCGTCACCCGCTCATCGGCGTCGTGCATCTGGGCGAACAGACGGGCGGCGACGGTGGCCGGATTGGGCACCGCACCGCCGAAGGAACCCGAGTGGATGTCCTGGTCCGGCCCGTACAGCTCGATCTCGCAGTCGGCCACGCCCCGCATGCCGGTGCAGACGGTGGGGGTGGTCTCGGACCACATGCCGGTGTCAGAGACGATCACGGCGTCGGCGCGCAGGCGCTCGGCCCGTGCTTCGACGAGGGGACGCAAGTGCGGGGAGCCGGACTCCTCCTCACCCTCGATCAGCAGCTTCAGGTGCACGGCGGGCGTGCTGCGGCCGGTGGCGGCGAGATGGGCCCGAACCCCGAGGGTGTGGAAGAACACCTGCCCCTTGTCGTCGGCCGCGCCCCGCGCGGTCATGCGGCTTCCGTCCGCACTGATGACGGGCTCGAAGGGGTCGGTGTGCCAGCCGTCCTCGCGGGCGGCCGGCTGCACGTCGTGATGCCCGTAGACGAGGACGGTCGGCGCTGCCGCGTCCTCGCTGGGCCACTCGGCGAACACCGTCGGCGCGCCGGCGGTCTCCCAGATTTCGGCGACCGGGAAACCGGTCTCCCTGAGCTTGTCCCGCAGCCATTCGGCGCTGCGGCGGACCTCCGGAGCGCGCTCGGGCTCGGCGGACACGGACGGGATGCGCAGCCACTCGGCGAGGTCGTCGAGGAAAGCGGCACGGTGCGTGTCGATGTACGTACGGACGGCGCTGTCCGGGGTTTCGCTCATGCCCAGGAGCCTATCCGCCCCCGGTGGAGCCGTTGTCGGGGTCCGGGGACTGCGCTGGTCCGGCGGACTCGCCGGTGAGGAGGCGTTCCAGCGCGGCACGGTCCGGCAGCCCCTTCGGTCGCACCGTCTCCCCGCTGCGGACGTGCAGGAAGACCCCCTGGACCCGCTCCGGGTCGATCCCGAGCTCCTCGGCCCAGGCCAAGCGGTAGATCGCGAGTTGGAGTGGGTCGGCGGTGCTGGCGCGGCCGGTCTTCCAGTCCACGACCTCGTAGGTGGCCTGCGCGCCCTCCCCCTCGCGGTAGACGGCGTCGATCCGCCCGCGGATCACTCTGCCCGCGAGCGTGAGCTGGACGGGCGTCTCCAGGCGGTAGGGGGTGCGGGTGGCGTAGGGCGTGCGCTCGAAGGCCTCCTTCAGCGCGTGCAGGTCCTGCTCGTCGGCGATCTCCGCCTCGGCGCCGGGCAGCTCCTCCGGGTCGAGCCAGGGCAGCGGCACCTCCTGGAACCGCGACTCCACCCAGGCGTGGAAGCGCGTGCCGCGGCGCGCCGCAGGCTGGGGCTGGCGCGGCATCGGACGGGCGATCTCACGGGCGTAGGCCTGCGGATCCGCGGCGATCCGCAGCAGGTCCGAGGCGGACAGCGAAGCGGGCAGCTCCACCTCGCGCACGGAGGCCCGGGTCCGACGCAGTTCCCCCGCGAGGGCGTCCAGGTCCTGGTCCCAAGAGGCGACGGTACGGCTTTCCTCAGGTGTCAGAGGTTCGCCGGCGCCCGCCGACGGTCGCTCGACCGCGGGAGGGAGTCGGGGCCGATGACCGACGGCGGGTGGAGCGCCGAGGGGTGCTTGCGGCGCCGGTGCCGGTGCTGGTCCCCCATCGGGGCGGGAATCCACGGCAGCCCATGGGTCCCCGTCACCCGGATCCTCGTAGGCGGGCTCGTCGTAGGCGGGCTCCTCACAGTCCGGGGGCCACAGGTACTCCTCCTCCGCGCCCTCCGCGCCCTCCGGGGCGGTGGGCGCGGAGGGCGTCGACATGGCGGTCTGTGACGCAAGCCCGTCCAGGTGGGCCAGCACCGTCTCAGCGGCCTTGCGGCGGCGGGCCAGCGAGGTGGCGTCCAAGGGCAGGGGCCAGGCACGGTCCGCGACGGCCTCGGTCAGGGACGGATTCTCCGCTTCGGCAGCCGGCTCCGGTGCCCAGACCTCGATCTCCCCGTGACCGGCCTCGCAGTGCGCGTGGAGGGCGTCGAGGAAGTCCGACGGACCGCGACGGCGCTTTTGCGAAGGGCCCCACCAGTGGCCGGATCCCAGCAGCAGGGAGCGCGGGCGGGTGAAGGTGACGTACCCCAGGCGGAGTTCCTCGGTGGCCTGGTGGGCCGACATGGACGTCTTGAAGTCACGCAGGCCCGTCGCGGTCCAGGCGGCCACCGCCGGCAGCGTCGCCGCGTCGCCACGCAGCACATGCGGCAGGACCTTGGGCTGGGCGGTCCACGCCTCACGCCCTTGATCGCTCGGAAAGGTACCGCGCACCAGACCGGGAACGGCCACCACGTCCCACTCCAGGCCCTTCGCCTTGTGCGCCGTCAGCACCTTGACCGTGTTGTCCCCGCCGGGCAGGGCATGGTCCAGCCCCTTCTCGTACTGCGCGGCGGTCCTCAAGAACGCCAGGAAGGCAAGCAGGCTCGCCTCGCCGTCCAAGGCCGCGAACCCGGCGGCGACATCGAGGAACCCGGAGAGCGTCTCCCGCCGCCGGGCCGCCAAGGCGTGCGGCGAGGCGGCCAGCTCCACGTCGAGGCCGGTGGTCGACAGCACCCTGTGCAGCACGTCCATCAAGGGGTCGGCCAGCGACCTGCGCAGATCGCGGAGCTCCGCGGCGAACCGGGCGAAGCGCACCCGGGCGTCGGCAGAGAAGGGCAGGGTGTCACCGCCGGCTCCTTCGCCGTCCAAGAAGCGGTCCAGGGCATCGGCGAGGGAGATGACTTCGGCGGGATCCACGCCCTCGACCGCCTCGGCCAGCCGGTGGTCCGGGTCCTGCTCGCCCTCCCCGGCTCGCTCGTGCCGGACGAGCGAGCGGGCCCGGCGCCCGAGCAGCGCCAGGTCGCGGGCGCCGATCCGCCACCGGGGTCCCACCAACAGCCGGACCAGCGCGGCGTTGGCCCCCGGATCCTGAAGCACCTCGCAGACCGCGACCAGGTCCGCCACCTCGGGCAGGTGCAGTAGGCCGGAGAGCCCCACCACTTCCACGGGGACCTCCCTGGCCACCAGCGCGGCCTGGATGGCGGCGAAGTCTCCGGCGGTGCGGCACAGCACCGCGATGTCGCCGGGTTCCTTGCCGGTGCGCACCAGGTGGGCCAGGGAGTCCGCCAGCCAGTCGAGTTCCTCGGCGTGCGTGGGCAGCAGGGCGCACCGGACCTGGCCGTCGCGCTCGGCGCCCGGCGCGGGGCGCAGCGCCTCGACGCCCTCGTGCATCGCCCGCAGCGGTGCGGCCAGGCCGTTGGCGAGGTCCAGCAGGCGCCCGCCGCTGCGACGGTTCTCGCTGAGCGCGTAGCGGGTGGCCGGACGGCCGTCGGCGTGCGCGAAGTGTTCGGGGAAGTCGTCCAGGTTGGCCACGGACGCGCCTCGCCAACCGTAGATCGCCTGGCAGGGGTCGCCGACCGCGGTCACGGCGTGCCCGGTGCCGCCGCCGAACAGGCCGGACAGCAGCAGCCGCTGGGCGACCGAGGTGTCCTGGTATTCGTCGAGCAGGACGATCCGGTATTCCTCGCGCAGGATGCGGCCGACCTCGGGGCGGGTGGTGGCGAGCTCGGCGGAGTACGCCATCTGGTCGCTGAAGTCGAGGAGGTCCCGGGAGCGCTTCTGCTGGCGGTAGCGCTCGGTGAGGTCGAGCAGTTCCAGTCGGGCCGCTGCCGTCTGGGGAACCCTGCGCAGGTCCTGGTTGGTGAGTCTGGCCCCGGAGAGGGCCTTGAGGAGTTCCTGGTCGTGGGCGCGCAGTGCCGCAGGCTCGACCAGGTGCTCGGACAGTTCGCCGTCCAGCGCGAGAAGGTCGCTGACCAGGTCGGGGATGGACTTCAGCAGGGCCGGGTACGGGCCGGGGGCCTCGCGCAGCACCTGGGCCGCCAACTGGAAACGGGTGGCGTCGGCCAGCAGCCGGGAGCTGGGCTCCAGGCCGATGCGCAGCCCGTGGTCGGTGAGCAGCTGCCCGGCGAACGCGTGGTAGGTGGAGATCCGCGGCTCGCCACCGGTGGACTCCGAGGCGGGGTCCGGGTCGGTGATCCCGGCGCGGACCAGAGCGGCACGGACCCGCTCGGTGAGCTCGGCGGCGGCCTTGTTGGTGAAGGTGAGGCCGAGCACCTGCTCGGGAGCGACCTCGCCGGTGCCGACCAGCCACACCACCCGGGCCGCCATCACCGTGGTCTTGCCCGATCCCGCTCCGGCCACGATGACCTGTGGCGCGGGCGGAGCGGTGACGCAGGCCAGTTGCTCGGGGGTGAAGGGGATGCCGAGGAGCTCCTTGAGCTGCTCGGGGTCGGTGAGAGGAGCGGACACGGGCAAAAGGCTAGCCGCTGCCGCTGACACCTGTGCTTGACCTGTGGTTCTTCCTGTGTCCGGACTCATTCGAGGAGGTGCTGGCCCTCCGGCAGGGCGCTGCACGAGCTACGGAAGGAGCAGTGCGAACAGTGCCGGCCGGTGGCCGGGGCGAAGCGCTCGTCGAGGACTCGACCGGCCGCGTTGGCGAGGAGGTCGCCGACCCAGTCGGCTCCCTCCGCGTCCGCGCCCGGCGCCGCTTCGGACCGCTGCGCCGGCAGTGCCTGTTGGGCCTGCACCTTGGGGACCGTGTCACCGCCGTCGCGCTGCGCCGCCCCCTGCCGCAACTGGACGAGCTCGGCCCCCGCGGCGGTGGGCCGCAGTCCGGCGAAGGCCTCGTCGACCGCGCCTTCGCGTACGGCGAGCTGGTAGACGGCGAGCTGCGGATGGCGTGCGACCTCGGCTGTCGAGGGCGCGGACTTGCCGGTCTTGAAGTCGACCACGTAGGCCCGGCCCTGCGGGTCGGCCTCCACCCGGTCCATGGAACCCCGGATGCGGATCTCGTGACCGCCGGCACCGAGGGTGATGTCGAAGGGCTGTTCGGAGGCTACGGGGGTGCGGCCGGCGCGGTCGGAGACGTGCCAGCGCAGGAAACGTTCCAGGGCGGCGCGGGCGTTGTCCTTCTCCTGGCGGGACTTCCACGGCGCGTCGAAGGCGAGGGCGTCCCAGACCGATTCCAGGCGTTCCATGAGTACGGCGAGATCGGCGGGGGTCCGGCCGGAGGCGACCTCGTCGGCGAGGACGTGCACCACGTTGCCGAAGCCCTGCGCGGTGGTGGCGGGGGCGTCCGCCTTCACTTCACGGGCCAGGAACCACTGGAGGGAACAGGTCTCGGTGAGCAGGGTCAGGGCGCTGGGCGAAAGCGTGACGGGCTGGCCCGGATCGCGCAACGGCGCACTGGTGTGCGTCGGCTCGTACAGGCCCCACCAGCGGTGCGGGTGCGCGGCCGGGACCAGTGGCTGCCCGTCCTCATCACTCAGCGCGGCCAGGCGCGCCAGCCGGCGGGCCGCCGCGTCCCGCAGCACGGTGGAGGCCGCGGGGTCGACGGTGGTGGCGCGCAGTTCGGCGACGAGCGCGGAGACCGCGAGCGGGCGCCGGGGGCGACCGGTGACGTCCTTCGGCTCGACCCCGAGTTCACGCAGGAAACGGGAGGGCTGGTCACCGTCTTCCGCGGGGGCCTTGACCGCGGTCAGTACGAGTCTTTCGCGGGCGCGGGTGGCGGCCACGTAGAACAGGCGGCGCTCTTCGGACAGCAGCGCCCCCGGGGGCAGCGGTTCGGCCAGGCCATCGCGGCCGATCCGGTCGGCTTCGAGGAGGGAGCCCCGGCGGCGCAGGTCTGGCCAGAGGCCTTCCTGGACCGCGGCGACGACCACGAGGGGCCATTCCAGGCCCTTGGCGCGGTGGGCGGTCATCAGGCGGACCGCCTCGGGGCGGGCGGCGCCGCGGGTGAGCGTGTCGGCGGCGATGTCCTGGGCCGCGACCTCTTCGAGGAAGTTGAGCACGCCCCGACCGCCACTGCGTTCCTCGGCACGGGCGGCGGTGTCGAAGAGTGCGCAGACCGCGTCGAGGTCGCGGTCGGCGTTCCGGCCGGCCGGGCCGCCGCGGCGCGCGTTGCGCTCCAGGCGACCCGGCCATGAGGTGCCGTCCCAGAGCACCCACAGGGCGTCCTCGGCGGTGCCGCCGCCGGCCAGGACCTCCCGGGTCTGGCGCAGCAGCAGACCGAGGCGGTGGGCGGCCTGGGCGTAGGCGGAGTCGTGGGCGACCAGCCGTTCGGGTTCGGCGAGTGCTCGGGCGATGAGCACGTCGGAGGGAGCCGGGGTCCGTTCCCCCGCGGTGCGCGCCTCCTCCCGCAGGGCTCGGCCGAGTCGACGCAGGTCGGAGCTGTCCATGGCACCGAGCGGCGAGGCGAGCAGGCTGAGCGCGGTGTCGGCATCGATCCACGCGTCGGTTCGCGCGCGCGCCTCGGACGGCTCGGGTGCCTCGGACGGCTCGCCGGAACCAGTGGGTGCCGCGGTCACCGGTGGAGGGTCGCCCGGGCCGGGGTCGAGGGCCGCGGCGACGGTCCGTAGCGCGAGAAGGAGCGGGGCGACCGCCGGTTCGTGGCGCAGCGGGGCGTCCTGGGCGTCCGTGATCACCGGAACGCCCGCGGACGTCAGGGCCCGCCGGAGGGAGGGGATGGTGCGCCCACCTGCGCGGACCAGGACGGCCATGTCCCGCCACGGCACCCCGTCCTCCAGGTGGGCGCGGCGCAGGATGTCCGCGATGTTGTCCAGTTCGGCGCCGGCGGTCGGGTACGTGTAGGCCTCCACGGTGCCACCGGGGCGTACCGGGGTGAGCGCCCGGTGGGCCCGGACCTTCTCCGCGGGCAGCCGCGCCATGGGCATCCGGGCGGTGAGCTGTCGGGTGGCGGCGAGCAGTGTCGCGCCGGAGCGTCGCGAAACGTCGAGGACCGCGACCGGCGCCGGTGTGCCGTCGAGCTGGCGGAAGGACTCGGGGAAGTCGAGGATCCCGTTCACGTCCGCGCCGCGGAAGGCGTAGATGGACTGGTCGGGGTCACCGAAGGCGACCAGGGTGCGCCCACCGCCGGCGAGCGCACGCAGGAGCCTGACCTGCGCGGGGTCGGTGTCCTGGTACTCGTCCACGAACACCGCGTCGTAGCGGGCGGCCAGGTCGAGCGCCGGGCGCTCGGCGAGCAGTACCGCCCGGTGCACCAGCTCTGCGTAGTCGATGACGCCCTGGAGGTCCAGTACGTCCAGGTACTCGGCGAGGAAACGGGAGGCCGCCATCCAGTCGGGCCGTCCGATGGCCCGCGCGAAAGTGGCCAGTTCCTCGGGTGAGAGCCCCAGCTCCCGGGTGCGGGCGAGTACCGCCCGCACCTCGTCGGCGAATCCGCGGGTGGTCAGGCAGGCCCGTAGTTCGTCGGGCCAACGGATGCCGCCGAGCTCCACCTGGCCCGCGAGCAGCTCGCGTACGGCCACGTCCTGCTCCGGGCCGGACAGCAGCCGCAACGGCTGGGCGAACAGGTCGGCTTCCTGATGGGCGCGCACCAGCGCGTAGCAGTAGGAGTGGAAGGTGGTGGCCTGTGGGGAGCGCGCTCCACCGAGCCGGAGGGTGGTGCGGTCGCGTAGTTCCACGGCGGCCTTGCGGCTGAAGGTGAGCACGAGGATCCGGGACGGGTCGGTGCCCGCCTCCACCCGGGCCGCGACCGCCTCCACCAAGGTGGTCGTCTTCCCGGTTCCGGGACCGGCGAGCACCAGGAGCGGTCCCCGCGCGTGATCAACCACGGCGCGCTGTGGTGCGTCCAGCACAGGGAGGTCCCTCAGCGTCGGCGCGGCGCGCACCAGTCGGTACGCGCCCTGGGGCCGCGTACGACGGGTGGAAGTGGAGGTGCTCACGTGGTTCGCCGGTCCTGGTGGGTCGAGGTGGTGGTGGCGCCACCGCGCAGGGACCTGCGCGCGTCGGCGGGGGAAAGTGCGGTGGGCGGCTTGCCGAGTGCTCTCACCCGGCCGGGTGACGGGGCGGGACCCGTCGACGCTACGCCATCCGGTCCCCTGCTGCGGACACCGATCTCCCGTACGGCTGCCGAATGGCGGAAGCTGAAGGGTGTGAGGATGACCGCATCTCCGCTGCCGCGGCCGGCCACGGGCACCGGGCCCGGGCGCCCGCCAGTGGACGCGCGCCCGCCTTGCGCCGCGGGCCGGAGCGGACCGCCCGGGACGGACCTAGCCAGCCCATCGGGCCCGCTTCATGTCAAGGCGGGGCAGGTGCCCTTCAGCCGTGCGACCGGCTTCCCGGAGCGGAGTGCCTTCGATGCGGTAGTGCTCCAGCGCACGCAGTTCGTTGCCGGCCAACAGGACGCCGTCCGAACGGACCACCCGCCACCAGGGCACCGGCCCGCCGTACAGGGCCATCACGCGGCCCACCTGTCGGGGGCCGCCCTCCCCGAGCCATTCGGCGACGTCCTTGTACGTCATCACCCGGCCGGGCGGAATCCGCTCCACCGCATCCAGCACCCGTTCCGCGTACTCCGGCAGCTCCAACTCCATTCGCCCCATGGTGCCGCATGCCGTGGACGGCCCGTGAGCGCGTTGCGCAAGACGGCGGTCGGACATCGCACGCCTTGTCGGGCGACCCTGATGCCTTCCGCTCCCGTCGGTCCGTGCCACCATTTGCCGGGCGGTGAGCGGTGATACGAGATCAAGAAGAGACGGCCAAGGCGGCTGCGACGGCGAAGGAGCAGGATGTGAATCCTTCCGCTGCGGAGTCCACGCCTGGCCTCGGCGCGTCCGAACCCGGTCCGCAGGCGGACTCGGACGCCGCTTCGTCGAGCGCGCCGAAGGCCGGTGCTCCGCTACCGGCACCGGCTGAGTCCGAGGTGACGTCCGTCACCGCCGACGAACAGCCGTCCGCTGTGGACCCGGACGCGGTGGAGGTCGACGAGCCGCTGCTAGCGGCCCGCGTCCACCGACCCTCCGATCTGGTGCGGCTGCTGGTGGGCACACTCGGCATCGCCGTCGTGCTGGCGATCGCCGCCTTCGCGCACGGCACGACGGTGGGGCTGGAGCAGGACATCAGCAAGGGCACCGGCCAGGCACCGGACATGCTGATCAAACTGGCGGGGCTGGTGTCCAGCATCGCCGTGCTGCTCGTTCCGGTCGCCTTCGCCATCGAGCGACTGATCAAGCGCGACGGGCTGCGCATCGCGGACGGCGTACTCGCCGCCGTCCTCGCTCATGGTGTCACCCTGGCGGCGGACCTGTGGGTGGCGCGCAGTGCCTCGGCCACCATCCGGGACGCGCTGACCCAGACGGCGGGCGGGGGCGGCGGCTACACCGATCCCGTGCACGGCTACCTCGCTCCGGTCATCGCCTACATGACTGCGGTCGGCATGACCCGCCGACCACGCTGGCGGGTGATCCTTTGGGTGGTGCTGCTGCTCGACGCCTTCGCGATGTTGGTCGGCGGCTACACCACGCCTTTCTCGATCGTCCTCACGGTGCTCATCGGGTGGAGCGTCGCCTACGGCACCCTGTACGCGGTCGGCTCCCCCAATGTGCGCCCCACCGGTCAGAACCTGTTGGCGGGGCTGCGACGGGTCGGGTTCGCGCCGGTGGCCACCCGGCGCGCGGAGGAGCGGGTGGACCTGGCTGAGCAGAACGACCGGGGGCGGCGCTACCTGGTCACCCTGGAGGACGGGCCACCCCTCGACGTGACGGTCGTGGACCGTGAGCAGCAGGCCCAGGGCTTCTTCTACCGGGTGTGGCGACGACTCACCCTGCGCGGAATCACCACGCGCCGCAGCCTCCAGTCCCTGCGCCAGGCGTTGGAGCAGGAGGCGCTGCTGGCCTACGCGGCCATCGCGGCCGGGGCGAACGCGCCCAAGTTGATCGCCACCTCCGAGCTGGGCCCGGACGCGGTGATGCTCGTGTACGAGCACCTGGGCGGACAGACTCTCGACACGATCCCCGACGAGGAGATCACCGACGATCTGGTGCGCGGTGCCTGGCAACAGGTCAGGGCCCTACAGTCACGGCGGATCGCCCACCGTCGGCTGACTGGTGACGCCCTGGTGGTGGATCGTTCCGGCAGGGTGATCCTCACCGATCTGCGCGGCGGCGAGATCGCCGCCGGTGACCTGGTCCTGCGCATGGACATCGCCCAGTTGCTCACCACCCTCGGGCTGCGGGTCGGCGCGGAGCGAAGCGTGGCGGCTGCCGTGGACGTCCTCGGCCCCGACGCGGTGGCGGACTGCCTGCCGCTGCTCCAGCCGATCGCGCTCAGCCGGTCGACCCGTGCGACCTTGCGCAGGCTGGCCCGTGAGCGGGCGCAGCGCGAGCGCGAGGCGGTGCTGGGTGCCTCCCGTTCGACCAAAGAGGCACGTGAGGAATCGGGGGGCCGGTCCCCGTCCGGACAGCCGGTCGTGCCGGGCGAAAAGGCGCTCAAGCGGGCCGAGAAGGCGGAGAAACGGGCCGAGAAGCGGGCGCTGGACGAGGCGCTGGAGGAGGCGAGGGAAGAGGACCTGCTCAGCCAGATCCGACGTCAGGTCCTGCTGATCAGACCACAGGCTCCAGTGGAACCGGCCCGGCTGGAGCGGGTCCGTCCGCGGACCCTGGTGAGTTTCATCGCGGGTGCGTTCGCCGCCTACTTCCTGCTGTCCCAGCTCACGCACATCGACTTCGCCCAGGTGATCGGCGACGCCGAGTGGGGCTGGGTGGCCGTCGCACTGGCCTTCTCGGCGCTCAGCTACTTCGCGGCGGCGATGAGCCTGCTCGGTTTCGTACCCGAGCGCGTGTCCTTCCCGAAGACGGTACTGGCGCAGGTGGCTGGTTCCTTCGTGAAGCTGGTGGCCCCCGCCGCGGTCGGCGGTGTGGCGCTGAACACCCGCTTCCTCCAGCGTTCCGGGGTCCGACCGGGACTGGCGGTGGCGAGCGTCGGCGCCTCCCAGCTGTTCGGCCTGGCGAGCCACATCCTGCTGCTGCTGGCGTTCGGCTACCTGACCGGCACCGAGAAGACCCCGTCGATGACCCCGTCCCGAACCGTGATCGCCGGGCTGTTGACCGCGGCGGTCCTGGTGCTGGTGGTGACGGCGATCCCGTTCCTGCGGAAGTTCGTGGCCACCCGGGTGCGGGCCCTGTTCGCCGGCGTCGTGCCGCGCATGCTCGACGTGCTCCAGCGTCCGCAGAAGCTGCTCACCGGCATCGGCGGCATGCTGTTGCTCACGGGTTGTTTCGTCATGTGCCTGGACGCTTCGGTGCGTGCGTTCGGCGGTGGCGGTTCGGTGAGCTACGCGAGCATCGCGGTGGTCTTCCTGGCGGGCAACGCCCTGGGGTCGGCGGCTCCGACGCCGGGTGGTGTCGGAGCCGTGGAGACCACTTTGACCTTCGGTCTGATCGCGGTGGGCGTGGACAAGGAGATCGCGCTTTCCGCGGTGCTGCTGTTCCGGGCGATGACCTTCTGGCTGCCGGTGCTGCCCGGATGGCTGTCGTTCAACCACCTGACCCGCAAGGGCTCGCTCTGAGGAACGGTGCCCGAGGTGGAGGGGCCGCGGCGGCTACGCCCACATGGCCGCTCCCCACCGGCGGCGCCGGGGCCCCGGACGGAGGATGGGGTCATGTCGAGAACCCTGCTCCGCGCTCACCGGGCCGCCGTAGCTGCCTTCCTCGCAGCTGCCCTGGTGGGCGGCGGTGCCGCCTGCTCGAACGGTGGCCAAGACGCGGGTAGGGACCTCGCCGATCAGAAGCTCGACTGGAGCACCTGCCCCGCTCCGTCCACCGCCGAGGGAGGCGGGAACGCCCCGTCGCAGGAGTGGGAGTGCGCGGCGATGGACGTGCCGCTGGACTACGAGGACCCGGGCGGGGAGACCATCGAACTCGCGCTGATCCGGGCCCGGGCCAAGGACGAGGAGAACCGCATCGGCTCGTTGGTCTTCAACTTCGGCGGGCCCGGAGGCTCGGGGGTGGCGACCCTGCCCGGCTTCGGCGAGGAGTTCGAGGGGCTTCGGGAGCGCTACGACCTGGTGAGTTTCGATCCGCGCGGGGTCGGTCGCAGCGCGGGCGTGCGCTGCGAGGACGACCAGCAGTTGGACGTCTACTACGCGCAGGACGCTTCCCCGGACACCCCCGCGGAGGAGCAGGCCTTCACCGAGAGCATCAGGAAGTACGCCGATGCCTGCGAGACGAACTCCGGCGAGGTGCTGCCGCACGTGGGCACCCTCGACGCGGCCCGCGATATGGACCTGATGCGTCAGGTGCTGGGCGACGACCGGCTGCACTACTTCGGCATCTCGTACGGCACGGAGCTCGGCGGCGTCTACGCGCACCTCTTCCCCCAGAACGTGGGCCGTGCGGTCTTCGACGCCGTGGTCGATCCCACCAAGACTGCGTCACAAGGCGCGTTGGGGCAGGCCG
This sequence comes from Streptomyces sp. NPDC006879, assembly GCF_042869595.1. Classification (NCBI taxonomy): domain Bacteria; kingdom Bacillati; phylum Actinomycetota; class Actinomycetes; order Kitasatosporales; family Streptomycetaceae; genus Streptomyces; species Streptomyces sp. NPDC006879. The sequence goes on from NZ_JBIAGC010000009.1 coordinate 156,965, forward strand.
AGGGCTTCCAGCTGGCACTCGACAACTGGGCGCAGGACTGCGTGGACCGGGGGGACGAGTGCCGGCTGCAGGGCAGCACCGTCAAGGAGATCCAGGACAACATCATCGCCCTACAGCAACAGTTGGACGCGGAGCCGATCCCCGGCATCGCAGACCGCAAGCTCACCCAGACCGCCGCGACCACGGGGATCGCCCAGGCGCTGTACTCCAAGGAGCTCTGGCCGCTGTTGGAGCAGGGGCTCGACGAGGCGGAGGGCGGCAACGGCCAGCTCCTGCTGGCTCTTGCCGATTTGATGAACGGCCGTAATCAGGACGGCAGTTACAGCAACCAAGGCGCGGCGAACGCGGCCATCAACTGCGCCGACTACAAGGAGCGCTACGGCATGCCGCAGACCAAGGCGCGGCTACCGGAGTTCGAGAAGGCATCCGCGGTCTTCGGCGAGTTCCTCGGCTGGGCGCTGATGAGCTGCACCGGCTGGCCGGTGCCGGGCGCTTGGGAGACCCCTGATGTGAGCGCGCCGGGCGCGGCGCCGATCCTGGTCATCGGCACGACGGGAGATCCGGCCACGCCGTACGAGGGGGCCCACAAGATGGTGGAGCGGCTGGGGCCGGGGGTGGGCGTGGAACTCACCTACCGCGGCGAAGGACACGGCGCCTACACCAGTGGCGATCCCTGCGTACGGCAGGCGGTGGACGGCTACCTACTGGAAGGGAAGGTGCCGACAGCCGGAACGGTCTGCGGATAGGGCGGAGTCGGCCCTGAACTTGGCTCAGGGGCTAATAGCACGCCGCTGATGGAGTCGCCCCCGTAAGCCGTATTCGATCTTGCGTAACTGGTTGCACTCACCTTGCTTCGCGCATCAAGTGATCCCCCTTTGCGCCCTGTCGCTGCGCCTCCCAGCCGCTAACTTGCGTCTGCCACAGACATTTACCGGGGGAACGCATGGCACTACCGCACCAACCTGGGCCCGTCACCGATCCACGGCTACACGCGCGGACCGAGGCCACCCGGCTCCTGTGCGCCGGAGTCCACCTCGACCAGGAGTTCCGTGACCGAGTCCTGGAAGAACTCGTCGAACACGAGGAGCGCCCGGTCGCCCCCTCCCTCGGCGTCGACGCCGCATCCGTCCTCGCACACGCCGTCCTGGCCAGGAACCGGGAACTGATCGCCTCCGCGGCGGTGCTGGCCCTGTGGATCATGTTCTTCCTCCTGGGCACTCCGAGCAGCTCCGACCTCACGACCTCGACCGACCGCTCCTCAGGTTCCTCCTCATTCGGGTCCTCGGAGCCCACGGCACCCGACCTGGACCTCGGTGCACCCGTCCTCTACCTGGGCTGCTGCGTGCTGTTCTGGCTCAGCAGGGCGGCGCGCGCCTGGTTGCGGGAGCGACCTCGCAACAGGCTGGTCAGATACCTGATCCGCTACCTCATGTTGCTGACCCCGATGGCCTTCCTCTTCTACTTCCTGTCCGTCACGGACCACATCTCCAACGGCGAAGGCCGGGCCTGGCTGGACCTCATCTTCCCCGTGTTGCTCGCCCTGCCCGGCTGGTGGCGGCGCGACCAGCTCCAACGCCTGGCGCGCACCGGCCTGAGCCGGTCGGTATTCCGGACCGCGCCACAGGTGGAGGTGCCCGACAACGGCCGCTACCAGCGCATCAGCCGGGCGATCGTGCGCGAACAGCACTCACTGCTGAACATCTACGACCCCTTCGAACCGTTCCTGGGCGCCGGAGAACCGCACAAGCCGTGGTCGTTCGCGATCGAGTTGAAGCGGAGCAAGCAGGGCCCCCAGGGCGCTGCGACCCTGACCGGGCGGGACGTGGTCGATCTGATCCGGCCGCGCCTGGAAGCGCTGCGGGTCTCGGCAGTCGACGGCCAGAGCCGGGACCGGCTGCGGAGCCTGGAAGTCGACGAGTTCGTCTACGTGCCCGGCGGCGTTCACCGGGCCGAGGTGCCTCGGGACGCGGCGACCGTCAACGAGCACCTACTCACTTCGGTCAACGAGGGCGGCGAGGGCCGCAGGCACTTCCTGCGCGTGCGTGTCGGCGCCTGGAACGAACAGGTCGTCCTCACGGTGCTGGTCCGGGTACACACCCAGGGGGGCATGCTGGTGCTGGAGGTGGTCCCGCATGTGCTGCCTCCGGTACGAGCCGACTTCCGGGCCCTGGAGGACCTGGAGGACCCGCGGCGCAACACCGTCGCCCGAACCGTGGTGCGAACCCTGGTGGACAGCCCGCTGGCGCTGTTCAGTGCGCTCAGCAGTCTGGGCCGGACGATCGGCTCGACCTACCGCACCTGGCTGGCCGCCCCGAGACATTCGGTCTCTGAGGGCCCCAAGGCCTCGGTACGCGAACTGGGCAGCGCCGCCGGACTCTCGCTCTTCCAGGAGATGGACGTCAGCCGCTACCTGAAGACCATCCAGGACCGGATCGCGAGCGGCACCCGGGAGGCGTTGCGAGTCAAGGGCTTCGAAACCGACGAGTTCCAGCAGCAGATCATCAACGTCTCCGAGGGCAGCGTGTTCATCGGCGAGATGAGCGGCGGAGCGGTGGCCACGGGCAAAGACGCGTACGCCGTGAACAACGGAGGGAGCAGGGCATGAGCGGAACCGGAGACGAGGAGCGGGCCCGGCGCGAGCCGGGCAGTATGTCGGCTTCCGGCGGAAGCATGATCATCGGGTCCATGACCAACGGCGCAGCGGCCGTCGGCTCGGGTGCCACCGCCGTGAACGGGCCGGTCAGTGGCAGTGCGGTGGGGCGCGGCGCGCGCCTGCAGTCGGCAGCGGCGGACGAACTGCTCCGGGTTCCCGAGGAGTTACTCCAGCAGATGGCCGCACTGCGGGCACAGCTGGCGCTGCTGGCCCCCGACCAAGAAGGCGTGAGCGAGGTGGCGGGCGCCCTCCGGGAGATCGAGGAGAGCGGCCAGGGTGAACGCGGCCGACTGGAGCGCCTCATCCGGTGGCTCAGCCCCGGCGGCAGCGCGGCGGCGGTACTCGGAGCCGCCGCAACCGTGTCCCAGGCGCTCTCCGAACTCCTGGGCTGAGGAGGTCCCGCCGTGTACTGGGACGAGGAACGCCAGGAGTGGGTTCGCAGCCCCGCGCCGTCGCACGAACCGATCGCGCGACCGCCGTCGGAGGCACCCGCACCGCCGACGCCAGCCGCGCCGCCGCGCGCCCCGACCGCTCCGGGGCCGGCCCTGCCGCCCGGACCCCCGCCGGAGGGCTTCCGGCCGGAGGTCGACGCACCAGATGGGCCGCCTGCTCCATCGACCGGGTCGACCACTCCCGAACCGGTCGACCAAGCGCCCGCACCACCCACCCGTCCACCACTGCCGTCCGTCCCGGCCCCTGGGCAAGACCCCGGCCAGGAGGTGGGCCCCGCCAGCGGCTCCGGCACGGCGGGGATTGCCGTGTCGGCGGCGGCACGGGGCTGGCACCGGGTCCCGATGGCGCGGATGAGCGGTCAGGGTCGCCGGATCGCTCTGGTGTCGGTCGCCGTGCTGGTCCTCGCCGGGGGCGGCGGACTCGCCGGCTGGCTCCTCGCCGGAGCGGGCGAGCATGGTGCCCCGACGGCGGGCCCGTCCCTGGATGTGGGAAAGAACGCCGCCGCGCCCTCCGCCGTCGAAACCTTCGCCTCCCCGGAAGAGGAACGGTCCCCATCGGCTCCCGCCGCCCCGACGACCAGCCCCACCGCCTCCCCGGAAGCCTCAGTTCCGCCGGACTACGCGCTGCGGACGGACACCGCCGGATTCCAGCTGCTGACGCCTGTCGGTTGGCTGCGTTGGACCGAGCGACAGAGCGTCTTCTACGGAACCCCCTCGCGCGACACCGCGCTCCAGGTGTTCACCCTGGAGGAACCGACCCCTGCCACGTCCATGCGTCTGGCAGTGGACCTGGCCAAGGACCGCCAGGGATACCGACAGATCGCCCTTGACCTGTCGGGCGCCGGCCCCAGGGGGGCGGTCCTGCACGAGTACACCTTCGCCGGGCAGGAGTTCGGGCCACAGCGGGTCATCGACCAGCGCTTCACCGCGGAGGACGGCACCCGTTACAGCGTGCTGGTGCGCGGACCGGCCCAACCGCGGAGCGAGCTGGTCGAGGTCCACCACAACGCGGTGGAGCGCTTCTGCGTGAGCGGGTTCTGCGCAGGGGACCTCTGAGGGCCTCCGGCCGTCCCGTTGCTGGCGTCGTGCGCGGGTGCGACGTGGTCGAGCGCTCCTGGTCCGGGCCCACAACGCGGCGGGAACGGCCACCTCCACGGCGGCCGTTCCCTTGAGTCTCCGTCACATCCGACGGGCCGTCGGCTCGGTGGTTCCCACTCCCGGAGCCACGGGGAGCGGGAACACCTGGCTCAGTAGACCGGCTTCTGCGGCTCGATCTGGTTCACCCAGCCGATGACTCCACCGCCCACGTGCACCGCATCGGCGAAACCGGCGGACTTCAGCACCGCCAGAACTTCCGCACTGCGGACACCCGTCTTGCAATGCAAGACGATCCGCTTGTTCTGCGGTAGGTCCTCCAGGGCGGTGCCCATCAGGAAGTCCCCCTTGGGGATCAGCCGGGCGCCCGGGATCGAGACGATCTCGTACTCGTTGACCTCGCGGACATCGATGATGTCGATGTCCTCGCCCCCGTCGATCCACTCCTTGAGCTGCTTGGGAGTGATCGTCGAGCCGGCGGCGGCCTCCTGGGCCTCCTCCGAGACGACACCGCAGAAGGCCTCGTAGTCGATGAGCTCGGTCACCGTCGGGTTCTCACCGCATACAGCGCAATCGGGGTCCTTGCGGACCTTCACCTGGCGGTACTGCATCTCCAGGGCGTCATAGATCATCAGTCGCCCGACGAGGGGCTCCCCGATGCCGGTCAGCACCTTGATGGCCTCGGTGACCTGGATGGAGCCGATGGACGCGCAGAGCACGCCCAGCACACCGCCCTCGGCGCAGCTGGGCACCATGCCCGGCGGCGGGGGCTCGGGGTAGAGGCAGCGGTAGCACGGACCGTGCTCGGACCAGAAGACCGAGGCCTGGCCGTCGAACCGGTAGATCGAACCCCACACGTACGGCTTGTTGAGAAGCACACAGGCGTCGTTGACGAGGTAACGGGTGGCGAAGTTGTCCGTGCCGTCGACGATCAGGTCGTACTGGCTGAAGATCTCCATCACGTTCTCGGCCTCAAGCCGCTCTTCGTGGAGGATCACGTTCACGTACGGGTTGATGCCCAGGACGCTGTCGCGGGCGGACTCCGCCTTGGACCGGCCGATGTCCGCCTGGCTGTGGATGATCTGGCGCTGGAGATTCGACTCGTCGACCTCGTCGAACTCGACGATGCCCAGGGTGCCCACACCGGCTGCGGCGAGGTACATGAGGGCGGGTGAACCCAGGCCGCCCGCACCCACGGCGAGCACCTTGGCGTTCTTCAGCCGCTTCTGCCCGTCCATCCCCACATCGGGAATGATCAGGTGGCGGGAGTACCGGCGGACCTCGTCAACGGTGAGCTCAGCAGCTGGCTCGACCAGGGGTGGCAGCGACACGGGGACTCCGTAGATGGTTAAGTCTTAACGGTTGTTCTCCCCGTAACACTGCCACGCCCTCCTTCATTCCGAGACACCATGTCCGATGCGCGAGACGATTTCGTCCCAGTAGGCGGGCATCCCGGCCCATGGATCAGCTCCCGCTGGCCGGTTCGTGAACCAGACGGTTCCGGCCCCGTGCCAGCGGGCGACCCTGACGGCCTCCTCCAAGTGGGTGCGCGGCACTCCGTGGACGAAGTGGCAGAAGCGCTCGGGCGGGTGCTCGGCGGTCCATTCGGCGGCCTGGCTCCACCGGTAGTCCGACCAGGAACCGACGAAGGTGACCAACTGGTCAGCGATCTCGGCGTAGCCGGGATGGGGGTGGGTGCCGTGCCCGAGCACCAGGTGGGAACGGTCCAGCAGCGACCGCAGTGTGGTCGTGAGGCGACGGACCTCCGCCAGCCCCTCCCGGCCGGCCGGTGCTCGATCCAGGTAGAAGCCGTCCACCCGGTACCAGTCCAGAAAGCGGTGGGCATCGGAGACCAGCTTGCCGAAGGGCCGCGCCCCGTCACCCATCACCAGGCGTCCGAGCACCCGCCCACCCGCGGCGCGCAGCCGGGTCGTCGCCGCCAGGCACTGCGGGTCAGGGCGCTGCCCCGGCCCGTCGGCGACGTCGAGCACCGCCCAGTGCAGGGGCGTTCCGGGCCTGCTCAGCTCCGCCCACTCCAGGGGGGCGACCAGGGGGTGCGCGTAACCGGGCACCCCCAGGCCGAGCCGTCCCGCCCCGGTGGCGGCGGGACGGGCACCCGGGGTGGTCAGATGCGGCACGCCGCCTCCATCCAGATGTCCGCCAAGGACTCCTCCAGGTTGATCCGGGGTCGCCAGCCCAGCCGATCGCGGGCGGTGCGGACGTCGGCCTGCTGCCAGGCTCCACACCCGTCCGGGTAGGGGTACGCGGGCAGGGGGGCGCCGCCGGGGTGCTCGCCGGGGGATTCGGACCGCTGGGCCCCGATGCTCGCAGCCATCAGGCCGGGCCGAGCGGGCGGGGAATCGAGCTCGTGCAGGGAACCGCCGTATCCGGCTACCCGGGCGAGCACGGCCGCGGCATCGCGCAGCCGAACCGCACGACCGGTGCCGATGTTGACGACCCCCTGGGCGGCCGAGAGCGAGGCCGCGTGGACGGCGCGTGCCACATCGCGGACATCCACGAAGTCCCGGTGCACCCCGAGGCCGCCCAACTTGAGCTCGCCGTCCCCCGACTGCATGGCGCGCCGCATGGCCTCGGCCAGCCTGCCGAGCGGCGAGCCCGCCGGCGTCCCGGGCCCGACGGGCGAGAAGACCCGCAGCACCACTGCGTCCAGACCCGAGCCCAGCACCAGCTCGGTGGCGGCGAGTTTGCTCACGCCGTACGGTCCGCCAGGGCGTGGTACGGCGTCCTCGGCGGTGGAGGACCCCGGCTGGCTGGGCCCGTACTCGGCGGCGCAGCCGAGCTGCACCAGGCGGGCGCCGCAACCGCTGCGGCGCAGTGCCTCGCAGACGGTGGCCACGGCAACGGTGTTGTGCCGGGTCAGGTCCCGGGCACCGCCCCGGGTGGTACCCGCACAGTTGATGACGACGCCGGGATGGACGGCGTCGAGGAAGCGCGTGAGCGCTCCGGGGCTGCCGGCGGCGAGGTCGAAGCGGACGTCGGCGTCGTCGCCGCGGCCGAGTGCGGTGAGTTGGACGGCCGGGTCGGCGAGGAGCCTGTCGGCTACGTAACGACCCAGGTATCCGTTGGCTCCGATCAGCAGCACCCTCATCGCGCGGCCCCCGCGCGCCGACGGTTCCTGCCGGTTGGTTGGGCGGTCATCTGTCGTTCTCCTTCGTCACTGGTGATGGCTTGCTCGGTGGGGTCCCACGGCGTCGGCTCCGCGGGAGCGGTGGAGGGGACGGGTCGCCCCGGGTGGGTCGGGACCACCGGGGCTGGGCCGTCAGTGGTGGGCGGAGGCCCGTGAGAGAGCCGTGGTGGCCCGGGCCAGCAGCGCCAGAGCCGCCACCCCGCACGCCACGGCGGGCACCGCTTCGGGGCCAGCCGTCTCGGTCAGCGCCTCGACGGGCCGGGCGGCCCAGGACAGCGCCGGAACCCGGCTGGCCAGGGCGGCCGTGAGGGCAGCCGCTTCGAAGGCGCAGGCCGCCCCGAGGCCGGTGGCTGCCGCGTCGGAGAAGCCGTGGACGCTCAGCAACCTCGCGAGGAAGAGCAGGCTTCCCAGTGCGACTCCCGCGGTGAGTGGGCCTCCGGTGCGTCCGGCCAACAACAGCAGGCCGGTCAGCGCCGCGACGTACAGGGCGCAGACCGTGAGGAGCAGTGGCCTCACCCCGCTGGCGAACTCCTCCAACGCCCGACTGCCGATCAGCCGCCGCCGGGCGAGGGCGGAGAAGAGGCCGGCACACCACACCGCCGGCGCCAGCGCGAGGACGAGGGCCGTGATGGTGCGGAACTCGGGGCGCCACAGGTGATCCGGGCCGCCCTGGAGCACCGAGCCGAGGAGCCCGTCGCCGCACACCGCGTAGGCGAGCAGGCCGAAGGCGCAGATTCCGCCGGCCGGTCCCCCCTGAGCCGGTGAGCGCAACGGCCCGGCACGTAGTGCGGGCACCAGGGTGACGAGGACCACGAGTGTTCCCCCGAGGCCCGTCCACAGCCGGGTCTGGCCGGTGGACAGCCAGACGGCGGCGGCTGTGAGCAGGGCCAGGGCGCCCGGCAGCAGGGCGAGGAGGTGGGCACGGCCAGTCGGGTGGCTCCCGCCCTTTCGGGTGCCACCACGGTGGGCCGGTGCGCTCGCTTCGAGGCTCGGTTCCACGCGCGGTACCCGGGCGTACAGCTCCTCCGCGAGGGAGAAGACGTCGCGGTGTCGGAACCGGGCGGCCGTACGGTCGGTCAGACCGTGCGCTTCGAGCCCGGCGGCGATTTCGAGGGGGTCCACTGCCCTTTCACACAAGGCACGGTGACGGTGCATCAGCACCTTGACCGGGTCTCCGACGCCCCGCCTGCGGCTGGCGGGGGCAGGGTCTGCCGCGGGAAGCGGTCTGGTGTGTGGGGGTGCGGCAGTCAACGCGGTGTCGTCGGTCATACGGTCGCCTCCGGGTTCGGGGCCCAGTCAGGTGCGCCCGCGGTCCAGCGACCGGGGACGGAGGCCTCGGGCGGGTGGGCGAAGGGGGTCTCGTCAAGGGTGTCCCTGCGGACCGGGCTGTGCGAGATGAGTTCGAGGTACATGCCGCGGAAGGCGGCGAGGTTCTGTTCCACGCTGAAGAGTTCGAGTGCGCGCGCCCGCGCCGCGGCGCCCAGGCGTTGGGCGCGCGCTGGATCGTGGAGCAGCGCGAGGCAGGTGTGGGCGAAGGCCCGCGGATTGCGTGGGGGGACCACCAGCCCGGTGCCGCCGATGACCTCGCAGACCGCACCCACGTCCGTCGAGACGGTGGCCCGTGCGCAGAACATCGCTTCCACCAGGCTGACGGGAAAGCCTTCGACCACGCTGGAGAGCACCACGACCCGACCTGACGCGTAGGCGTCCGCGGCTTCGGGCGCATCTGGCCCACCGATCTCCTCGAAGGTGACCGGGTTCTCGCCGACGGCCGTCGCGTCCACGGCCTCATCGGGGAAGAGTTGGGCGGCCAGGGCCCGGCAGTGGGAGAGATAGGTCGGTGACTGCGGACCGTGGGTCGGGGCTGCGAAGATCCGCAGGCGGGCCTCGGGGTGTTGGCGGCGCACTTCGGCGAAGGCGTGCAGGAGACCGATGAGGTCCTTGGCCGGCTCCACCCTGCCGACCCAGACCAGCGTGTGTGGATCGCCCTGGTCGGCCGCCTCACCTACGGTGGCGAATCGGTCCGCCTCGACTCCCGGATGGACGGTGCGGAGCTTCGCGCGCGGAGCGCCACCGCGCTCCTGCCAGCGGCGGGCGTGGCCGTTGCCGGGCGTGAGGAGGTCAGCCTGCCGGTAGATTTCGGCCGCGAGCCGGCCGTGGAATCCCGCGAGCAGGGCGCGTACGGGGGCGCTCAGGGCATCGGGGTGTTCAGCGCTTCCGAGGTGGTGCGCGCGTAATTGCACGCCGTACTCGGTGACCAGGAGCGGAACCCCGAAGAAGCGTTTGGCCAACAGGCCGGGCAACGCGGCGACACCGCCCGAAGCGGCATGGCAGATGTCCACCTCGCCCAGCGAGTCGTACCAGTCCAGGGAGAGCGGTCGCAGCGCGCGCTCCAACAGGTCCGCGAAGACGAGGAGGTCAGGAACCTGGGCGGCGTGCACACCGGGGAGCGCACCGGGCGCGTGGCAGGCCGACTCCAGAGCGCGTACGGCGACCTCCGAGCGGAGCGCGGCGTACAGACCGCCCTCCTCGCGGGCGAGCTGGGCCAGCCCGTACAGGCCGTCAGCGAACCGGTCCGCGGAATCGGTGCACAGCCCGACGGCCAGGGCCCGGTAGTGGCCCACGAACCGTTTGCGCGTGGAGCGTCGATGGCTACGGCCGTCGTCCTCGGGGGCCCAGAGCGGGGCGGTGCGCACGGCACGCACCTGTGGGGGCAGCGCAAGGCGGTGCTGCTGCTCCTGATCGGCGCTCCGGCTGAGCGCGTACACCTCGAACTCGTGCTGGGTGAGGCCGCGCACCAGCCGGTCGCACCAGCGCCACCCCTCCCCCACGGCATACGGATAGCCGCCTTCCGTGAGCAGTCCGATCCGCATGAGCGCACCCCCGTTCTCCCGTTCCGTGCAGGTCCGCCGTCGATCTGGCGACCTGCTGCGGGAGAACTCAAGCGGATCCGCGAGTAACACGATGGACGGTTGTCCGTCGCGCCACCGGAAGGGGTGAAGAGTCGTAACTTTCCCGGCCGTGCCGCGTTCGATCGCGGTAGGACCGCACACCCGGACCACGCGCACCGAAGTGCGCCGGCGGCGACCCGGTCATCCGGGCCCGTGGCGCCCCGACCACGGCGTGGCCCCGCCCCGGCGAGGCAGCGACACCGTTACGGCTGCTCAGTTCCCCGGGTAGACCCACTGGTTGGGGCGACACTTGATGCCGCCGATCTCCAGTGACTTGGTCTGCTGCTGCATCACGGGAGCCAGCGCGCCCGGAGTGCTGCAATTGACGTGCCCGTGGCCAAGTCGATGACCGATCTCATGGTTGATCAGCATCTGCCGGTAAGCAGCGATCTGCGGGCCGTACGTCTCCGAGCCCTGTGCCCAGCGGAAGCCGTTGATCATCACCCGCTCGGTGGCGGAGGAATCGCAGGAGACGTTGTCGACGGTGGTGTCGAGGCCCGACTTGGCGCACCAGTGCGCGGTGGTACCCGGGCTGGCCAGGGTGATCACGAACTCGGCCGCACCCGAGGAGACCCGCTCGAAGGTCAGCTTCCCGCCGTGTGCCCAACCGCGCTCGTCGTTCAGGGTGCGCTGGACCGCCTCGGCGAACAGCGCCGCGTCCAGACCGAGGTTCTCCTCCACCTCTACGCGGTACCGCACTAGCCGCCCCTTACCCGGCGCCGCCACGAATCCCGGTACCACCTCGAAGCGCCCCGACCCCTTGAGTCCGGGGTCGATGGAACTGCTCTCAGCGAGCTTCTCCTCGTAGGTCTTCTCGACCGGCGCCGTCCCCAACTGCGCCTCCTCGGAGGCGGTCCGCTGATCGGAGCGCGAGGTGAGGCCCCCGTCCGTGCGCCCCTCCCCCGCGTTGCTGCTCTGCGCGCTCAGCCGCCCCTCTTCCTCACTGGCGACCTGCTGGGCGACGACCACCGCGAGCACGGTGGTGACGGCGGCAGCGGCCATCCCGGTGTACAGGCGCCCCCGGCCCCGGCTTCTGGCCGGCACGCCGGACTCCACGGGAGCACGCGGCCCGGGTACCGCCGCCGGCTCGGCGAAGGCCGAGTCGAAAGCGGCGACGCTCTCCGGGGCGGGTGGCGGCGGGGACTCGCGCCGAGGCCGCGGGAAGGGCGCGGGCGCGGAAGGCGCCCGCACCGGTGTGCCACGCCAGTCCCCGTAGACCGATCCGACGTCCCCCGAAGGCGTCTCGGCGACGGTGCCCCAACCACCTCCGGGCTCACGGATCTCGGGGTGCCCGCCCCGAACCGGCTCCACCCAGCCGTCCACCACCGGTATCGCACCGGTCGTGTCCTGCGGGTAGCCGCCGCCCTGCCCGTACGGGGCGAGGCGAGCACTCTGCCGCCCCGTGTCGTACGGATCGTGGCCCGCGTACCCGCCCGGACCGGCTGTGGGGTACTCCGAGGGCCCCGGCTGTTGCGGCGCCACCGGCGCGGGGCCGGGCTCGGGCACCGGCCCTTTGCGACTATGTCGTCCCACCCGAACCTCAGCTCCCGCCACTGTCTTGGTCTTCACCGAGCAGATCCCTGAAGGCCGCGGCGACCCTCTCGGGGTACTCCATCATCGCCACGTGTCCGGCGTCCGGGAGCGTCAGCAGCCGCGAGCGGCAGAAGGCAGCTGCTGCCCGGCGGGCCATTCGGTAGGAGACGAGTCGGTCCCGCCCTCCGTACACGAGCAGGGTCGGTACGAGCACCCGCTCGGCCTGACGCCACAGTCCGTGCTGGCCACCGAGGGTGTAGGCGTCGACGATGCCTCGTGAGGAGCGGGACATCGCCTCCCAGAAGTAGGGGAGTGCCATCCGACGCTCCGTTTCCTCCACCGCATGCCGAAATCCCTCCGGCGTCACCCGTGCGGGGTCCCCGTAACAAAGGGCCGTCACCCCACGGGTGCGTTCTTCCGCACTCCAGTCCCGGGTGAGCCGGGCGAACAGCGGGGCGGCCCCGGGCAGCGCGAGGAGCGCGGTGGGCACCGCCGACCGCTGTACCCGCAACTCCGGCAGGGCCGGGGAGATCAGGGTGAGGGTGCGCACCAGGTCGGGCCGGACGGCCGCGACGCGGGTAGCGACCGCGCCGCCCATCGAGTTGCCACAAAGATGCACCGGGCCGCGGCCACTGGCGTCGAGGTGACGAATCACCGCACGGGCGTGCGCGGTGACCGAGTAGTCCCGATCGGCCGGCGGCGGGGAATCGCCGAACCCGGGCAGGTCGATCGCCTCACAGTCGACCAGTTCCTCGACGAGGGGCATCAGCGCCGACCAGTTCTGCGAGGAACCGCCGAGCCCGTGCACGAAGAGGGCGGGCGGCAGTCCGGGGCGCACCGGGGGTCGGGAACGCACAGTGAGCGTCAGCCCGGGCAGCGCCGCGGACCGCAACTGCTCCCCTTCGGCGATTCGCACGGTGCTCGTCGGTGCGGTCACCTTGGGGGTGACGCTCACATCGGGCAGCTCGGTCGACGACATGGGGCAATGTTACGAGACGATCACGCCGGGGCTCGTGTGTTCGCCGTCACAGACCCACGTAGCGTCCTGCCGTTGACCCTCCTAGGCTCTTAGGTGAGGGCGGCGCGGCCAGGGCCGCCCGTGGCCCCGCGGAAAGAGGGGAACTCCATGACAGTCGACCCTGCGGAACCGGACACCTTCCAGGACCAGTTCCAGGAGGCGCTCGACGCCGAGGCCCCGGAGGCGGACGCGGCGGAACAGCACGCGGACCTGAGTCCCCAGAAGGACGACTCGCTCACGGAACGTGACCGCGACAAGGCCAACGAGGCGGACGTCGTGGACCAGTCCAAGGTCGTGGCTCTCGACGAGGAGGACTACCGCTGAGTCTTCCCGCACGTCCGCAGGGGTCCGCACACTGAGAAAAAGCAGCGCGGACCCCCCACAACGGGTTACCGAAAAGTACGATGGCGGGCGCAGTGCATTCAGTCACACAGCACTTTTCGGTCGTGCTGGTTCCAAGGAGAAAGCGGGAGGCGGCGTGACAGCCATCGAGCAGACAGAGGCGGCGCGCCCGCGGGGCACCCGCCTGCCGCGCCGTGCCCGACGCAATCAGTTGCTGGGCGCAGCACAGGAAGTCTTTGTCGCCCAGGGGTACCACGCGGCTGCGATGGACGACATCGCCGAGCGGGCCGGCGTCAGCAAGCCGGTGCTCTACCAGCACTTCCCGGGGAAACTGGACCTCTACCTCGCGCTGCTCGACCAGCACTGCGAATCGCTGCTCCAGGCCGTGCGCGGAGCTCTGGAGTCGACCACCGACAACAAGCTGCGCGTGGCCGCGACCATGGACGCGTACTTCGCCTACGTCGAGGACGAGGGCGGCGCCTTCCGGCTGGTCTTCGAATCCGACCTGACCAACGAGCCCGCCGTGCGCGAGCGGGTCGACCGGGTTTCGCTGCAGTGCGCGGAGGCGATCTCCGACGTCATCGCCGAGGACACGGGCCTGGCCAAGGACGAGTCGATGCTGCTAGCCGTGGGCCTCGGCGGCGTCTCTCAGGTGGTCGCGCGCTACTGGCTGTCCAGCGAAAGCCCGGTTCCTCGGGACAAGGCGGTGCAACTGCTGACCTCCCTGGCCTGGCGTGGCATCGCGGGCTTCCCGCTGCACGGGACGGACGCTGCCGCCCACTGACCCGGCGCCCCCGACGGGGGCCCCGAGGCCCGTCGGTGTTCGCTGCCAGCGTGCGGCAGTGCGTCCTTCCCGATCCCCTGACCGAGCTAATGTGTCGGGGTAGGGCGCGGTGATCGCGCACCCCAGACCGTCGGAGGGACGTAGCCGTGGAGGTCAAGATCGGCGTGCAGCACGCACCCCGGGAGATCGTGCTGGAAAGCGGGCTGTCTGCCGAGGAGCTCGAAGGCGTCATCGCCGATGCGCTGTCCGGCAAGAGCGCGGTGCTCAGCCTGACGGACGACAAGGGCCGCAAGGTCCTCGTGCCGTCCGCCAAGCTGGCGTACGTGGACATCGGCGAGCCGTCCGTCCGCAAGGTGGGGTTCGGCGCGCTGTAAGCCGGGCGTCACACACAACTGAGAAAAACGGTCTGGTGGTTGCTCCACCGGGCCGTTTTTCTGTGTGCGCTGGGGTTCATCTGGGTTGTCCTCGGCCAGCGCCGGGTAGGACCGCCAAGGACCGATTTGCCCCTGACTGGCGGGAGGGATCCATGATTTTCGAAGCGCTCGGAGCTGCTGCGCTCGGCCTGGGCCTGTCATGGTTGGCCGTCCGCCGGCTGCCACACCGGCTGCCGGCCGGGTCCGTGGTCCTCACGACCGGCGGCACCGCGGCGCTCTTCGGCGCCGGCCTGACGCACTACGCCCTCGACTCCGGGAACCTCGCCGCCACCCTCACCGGGGCTGTCGCGGTGACCTCGGTGGTGGTCTCGCTCCTGCTGCGGCCGGCCCCCGGGAGGTCCCTTTCGGTCCCCTCCGGAGGCTGACGGGAGCTCAGGCTCGCCAGCGGACCGGCGCCCCGGGAGCGGGCAGGACGGGGTCTGACACCGGCTCAGGCAGCCAGACCCAGCGCGGCCATCCTCTTGGTGTGCGCCTCGGTGATGCGGGAGAACATCCGCCCCACCTCGGCCAGGTCGAAGCCCGCCGCCATACCGTCGACCCCGCCGACGAGCATGGTGGACAGGGCGTCGCGTTCGGCGACGACCCGCTGGGCCTGCGAAAGCGCCTCGCCCATCAGCCGGCGTGCCCACAACGCGAGACGTCCGCCGACCCTCGGATCCGCTTCGATGGCGGCCCGCACCTTCTCCACCGCGAAATTGCCATGTCCGGTGTCGTCGAGCACACCGAGCACCAGCGAGCGGGTGTCGGAGTCCAGACGGGCCGCCACCTCACGGTAGAAGTCACTCGCGATGGAGTCCCCCACATATGCCTTGACCAGGCCTTCCAGCCAGTCCGACGGGGCAGTCTGACGGTGGAAGTCGTCCAGCGCCTT
Organism: Streptomyces sp. NPDC006879; assembly: GCF_042869595.1. Classification (NCBI taxonomy): domain Bacteria; kingdom Bacillati; phylum Actinomycetota; class Actinomycetes; order Kitasatosporales; family Streptomycetaceae; genus Streptomyces; species Streptomyces sp. NPDC006879. The sequence continues at coordinate 172,246 of NZ_JBIAGC010000009.1, forward strand.
GGCGAAGGGTTCCATCGCCGCGGTCGGCTCGGTGTCGATCGCGGCCAGTCGGTCCCGCAGCTGCTCGAAGTGGTGGAACTCGGCGGAAGCCATCTTCGCCAGCTCCGCCTTGTCCCCCAGGGTCGGCGCCAGCTTGGCATCCTCCGCGAGTCGCTCGAAGGCCGCCAGCTCCCCGTACGCGAGCGCGCCCAACAGATCCACGACCGCTGCGCGGTACTGCGGGGAGGCGGAGGCGGTCGCCCAGTCCTGGGCGGCGATCCCGGTCAGTTCTTCGGCGGTGCCGGCGTTGTCAGACGTCTCCATGCTGGGCACAATAGCCCGCCCGGCGAGCCGCGTAGGGCTCTGGTCATCAGAGGCGAACAGGCGCCCCCGAGGAATTCACCCGACACACCTGCGCGATTCCGGGGTACAGTGGTAATGCGCCTGCCGAAAGAATCGGCGGGCCATCCGAATGAGGATGCCCGGTCGGTGGCCCGATCGGCTCCAACCGACCGCCCTCCGCGTGGTGAGCATGTTCAGATGCCGCCGCCCATGAGGGGCCCCCTCAGCGGCACGAGCGCCTGAGCGAAGGCTGTGGTCCCGCGCCATCCGGCCCGATAGCGGCCGGCGATCGAACGGCTCGGTAAGACCCCCCTCGCCGCTTCGCGCCGCGTCTCACAGAAGAGGCAGCACCCTGACTACGTTCCGAGAGCTCGGGATCTTCCCCGAGACCGCCGAAGCCCTTGAGGCCGTCGGCATCGTGTCCCCCTTTCCCATCCAGGAGATGACCCTCCCCGTCGCCCTTTCCGGCACGGACGTCATCGGCCAGGCCAAGACCGGAACCGGCAAGACGCTCGGTTTCGGCCTTCCGCTACTTGAGCGCGTGGTCGTCCCCGCGGACGTCGAGGCAGGTCGGGCCAGGCCCGAGCAGCTGACTGACGCTCCGCAGGCGCTCATCGTCGTCCCGACCCGCGAGCTGTGCACGCAGGTGACCAATGACCTGCTGACCGCGGGCAAGGTGCGCAACGTCCGCGTCCTGGCCATATACGGCGGCCGTGCCTACGAGCCGCAGGTCGAGGCGTTGCAGAAGGGCGTGGACGTCATCGTCGGCACGCCCGGCCGTCTGCTGGACCTCGCGGGCCAGAAGAAGCTGAACCTCTCCCACATCAAGGCGCTCGTCCTCGACGAAGCCGACGAGATGCTCGACCTGGGCTTCCTGCCGGATGTCGAGAGGATCATCAGTCTGCTTCCGGCGAGCCGCCAGACGATGCTGTTCTCGGCGACCATGCCGGGTGCGGTCATCGGCCTGGCCCGCCGCTACATGTCGCAGCCCACGCACATCCGCGCCACCTCGCCGGACGACGAGGGCGCCACGGTGGCGAACATCACCCAGCACGTCTTCCGCGCGCACTCCATGGACAAGGCCGAGATGGTCTCCCGGATCCTGCAGGCCGACGGTCGTGGGCTGGCGATGATCTTCTGCCGCACCAAGCGGACCGCGGCCGACCTCGCCGAGCAGTTGGACAAGCGTGGCTTCGCTTCCGGCGCCGTACACGGCGACCTCGGGCAGGGCGCCCGTGAACAGGCCCTGCGCGCCTTCCGTAACGGCAAGGTCGACGTGCTCGTCTGCACCGATGTCGCCGCCCGTGGCATCGATGTTGAGGGCGTGACGCACGTCATCAACTACCAGACGCCGGAAGACGAGAAGACCTATCTGCACCGGGTGGGACGTACCGGCCGCGCCGGCGCCTCCGGCACCGCCGTCACCCTGGTCGACTGGGACGACATCCCGCGCTGGCAGCTCATCAACAAGGCGTTGGGCCTGGACTTCAACGACCCGGAGGAGACGTACTCCACCTCCGCCCACCTCTACGAGCTGCTGGGGATTCCCGCCGGCACCAAGGGCGTACTCCCCCGGGCGGAGCGCACCCGCGCCGGTCTTCGGGCGGAACAGGTCGAGGACCTGGGCGAGACGGGTGGTCGCGGCGCCCGCGGCACTCGCCGCCCGGCCGCGAGTGCCGCCGCGCCGGCCGAGGAGCGTCCGGCTCGCACGCGTGCCCCGCGCCAGCGCCGCCGTACCCGCGGCGGTGCCGAAGTCGCTACCCCGGCCGTGGTGCCGGCACCGGCGGAGCCCGCCGAGGACGCATCCGAGGCCGCGAACGAGCCGCGCCGCCCGCGCCGCCGCCGCACCCGCGGCGCGGCTGTCACAGTGGTCGAGGCCCCCGCTGCGGTAGCGACGCTTCCCGAGGCAACGGACACCCCCGAAACCGAGATCGAAGCCAAGCCCCGCCGCCGCACCCGCAAAACCGCGGCAACCACCCCCACCACCGAAACAGCCACGGCAACGGACACCCCCGAAACCGAGGCCGAAACCAAGCCCCGCCGCCGCACCCGCAAAACCGCGGCAACCAAGGAGTCCTGACGCTCGTCGGACTACGACCGATGGCCCGGTATCCGTTGGATGCCGGGCCTTCGGGCTACCCGGGGGTAGCAGGAGTGCGGGCAGTCGGTAGCGTGAGGGCATGAGCAAGCCCCCGCAGCTGACCTTGCCGCAGTGCAGCACCGCGTACCGACTCGCGACCACACGGGGAGAGTTCGCCGTACACGAGGCGCGTCCCACGGGCGAGAGCCGCGGTACGGCACTGCTCGTGCCCGGTTTCACCGGCAGCAAGGAAGACTTCATCGGCCTGCTGGAACCCTTGAGTGGTGCGGGATTCCGGGTCGTCGCCGTGGACGGGCGCGGCCAGCACGAGAGTGGCGGAGTTCCTGAGGAGTCCGCCTACTCCCAGGCGGAGCTGGCCAGGGACGTACTGGCCCAGGCCGCGGCGCTCGGGGACTGCCCCGTGCATCTGGTGGGGCATTCGCTGGGTGGTCTCCTGACCCGGGCCGCCGTGATCCGTGATCCGCGGCCGTTCGCTTCGCTCACCTTGATGAGCAGTGGTCCGGGGGCCATCTCCGAATCCCAGCAGGAGCTGACGAAGATGCTGGTCGCGGCTCTGGAGCAGGTGAGCGACGCCGCCGGAATGGAGTTCGTCTGGCAGGCGATGCGGGCTCAGGACCCGGAGGGTGCCACGGAGCCCGCGGATCTCACGGAGTTCCTGCACCGGCGGTGGTTGGCGAACGTGCCGCAACAGCTCATCGCCACCGGACGGCAGCTGATCTGCGAACCGGACCGGGTCGCCGAGTTGGCCTCGGCCGCGGATGGTTCCCTACCGCTGCACGTGTTGTCGGGGGCGGTCGACTATGCCTGGCCGGTCGAGTCGATGGACGAGATGGCCCGGAGGTTGGGTGCGCGGCGCACCGTGATCACGGGCACCGGTCATTCCCCGAACGCCGAGGACCCGGTGGGAACCGCCGCGGCGCTGATCGACTTCTGGGCTTCGGTCGGCTCCTGACGGGAGTGCGCCACGAGCGGGCCGGACGCCCGGTGCCTCTCCACCGGGTCCCGTCCGGGTGGCGCACCAGGGTCAGTACTGCGACTGGAGGTGGGACCAGAAACCGTCCCGCAGAGCTCTGCGCAGATCGGCCTGCCCGCGCAGTGAGTACCTCAACAGCGCCTCGGCCTCGACGAGGAGTTCCTGGTCGACCGCGCCGGGCAGGTAGGGCTGTCCCGGTAGGAGCTCGGCGAGGGTGCCGCGGCCACGGGCAGCGAGCCAGGTCGCCGCGATCTGCGCCCCGACGAAGCGTACGTCTTCGCGGTTCGGCCGCTGGTTTCCCTCGTGGTCCGGCTCCTGGGCCGCCGCTACGGGTCTGCGAGTGACGTAGGGCTTGCAGAATTCGAGGTCGAAGACCCGCTGGCTGTCCACCTCCCACAGCAGCGGTTCGGCCTGGTTGCGCCCCTCGACGGCCTCGATCCCCCACAGGTGCACCCGGGCCCCGTACCCTTGGGCGGCCTCGACTGCGGACACCAGGTCCTCATCGCCTCCCACCAGTGCGGCATCGCTGATCGCGCGGTGTCGGGCCAACGACTCCAGGTCGTTGCGGATGAGGGAGTCGACGCCCTTCTGCTGGTTGTTGGCATTGAGATTGCCCAGGCGCACCTTGACGTCGGGGAGTTCGGCGATGGACTGCTGCTCGACGGTGTGGATGCGACGCCGGGCGCCGTCGTACCAGTAGACGCGCAGCAGCCGGCTGTCAGCGAATATCGTTCGCGCCTTGTCGATGAAGGCTTCGATGAGGCCTTCGGAGTCGAGGTCGAAGGAGCGGCGGTCCTCAGTTCCGGCCACGAGACGGCCCGCTGCCGCGTACACGTATCCGGCGTCGACGAAGATCGCATGGGTCGAGGGCGTCTTGGCGACCTCCGCCAGCATGCGCTGGAGGAGCTCATTGGTCCGCTCAAGACGCGCGGCGATCTCGTCTTCCATAGAATCTGATTCTCCCGGGCGTGACGCAGCCCACACAACCGGTCGGGTTACCGACCAGTTGTTAGCAAGTGAAAAAATTTCCTTAGCGTAGGGAATGATTTCACTATGCACCTCGTTGTCACCTGTGTCAGCGAGCGAAGAAGACGAAGGGAGAAGCCCATGCGCTTCGAGATCATGCGCCTGGACGACGTCGACGGGACCGCCGTGGACACCACCGTCGTGGACGCCGCCTCCGTCAACCGGATCGTGCAGCAGGCCGCCTCGATCGGCCAGCGCATCTACATCCGCCCCGCCGAGAGTGCGGCCTCATAACCGCTGCGTGATTGGCCCCATCCATGCGTCTGCGCCCCCGTGCCGAATCCGGCACGGGGGCGCAGGCACAACCACACGATCACGCGCTGTGGACCACCTGAAGCACCCCGTTGATGATCTGCTGCACGGCGATCGCGGAGAGCATCATGCCGGCGAGGCGCGTCACCAGGACAACGCCACCGTCCTTGATGACGCGAATGATCACCAGCGAGTACCGCATGGTCAGCCAGAGCACGATGTGCATCGCGACGATCGCGGACCAGACAGAGAGCTGACCGGAGACACCATCGGCCTTCTGGACCGCCAGGATGACCGAGACGATGGCGCCGGGCCCGGCCAGCAGCGGCATGCCCAGTGGCACCAGCGCCACGTTCACGTCCTTGGTCTGGGTCGGTTCGTCGGTCTTCCCGGTGAGCAGGTCGAGTGCGATCAGCAACAGCAGCAGACCGCCGGCGATCATCAGTGCGGGAACCGAAACGTGCAGATAGTCGAGGATCTGCTGACCGCAGATGCCGAACACCGCGATGACGCCGAAGGCGACGGCGACAGCCTGCCAGGCCATCCGGCGTTGCACCTTGGCGGCGCGCCCCGAGGTCAACGCCAGGAAGATCGGCGTGATACCCGGGGGGTCCATAATCACAAAAAGGGTGAGAAAAAGGGATCCGAAGACAGCGAAGTCGAACACAGGTGTTGGCCTTGCGAGGAGAAGTCGTACGAGAGACAGGCGGGCGGGATCGACGCGACCCGCGACGGGGAGCAGTGGTGGGGGAGGGCTGACCTCAGGCGCCGGCGCGTCCGCCCGCACCGGGGACGGGGAAGGCGCCGGTGGCACGGCGAGTGATCTCGCCGTAGATCTCGGGGTCAGTGGTGTACTCCCCGAGCCGACAGGTCTTGCGGCTGCCGTGGTAGTCGCTGGAGCCGGTGGTCAACAGACCGAGTTCGGCCGCGATGCCGCGCAGGCGGTCGCGGGAGGGACCGTCGTGGTCCATGTGGTCGACCTCGATGCCGTCCAGTCCGGCCTCCGCGAGTCCCGCTATCACGGCCTGGGGCACCACTTGGCCGCGCTTGACCGCCAGCGGGTGCGCGAACACGCTGACCCCACCCGCCGCCTTGACCAGGCGGACGGCCTCGAAGGGGTCGAGCTCGTGCTTCTGCGCGTAGGCCCGGCCGCCGTCGGCCAGCCAGTCAGCGGTGAAGGCGTCCGAGACCGTGGGGACCACGCCCAGTTCGACCATGGCGCTGGCGATGTGCGGGCGACCCACCGAACCGGTCCCGGCGATCCGGGCAACCCGGTCCCAGGTGATCGGTACGCCGAGTTCCTGAAGGGTGGCCACCATCGCGCGGGCTCGCGGCAACCGGTCGTCGCGGACGAGCTCGCGTTCGCGTGCCAGCTCCGGCTCGACCGGGTCGAAGAGGTAGGCCAGCAGATGCAGGCTGACCCCGTCGACACGGCAGGACAGCTCCGCGCCGGTGACGAGCGTGAGGTGGGTGTCCAGCGCCGCCAGTGCCTCGATCGCCTCGGCGTGGCCGGCGACGGTGTCATGGTCGGTGAGTGCCACCACGTCCAGCCCGGCGGCGACCGCGCCGTGGACCAGCTCGGCGGGGGTGTCCGTACCGTCGGACGCCGTGGAGTGGGTGTGCAGATCGATGCGCACAGCACGACTCCAGGGGTGGTACGGACAGGGGGACACTCCAGGATAACCGGGCCGAACCCGCCCGCCGTCCACGGCCGCCACCTCAGGTGGCCGGCGGCAGGTCCAGGAGCCGGGGTGAGAGCGCACCACAGGGCAGGAGTTCGACTTCGGCGCCGGCATCACGCAGGTCGGTGAGGACGAGCTCGTCGTACATGAGCAGGCCGGACTTCTCGGGCCAGACGATCGCCCAGAGCCAGAGCCCGCACGCCTCGCCGGCGAAGACCGCCCGGTCGGTGGGGGTGTGGGAGACGTGCCACAGCGGGGTGGGGCGCCCGGCGGCGACCACCTTCGCGTGCGGTGCGCCGGAGATGTTCATGTAGGGGCCCGGGTCCGGTCCGTCGACCCCGGCGAAGCGGGAGCCCAGCCCCACGCCGAGCTCCTCGGCGACGAGCAGGAGCTCTCCGATCCCGCCGAGCGGACCGGGCCCGGAGCATGCCACCGCGGTCGCCCGGCCGCCGCTGCGGTCGTCGCCGGCACAGGCGACTCCCGTGAAGAGCCACCCCACCGGGAGCGGCCAGGGCATCCAGACCGGGACGTGGGATCGGTTCACGACGACGCTGAGGCCCTCGACGCTGGGAGGGATGACCGGCTGGAGCGGATGGACGATCCCGTGGACGGGGCACTGCCACGAATCGGCGAAGAGACCGGGTGCCCTGACCCGTCCACCACACTTTGGGCAACTCGGTTCGCCCCTCATAGGGCTCCACGCTCCTCCCCGGTCGCCGTCACGTCAAGGACGATCACCCGTCCGGATGCGATGCGTACCCGACGGCGGCGGGCGTCAGTCCAGCGGCGGGCGTCAGTCCAGCTGAACGGAGGTGCGCCTGGGGTCCCGTAGATCCGTGCCACGGGACAACCAGCGCTCCTGGAGGGCGGATGCGCCGTGCACGCGCTTCCAGGCGGCCTCGTTGGGAGTCATCGGAAGCAGCGGGAGGAAGCGCACCGCCTCCATGGGATCCTCCAGCGCCAAGTCAGCGACCAGGCCGCCCGGTTCGGCCACGAGCACGGAACTGAACGGCGCTCCCGTCCACAGCGGATCGCCGAGGTCGAGCGAGGCGCCTGGGGCCACGACCACACCCTCGACCTGAGGAGAGGCGGCGAGTACGGCCAGCGGACGCAGCACCTCGTCGACGGGGGCGAGGCCGGACCGGAGCGTGAGGAGCAGTTCCGCGCGGGGACCGCGCAGCGGGTCAGCGAGCACGGCGGTCGGATCGGCCATGGGCTGCGCGGACATGCCGAGCGTGGCGTAGCGGACCAGCCCGCCGCGGCCCTCCGGGTCGGGCTCCTGGAAGCGGAGCACCTCGATGCGATCGGTGCCGAGGAAGGTGACGGCCGCACGAGAGTCCGGTTCACCCAGTTTCATCCGGAGTTGAGCTTCCACCAGCGCGAGAAGTTCTGACATGGGCCGAGCATAGAACCCTATGGAGTGGGTAAAGAACAGCTTTTGACCATCCGTCGGCTGATAGTGTTGACCGCTGGTCGGGGTACCAGAACACACGTGGGCAGGCGCATCGGCGCTGCCACCCCTCAACCCCGACGCCAGGTCATCCCCCCACGGGGGGACACGTCGTCCCTCACGGGGGACCGGCTGGAGGAGGTGGGGCTGCGGTGGATCGAAGTCGATCGTGCAGTACCAACAGCTCTTCCGCACCGACCCGCCCCAGGCGACGCCCACCGGCCTGATTTCCCATCACGGGATGCGGTCCGGTCACTCCCCTCCTGTACGGCCCGGACCGCCGTAAGGGCCGGAGTGCCCGACTTCAGCACCGGACCGGCCCGGACGATGGCGTCCCGGCGCCGGCGTGTGACGGAAGCAGCGATGGAAGCACCCTCTCCTCCCGCCCTTCCTTCCGTCCGCCCCGTAGTGGACGGGAGTCCTCCCACCGGCGGCGCGAGCCGCACGAAGGAGCCTGCCATGTCGATGATCCGCGACCTGCGCGCCGTAGTGCGTCCCTCGCTGCGCAAGGCCAGCCCCGCCTACAGCAACTACGACGCCACCCGAGACCCTTCGGCGAGCAGCGCCGTGGTGGACTGTGCGGTCTACCGCCACGGGCGGCGGGTCCAGGAATCCGCCTGCCCGTCGCCGCGCGAGGCGATGCGCGAGGTCCGCGAGGAGGGCGGCTTCGCCTGGATCGGCCTGCATGAGCCGACCGAAGCCGAATTCGCCGGTATCGCACAGGAGTTCGGACTCCACCCGCTGGCGGTCGAAGACGCCGTCCACGCCCACCAGCGCCCCAAGCTGGAGCGCTACGACGAGACGCTGTTCACGGTCTTCAAGACCATCCACTACGTCGAGCACGCCGAACTGACCGCGACCAGCGAGGTGGTGGAGACCGGCGAGGTGATGTGCTTCACCGGACGGGACTTCGTCATCACCGTCCGGCACGGCGGGCAGGGGTCACTCAAGTCCCTGCGCAACCGCCTACAGGACGACCCGGACCTGCTGTCCAAGGGCCCCTCGGCCGTCCTGCACTCGATCGCCGACCATGTCGTGGACGGTTACATCGCGGTGGCCTCGGCGGTCCAGGACGATATCGACTCGGTCGAGAACGAGGTCTTCGCCGCCCCCACCAAGGGCAGCTCACGTGGCACCGACGCGGGCCGGATCTACCAGCTCAAGCGCGAGGTCCTCCAGTTCAAGCGGGCGGTCTCCCCGCTGCTACGTCCGATGCAGCTGCTTAGCGAGCGTCCCATGCGGCTGGTCGACCCCGACATCCAGAAGTACTTCCGGGACGTCGCCGACCACCTGGAGCGGGTCCACGAGCAGGTCACGGGATTCGACGAACTCCTGAACTCCATCCTCCAGGCGAACCTGGCGCAGGCGACCGTCGCGCAGAACGAGGACATGCGGAAGATCACCGCCTGGGCAGCGATCATCGCGGTCCCGACCATGATCTGCGGTGTGTACGGCATGAACTTCGAGCACATGCCTGAGCTCCAGTGGCGCTACGGCTACCCCATGGTGATGACGACGATCGTCGGCATCTGTCTGACCATCCACCGGGCCCTGCGCCGCAACGGCTGGCTCTAACCGACCCGGCCACCCCGCGGCCGTCGGCCGCACCAGCCAGCGGACGACGCGCAGCCCTTACGCTGTCCGCATGACTCTCAGCACGCTCGACCTGGCCCTCGTCGAGGAGGCCACGAAGAAGTCCGGACTGGTCTGGGTCCGTGGCACCGGGCCGGAGCGGGCGCTGTGGCACGCCTGGTTGGACGGGGCCGCCCACGTGCTGGGCGACGGTCCCGGTGAACAGCCCTTCCCGGGCTTGTCCGACGGGTCGGTCGCCGAGGTGACCGTGCGCAGCAAGGACAAGGGCGGACGCCTGGTGACCTGGCGGGCGCAGGTGGTGGAGCTACGGCCTGGCGGCGAAGCCTGGAACACCGCCGTGGCCGAGCTCAAGGGCAAGCGGCTGAACGCACCGGACGGCGAGCGGATGACCGAGCGCTGGGCAAGCCAGTGCCGACTGCTCCGTCTGGAGCCGTTGTCCGTGGACAGCTCGGGCCATCAGGGCTCCCTCGCCGCAGCCCCACTGCCGACGCCGGCGACCACCCGGCAGCCGATCCCGGCGGGTCTGCCGAAGCTGCTGCTCAAGCGGCGCGGACGGGCCAGCGGGCGCTGAGGGGCCGCGCGGCCCCTCGCCGGCCACGAACCTATTCGCCGCCCGGCAGCTCCCGGCCGTAGTCCACCACGTCCGCCTTGTCGGGGGCGACCAGCGGGAACGGCAGATTCCAGTCGGCCAGCTCCACCACCCCCGCGCCGCCGGCCCGTTCCATCCGCAAGGGGTACGGCTGACCGGCGAGGGAGACGTCGAGCCGCCCGCCGTTGCCCTGATCCGCGGTGAGCTGGATCGTGCGGATGCCTGCGACCTTGTTGTACGCGCCCTTCTCGACCCTGCCGTGGAAGCCCACCAGACCGTCGAGCAGGACGTTCTTGTCGGTGAACCCGTGGAGTTGCTTGTACGAGGGGTCGCCGGCGGGCACCCTTACGTACTTGTCCTGGAGCTTGTTCGCGGCCGTCACCGCGTCCTCGTCCGGCTCGCCCGACTCCTCGGCCGCGGAGCCCTGCCCCTCGCCCTCCGCGTCCTTGTGCTCCCAGAAGGTGGCGTCCGCCTTCAGGTAGAGCTGCTCCCCCACCCGCAGCAACTCGAAGGTGCTCTCATCGGAGGTGACCTGCCCCGTCCCGCCGTCCGCCCCGAGCCGCATGTCGAGGCGGTAGGAACGACCGCCGGTGATCACCGTCCCGGACAGCCGTACCGACTGGGCACCGGACATGGCCGCCCGGACCTTCCGCTCGATCTGCTCCGCCGCGAGTTTCCCGACGCCGTTGGTCCCCTCATCGGGGTCCTCCCCACAGCCCGCCGTCGTCACCGTCAGCCCGGCGCACAAAGCGCCGACGAGCGCCGCCCGGCGCAGCCGGGTGGCCGTGGGGAATGCCGTCACGAGCGGGGCCTTTCTACCGTGGAGGGTACGGCGGCAGCGTACCCGGGCCCTCGGTCGGCACCCGTGAGCAGGACGGGCTAGCCTGAAGCCCGGCCAGAACGACACAGGATGACAAACCATCCCGAAGAGACAGAGGAGGAGCGCTCCATGGCAGCCGGCGCCCCCCGGATCTTCGTCTCCCATCTGGCCGGTGTTCCCGTCTTCGACCCGAACGGCGACCAGGTGGGCCGGGTCCGCGACCTGGTGGCGATGCTGCGCGTAGCCGGCCGACCGCCGCGCCTGCTGGGTCTGGTCGTCGAGGTGGTCAGCCGGCGCCGGATCTTCCTGCCGATGACCCGCGTCACCGGAGTCGAGTCCGGCCAGGTAATCACCACCGGGGTGGTGAACATGCGTCGCTTCGAACAGCGCCCCACCGAACGACTGATCCTCGGTGAGCTCCTGGACCGCCGGGTCCGTCTGGTCGCCAGCGGTGAGGAAGTGACCGTCCTGGACGTGGCCATCCAGCAGCTGCCGGCCCGCCGCGACTGGGAGATCGACCGGATCTTCGTACGCAAGGGGAAGGCCGGGGCCTTGCGCCGCCGCGGGGAGGCGCTGACCGTCGAATGGTCGGCGGTCACCGGCTTCTCACTGGATGAGCACGGACAGGGTGCCGAGTCGCTGGTCGCCACCTTCGAACAGATGCGGCCTGCCGACCTGGCGAACGTCCTGCACCACCTGACACCGAAGCGGCGCGCCGAGGTCGCCAACGCCCTCGACGACGATCGGCTCGCCGACGTCCTAGAGGAGCTCCCCGAGGACGACCAGGTGGAGATCCTCGGCAAGCTCCAGGAGGAACGCGCCGCGGACGTGCTGGAGGCGATGGACCCCGACGACGCCGCGGACCTGCTCTCCGAGCTGCCCGAGGACGACAAGGAGCGGCTGCTCACGCTGATGCGCCCGGACGACGCCGCCGACGTGCGGAGGCTGCTCTCCTACGAGGAGCGGACCGCTGGCGGCCTGATGACCACGGAGCCGATCGTGCTGCGCCCCGACGCGACGGTGGCGGACGCCCTGGCCCGGGTGCGCCAGGAGGACCTGTCACCGGCACTGGCGGCACAGGTGTACGTCTGTCGCCCTCCCGACGAGACCCCGACCGGCAAGTACCTGGGCACCGTGCACTTCCAACGACTGCTGCGCGACCCGCCGTTCACACTGGTGAGCTCGATCGTGGACAACGACCTGCCCCCGCTTCCACCGGGCGCCTCGCTACCGGTCATCACCGGCTACCTCGCCGCGTACAACATGGTCGCGGTGCCGGTGGTGGACGAAAGCGGATCGCTGCTCGGCGCCGTCACCGTGGACGACGTCCTGGACCACTTGCTGCCCGAGGACTGGCGCGAGAGCGACTTCCACTCCGAGGAGGCCTTGGGTGGCTGAACACGGACGGGAACACGGCGGTGAGCCCGCCCGGGACCGCCGGGAGGCACTGCGCGAGCGGCGAGAGGCACTGCGGGAGCGCCGCGAGCAGGCGCGTCGCCAGGCACTGGCCGGCCAGACGGAGGAGTCCGCGGCGGAGCGTGCCCGGGAGCGGGAGCGGGCGGAGCGCGCCAAGAACGCGGCCAGCGGTTCGAGCGCCCTGTCGCGTTCGCGAGGCCGTCTGGACTTGCCCCGCGCTCCCCGTCGCACCCTGCTTCCCGAGTACGACCCGGAAGCCTTCGGCCGGGTGTCGGAGCGGATCGCCCGCTTCCTGGGCACCGGACGGTTCATCGTCTGGATGACGATGGTCATCATCCTGTGGGTGCTGTGGAACGTCTTCGCGCCCGCGACCCTGCGCTTCGACGAGTACCCCTTCATCTTCCTGACCCTGGCACTGTCGCTCCAGGCGTCCTACGCGGCCCCGCTGATCCTGCTCGCGCAGAACCGCCAGGACGACCGGGACCGGGTCAACCTGGAACAGGACCGCAAGCAGAACGAGCGGTCCATCGCCGATACGGAGTACCTGACCCGGGAGATCGCGGCACTTCGGATGGGGTTGGGCGAGGTGGCCACCCGGGACTGGATCCGGTCGGAGTTCCAGGATCTGATCAAGGAGATGGACGAACGGCGCTTGCTGCCCGCGGAACGTGACGAAGGCGACCGCTGAGGGTTTTCCCCGGCCCGGCTACCGGGCCGTACCATCGGGGCATGGCTACCGACACCCCCACCGGCGCCCTGCCCACCGAGGACGCGATCCTCGAGGCGCTGGCCACGGTCAACGACCCCGAGATCCACCGGCCGATCACCGAGCTCGGCATGGTCAAGGAAGTGGAGGTCGGCGCGGACGGGGCCGTGCGGGTCACGGTCTACCTGACGGTCTCGGGCTGTCCGATGCGCGAGACGATCACCTCCAACGTGCGAGATGCCGTCAACCGTGTCGAGGGGGTCACCGACGTCCACGTCGAGCTCGACGTGATGAGCGACGAGCAGCGCAAGGAACTGGCCGCCGCGCTGCGCGGGGGCACCGCGGAGCGGGAGGTCCCCTTCGCCAAGCCGGGTTCGCTGACGCGGGTGTACGCGGTGGCCTCCGGCAAGGGCGGCGTCGGCAAGTCCTCCGTCACGGTGAACCTGGCCGCCGCCATGGCCGCCGACGGACTCAAGGTCGGGGTGGTCGACGCGGACATCTACGGCCACAGCGTGCCGCGCATGCTGGGCGCGGACGGCCGCCCCACCCAGGTCGAGAACATGATCATGCCGCCCTCGGCGAACGGCGTGAAGGTCATCTCGATCGGCATGTTCACCCCGGGCAACGCGCCGGTGGTGTGGCGCGGCCCGATGTTGCACCGGGCGCTCCAGCAGTTCCTCGCCGACGTGTACTGGGGCGACCTCGACGTCCTGCTCCTCGACCTGCCGCCGGGCACCGGCGACATCGCGATCTCGGTGGCCCAACTGGTACCCAACGCCGAGATCCTCGTCGTCACCACCCCGCAGCAGGCCGCCGCCGAGGTCGCCGAGCGGGCCGGCTCGATCGCCGTGCAGACCCACCAGAAGATCGTCGGCGTCGTCGAGAACATGGCCGGCCTGCCCTGCCCGCACTGCGACGAAATGGTCGACGTCTTCGGGACCGGCGGCGGCAAACTGGTCGCTGAGGGGCTGACCAAGACCACGGGAGCCACCGTCCCGGTGCTCGGCAGCATCCCGATCGACGTGCGCCTGCGCGAGGGCGGTGACGAGGGCAAGCCCGTCGTCCTCACCGATCCCGACTCTCCGGCGGGAAGCGCGCTGCGCGCCATCGCCGAAAAGCTGGGAGGCCGCCAGCGCGGCCTGTCCGGCATGTCCCTGGGGATCACCCCGCGCAACAAGTTCTGAGCGCACCCGCGCCGAGTGGGGGGGGGGGGGGGGGGGGGGGGGGGGGGGGGGGGGGGGCGGGGGGGCGGGGCCGGGGGGGGGGGCGGGGGGGCGCCCCGCCGGCCCGCCCCCGAGACCCGCCGCCACCGCGCGCGGG
>NZ_JBIAGC010000010.1:0-175337 GCF_042869595.1 Streptomyces sp. NPDC006879
GCAAGATCCGATGCTCGACTACCCGCATCACCGCACTCGTCCAGGCCATCCTCGCCCTGCATCTGGCCAGCTCAGAGCGATGATGGAAAAGGCTCAATGACGGAATCATTACTGAGGCCGTGGAAGTTACCGAAGACACTCCCACCGTGCGCTGAGAGCAGAGCCAGGCATGAGTGCGCACTGATCTACGCTGCACAACGGCTATCGGTCGTCGGTTTCTTCCAAAGCCTGCTCGATCTGCTGGTTCGCATGTTGCTGGTTGCGACGGATTGCCTTGGCGTAGAAGCGGAAGAGCACGGCGATGCTGTGGCCGGCGCGGCGGGCGACCTCGGCCGGGGAGACGCCGGACTCCAACCAGAGCGAGACGCACGCGGCGCGGAGTCCGTACGGGACCTCGGCCAGTGGCGTCTTGGCTTCCTGCTTGGTGAGGACTGCTCGGCGAGAGGCCTTCCAGATGTCGCCGTACTCCTTGCTCAGGAGGCCGCCGCCACGGGCCGCGCGGAAGAGTCGGCCGTCCTCGGCCGTGCCGAACTCCGCGAGGTGGTCGCGGATCAGACGGACCAGGACGGGCGGGATCGGTACCTCGCGGGTGGCCTTCCGCGCGCGCTTCTTGAGGCCCCGGGAGTCGTAGGACTCCCCCGAGTCAGTCCAGCCGGATCCGACGCGCGGGGAGCTGGACGACAGGATGACTTGGCCCCAGCCTTCCTCGGGCAGGGTGAAGTCCGATTCGCGCAGGCTCACGGCTTCGCCGGGGCGGGTGGCCGCGTAGTAGAGGCACCCGAAGAACGCCTTGAGGTGGCGCCCGCGGCCTCCCTGCTCGCCCACGGCGTCGATGAGCTTGCGGGCCGGGGCGCCGGGCCGGGGACGTACCGGAAGTCGATCTCGTCGTCCGTCTCGGGTGCCGTCCAGTCCACCTTGGTCAGGGGCAGGGAGGGCAGGCGGTCCAGCTCGACGGCGTAGCGCAGGCAGTTGCTGAACACGGGCACCTTGCGGTTCACCGTGTTGTCCGCCGCAGCGGTCCCGTCCATCTTGCGGGCCAGCGCGTCCAGGGCGGACCGCACGACCGTCGGTGTGTTCAGGGCCGCGATGTCCACGGACTTGCGGCCGATCCAGTCGATGGCCGCCACGATGGCTTCGGGTGCTTCCTCGGTGTCGATGCGGGCCACGAGTTCGCCGTCCTGGTCGAGGACGAGGCGGAAGGGCCCGACCTCAACCCGAACAGGACACCGGCCAAAGCCGCTCCGGCCGACCGCGTGGTCACCTGCACCGATCAGGACCCAACCCTTCACGACGGGGCGACGGCGAACATACGTGGGCCCCGGCGCGGGAGGGGTGCGCCGGGGCCCGGGGAGGGGGCGGGGTCAGGCATTGACCTCGGCGGGGGCCGAGACCGGTGGGCGGACCCCGGTCAGTTCCTCGGCCCGGTCGAGGAGACGCGGGGCAAGCTCGGGGTAGAAGCCGCGGGCGACAGCTTGGAGGAGTTCGGCGATCGCCGCCAGCTCTCCGATGCGGCCGGCGGGGGTGTCGAGGACTTGGGCGAAGTCCGTCCGGATGCGCTCGGCAACGGCGGGGACGAGGAGGCTGTGAGCGTGCAGAAGCCCGGGGTCGTAGCCAACGGGGACACGGCCCCAGCGTTCCCAGTCCAGGAAGATCAGGGGCTGGCCGGTGATGTTGCCCCAGTGCAGGTCACCATGACCGGTGACCCGCTCGATCTTGCCGGGGGCGGGAATGCCGAGGAACTGGGGGAAGGCCCGCTCGATCCAGGAGTCCCGGACGGTCTCCTTGACCCCCTCCACCTGCGCCAGACGGTCGAGGGAGCGCCTCAGCAGGCCCCACCACTGCTCCGGAAGAGCGGGGTCCCGCACCAGGTCCGCGCGGGAGGGCGAGACCACCGGGTGGCGCACGCGGTCCAGGACCTCTGACTGAAACGACCACACGCCGTCCACCCAGTCGTGGACGCCGTGCAGCGCCGGGCGTGGCACGTCGCGCGGCACGAGGAGGGACGCGCCCACGGACCCTTGCCCTGGGGTGCGCCCCGCGTTCTTCAGATGGCCGCGGCTGACTCGAAGCCAGTAGTCG
Source organism: Streptomyces sp. NPDC006879 (assembly GCF_042869595.1). NCBI lineage: Bacteria > Bacillati > Actinomycetota > Actinomycetes > Kitasatosporales > Streptomycetaceae > Streptomyces > Streptomyces sp. NPDC006879. Next base: position 2,080 of record NZ_JBIAGC010000010.1, read on the forward strand.
CCCGCGCTGCGGCCCAGCGTGAATCCGGCGAAGCCCCACACCGGGAGGCCCGTACAGGTGAGGCCCAGGGCTTTGGCCGCCCGCTCGTGCGCGGCCTCCATGAGTGCTCGGATGTCCTCATCCGGTGGCGAGTTCATCGGTCACTCTCCTGAGCTGTTCGGGGGTGAGGGGCGAAGCGAGTGCCTTCACCGCATCGTCCCAGTGATCACGATTCGTGGTGGACGTCAGCACGAAGTCCAGGGCGGGGCAGGACGCGGCGGCCAGGATGCCAGCGGCGCCGGCAGAGAGCCCGGGGCGGATCAGATCCACCAGTTCGGGTGTCATCGCATCCAGCAGTTCGCCGCCGTGCAGCGGAGCGGAGCCGAACGTGATCAGCCCGGCGTCCTTCGCCTGCACCAGCGGCCCGCCGCCGTTCAGGGCCTGCGTGATCGGGGCGTCATCGATCAGGCTGACGGGCATCTGTACCGCGATCAGGTGGTGATCGGATGACCCTGCCGCCTCCCGGGCCAGCGACAGCAGCTCAGGCACGCTGAACGCCCCCTCACGCAGGCCCGACCAGGTGGCCACCCCGTAGCCGGGGATGTGGCCCTCGTGCACCTGCTCTTCCAAGGCGGTGAACGCCTCGCGGAGCCGCCAGTGCATCACTGACCGGTCTCCTGCGTGACCGGCCCGTTCCGGGTTGTGTACGAACATCAGGTCCACGCGGCCGAGGAGGGCGAGCGCTTCTTCCACCTGATGGCCGACGAACGAGGGGTCGAGGCAGTGGCCGGCGGAGGCGTCCTGTTCGGTGAGCAGGCCCCTGCTGAGGGCGGCACGCCCCTGACTGCGGGTGAAGAAGCCCGTCTTGGTGGCGACGAGCGGAGGGCTGGGGGCTTCCCGCAGGACCCTGCCGAGGTCACGGAGGGCCTGGCCGTCGGCGTAGTTCGGCGCGGTGTCGATCCAGGGGGTCCCGGCCTGCACCGCCATGCGTGCTGTTTCCACCACGTCTCGGACCCGGTAGGTGCCCAGGGCCAGGGACGCCGTCACAGCCCCGCCCCCACGACGGCGACGGCCTGGCCCTCGATGAGGACCCAGATCAGGTCGGCCACGTCCTTGACCTCCAGGCCGGCGGCTGAGGCAAGGTCCCCCAGCGTCGTCGGCCGGCCGAGCAGCAGCGTGCGAAGGACCGGCCCTGCGGACTCCGCGAAGTCCCAGGCCGTCCCGGCCGCCGAGAACGTGACCGTGCTGTGCCCGTCGTTCACCGTCACACGTGCCCGTGGGGCGGTGAGCCGCACGGTGATCTCCGGCATGGAAGGGAGCCCGTCCACGTAGGGCAGCGACGGGACAGCATGCCCGAGGTCGGTCGTGTCGCCGGACTCCGCCCAGCGCTCGATCAGCCGGGGGTCAGCCAGGAAATCGAGCACTTCGCGGCGTACAGCGGCGAGGAAGTCCGACTGTTCCGGCAGGGCGGCGAAGCGGGGGACGTCCGTGCGCAGGGGCAGGGTGGCCCGGAGCTGGTCCACGACCCAGAGCATGAGATCGGCGCCGGTGTGGGGGACCATCCCGAAGGTCAGGTGGAGGGATTCCGTGCCTTGGTCCGCGGTGACCGCGTGCCACCAGCCGCGCGGCAGGTAGAGCACGTCACCGGCTGCGAGCACGATGTCCGCCACCGGGTCGCCCTCGGGCTGCTCAGGCGATTCGACGTCCCGGAAAGTAGGGGCCTGGCGGGTGGCCCCGTACAGGCGCCACCGTTTGGAGCCCTGCAGTTGCACCACCACGACGTCGTGGTCGTCCCAGTGGAGGCCGAAGCCCTCTCGCTCGGTCCACGACGCGTACGCGTTCGCCTGCACGGAGGTGCCCAGGAACCGTTCCAGCCCCTCGGCCGCCTCCCGCACGGCGGGGTGGATCTCCTCGACCGCGTCCAGGACCATCGAGGCGCCGTCCTTGAGCTGGGCGTGCAGCTCGGCCGGCTGGATGCGGGACCAGGTCACCGCGCGACGGTTGGTCGTGGGGACCGCGTAGCGGTGCAGCGGGACCATCTCGCCGTCGGCGGACAGACGGAGCCGGGGCGGTTCGAGACGCTGCGTGGCAATGATGTGGTTGAGGTCGTCCCAGGTGAACAGGCCCGCCACGTCGGCGGCGCCGGGGAAGTGTGCGTAGGAGCGGTGGTACGTCTGGGCGAGGAACGTGTCCCCGCCCAGACGCCCCGCCCACGAGGCTGCATCAAGCATCGTGGGCGGCCCCGTCAGTCGTTGCCGTCGGAACGGCCGCTGCTGACGTCGGACTCCTGCTCAGCGCGGGTCCGCGCGGCGACGATCTTCCGCTTCGCGACGAGCAGGCCACCCCCTTCGGGGGCCACGGAGCCGGTGTTCTCTTCCACCATCGAACTTCCCTCTCTACTCGGGGAACTCCCACCGGGTGTCCGGTGGGAAGACTGGGGGTCGGCGCGCTACGACGTGGCGTAGATGCCGACGGCGTACAGGCACACCGAGCCGATCACCATGGCGAGGTACAGCGGCCCGGCGTACCGCCCGAACCTGCGGAGCGCCCACCTGCCTAATCCGCTCACCGGAACCGGCCCGGAATGGCGGGGACCGTACGGAGGGTCCGGGCCGGGGGAGCCGACGAGCCGCCGCAGCGGGGGCACTCGCAGGGCGGGAAGCGTCCGGGGGAGGACAGGATCACCACCGGGTCGCCGTCCCGGACACACGTCGTCCGCGACCACGAGCGTCCGGAGTCCCGGGACACGCGGAGGGTCATCCGGATACGGCTCTCGGACTCGGTATCCGGTGAGCAGGAGGCCCCGCCGAATCCGTCACCCTGACCGCTGTCGGCCGTTGCCATGTCCGCACCCTTCCGTAGTCCCGTGCCCACGTCGTTCGCGACAACACCCAGGAAACAGCGCCGAGTCGGGAGCCTCCACGGCATCCATGCGGCAGGCTTGACGCAGATCCGTGCATGCGAGCCGAGGGGCCGGTAGCCACGGGAAGGGGTCGTCATGGGACTGGCGGAACGGCGCAGGACCCTGGGTTACAGTCAGGAGAAATTGGCCGAGTTACTTGGCGTGGACCGCACAACGGTCGGACGCTGGGAGAGCGGCAAGATCGCACCGCAGCCGCCCCAGCGACCAGGCTTGGCCGCCGCCCTTGAAGTCAACCTCCACGAGCTGGACGACCTCCTGAGACCGCCAAGAGACGGAAGCCAGGGAGTCGCAGGGCAGAAGTCCAGTGACCCCCCGAGCGCGGGAGACCCCGACGAGATGATCCGCCGCGAATTCCTCCGCATCCTCAGCGTCAGCGGTGCGCTGACCGCCTTACCGTTCGACGAGGCGGAGGCTCTGGCCGATGGCGTGCGCAGGGGCAGCCCCGCAGACTTCGCCCGGATGAACAGCCACCTGTGGCAGGTCTACCAACTCGCGCGGTCCAAGGGATCTGTCTATCCGATCGTCCGCGATCAACTGGCGACGCTGAACGAGGCCCTTGCCGGGGGCAGCCGGGGAAATTCGCGCCCGCTCCTCACTGCCGCAGCCGACCTGTTCCAGCTCGCGGGGGAAGTCGCGTACGACGCCAACCGGTACACCGACTCGGCGGCCTCGTACGCGCTCGCGGCATCCGTGAGCAAGGAGGCAGGGGCTTACGACCTGTGGGCCTGTGCCCTCGTACGGCACGCCTACGTGGACATGTCCGACCAGCGGTACGAGCAGGCGGCCGAGATCCTCGGCACGGCCCAACGCGTTGCGGCCCGAGGGGACAGGAGCCTGTCCACCCGGCAGTGGGTCGCATCGGTGCAGGCGGAGGTGTACGCCGGCCTCGGCGACCTGGCGGGATGCGAGCGAGCCCTCTGCCAGGCCGAGGAGGTTCAGAGCCTGTCGGAGGGCAGCACGAACGGCGGGTGGCTCCGTTTCGACGGCACACGGCTGGCGGAGGAGCGGGGAGCTCGGAACGTACAGCTTGGCCGCCTCGACCTGGCGGAGGACGCTCTCAGGCGGGCGCTGGACCAAAACTCGCTGGCTCCCGGATACTCGTACCGCCGCAGAGGCGCCGTCCTTGCCGACTTGGCCATAGTCGGGGCGAAGCGCCGTGACCCGGAGCAGGTGGTGACGTACGCCCGTGAGGCTCTGGCCCTGGCCCACGCATCCTCGTCCGGGTATGTCGCCCGTAGACTCCAAAGCCTGTGCGACGAGTTCGGACCCCTGAGCCGGGACCACCGCGTAGCGGAGCTGGGGGCGGAGATCGCCACACTGAGGACGCCGTGACGAGAGGGGTTGGCATGTCGCAGACCGAAGGCGCACGACTGTTCCGGGAAGCCTGGATCGCGGGAGTGCACCAGCACTTCCCCGGCGAGCCGAAGGCCGGCTACGTGACCCCGTGGGCGGACACGCCTCAGTGGGAGCGCGAGGCCGCGGGCGCGGTGCACGAGCAGGTCCGCCAGTTCATCGAGATCAGCGGCGGCTCCACGGCCCGGCTGACCCGCGAGCAGAAGAGCCGCTTCGTCGCGACGTGCTGGACCGCCCAGATGTTCAAGCACTTTGAAGACCCGAAGCCCGGGTACGTCGCAGACTGGCCGGACCTCCCGTCCTGGCAGCAGGAGACCGACGCGGACATCTTCGAGGCCATCGAGAAGTCACTGAGCTGACCACACCTCAACGTTTAAGGGTGCTTCGGTCGTAGTGGACCAGGTGTGGACCGCCATCGGCGGCGAGGGGCCCCGAGGGCGGGAAACGTGCAGGTCATCCACGAGGTAGACGCTTCCCGCAGCACTCTCTTGAACACCGCCGTGGCACGAGTGACCGTGGGTTCAAATCCCACACCCACCGCAGGCGAGGGGCCCCTGACCAGGTAACTCGGTCAGGGGCCGTTCTCTGAGCGCTGTCGGCCAGCAGCCGCGTCTCCCCGTTGCTTTGCGACCGAACGGGCAGGGGAGGGTCACGTCGTCGGACGGTCCCGAGTCGGTCAGCCGCGTACGCTCGCTTCAGGAGCAATCGTCAAGAGTTGTGGACTCGCTGGGGTGCTGATGCGTTCTGCGCTCCAGCAGCGTGACCGTGACGCCGGGCGCGACCTGGCGCTCGCCGACAGATACGAATCCGCGACGGTGATAGAGCGCGACTGCGGGCAGATTCGCGGTTCCGGTGGAGACGACGGTCAGTTTCGCAGGCTCGATCGAGTCCAGAGCGTCGAGAAGTGCTGTTGCGACGCCGCGGCGATGCGCGGCGGGATGGACCACGAGGCGGCAGATGTCCAGAGCGCCGTTCGGCAAACGAATCCAACCGACTGCTCCGACTCGTCGCAAACCCCGAGGAAAGACTCATCACACGCGCGCAACTGCTTGAGGGACTCGTGCAGGGCTGGGATGCCGTCGAAACCGATGAGTCGGGCTTCGACCGCGTAGGCGGCCCGCTGGAGGTCCCACAGGTGCCGCAAGGTGTCGGGCTCGGCCAGGTCGAGCTGGACTGGTTCATCAAAGGGCCGCCGGGGTTCGGTGGCAGTGTCGCGGTGGCCGGTCATCGTGCGATTCTGTCAAAACGCTCAGCCAGGACGCCGCTCTCGAACGTCGCGATCGGTGCATTGGCCTCGCCGCGTTCCAAGTGCGTTTCTGGTGTGGGGTGGTCGATCGCGGCGGGCGGACGTACTGCCGTGACAATGCCTTCGGCGTCCAGGTGGGTGCGGCAAGCGGTGGCGTCGGTGGCAGATGATCGTCATGCCCGGCGATCCGGCGAATTCCCTCCAACTCGCTGCCAGTTCTGGCCTACCTGGAGTGGCCGGCGGGTCAGGCAAGGCACTCGGCGCGGCCCGGCGTCGATCGTGAACGCGATGGCCTCTGGCGAGTCGCAGGACTGGTTGCCCACCAGGTGCCTCCAGTGGCTCGCCCCGGTCGCCCGCCCGGAAGCCGCTGGGTTCGCCTCAGGCGCCGAGCGCGACAGCTTCCGCACGCCGACGAGCGCGTTGCCGTTGACGATTTCGCGGTGGTCGATCCCGCAGGTGAGGGCGCAGCGGATGCGGTCTGTGTGAGGGGCCGCGACTCTGTAGGAGGGGCTGAAGCGACGGCAAGGAGGCCGCGATGTCCATGATGGACAAGCTCAAGCAGATGCTGAAGGGGCACGAGGAACAGGCTGGACAGGGCATCGACAAGGCTGGCGACTTCGTCGACGACAAGACCCAGGGCAAGTACAGCAGCCATGTCGACACCGCCCAGGAGAAGCTCAAGGATCAACTGGGTCGGGACCAGGACAGTCCACCTCAGCAGTAGTGCGGGCGATCGGCCGGTCGGATCAGTGACCTGAGCCCGGTGGACCAGGTGCCGGCCGCCGGGAGCGGCGAAGGCTCCTGAGTGCTGGGAACGAGCAGGTCGGAGGATTAGCTGATGAGAAGGGGTGTCCGGACCAGGGCGCCCCTTCGGCACGGGGGCTGGCTCGCCGGCGGGCAACTCGTTCGATTTCCGGGCAGGGGCAGAGCCTGCCCTGCACCTGCACCAGCGGGCCGCCCTCGTTCAGGGCCCGGGTGATCGGGGGACCTTGCGGCTTTCATCCCCATTGGGTGATGACCCGCCACGCTACCTGGGCTTGGCTGTCACACGTACCGGAGGTTCCGCTCGGCCGTGGGATGTCCTTCCGCACCGTGCGCCTCCACCTGGAGACAGCCCATATGAAGGAGTACGGACATGAACGAGCTTGACCTGCGCCTCGAACAGGAGAAGCCCGAGATCGAGGTGCTTCCTCACGCGCACTCGCTGAGTTCCACGGTGGGCACCGGGTCGTCGGTGAGCACGATGGGAGGTACCGCAGGGACCATCGGCACGATCGGCTGTAGCTGACGGCCACGGCCGTCCCGACTCCCGCGCCCGCCGCCCGGCCGACGGAGACGGGTGGTGTCGGTCAGCGCGGCAGGTGAGGGACCGCCGCTTGCGGTCGAGGGCCGGCCCCTGGTGGACGACCGGGGGGCTCCCCCCGTACCTGTACCCGGCCAGTGGTACGGGTGCGCGGGGGCAGCCGAGACCGGGTCGACATCGCCGAGGTGCTCGGTCACCGCGCAGGGTGCCCAGCGTCCTCACGCCGGCGGAGTCGGTACGGGTCGGGCGTCGAACGGGTGCTTTGAGCGGAGGACCGTGGCTGAGCAGGGCAGCACGATCGGCCATGTGGGCCGCTCAAGACGCGAGCGTGGTCCGTCCGTTGGTGATCGCCTGGCGACGCGAGCTGACGCCGAGCGGTTGCCCGCGGTGTGGTGGGCCGTTGTCCGGCCGTGCGTCACAGTGTGGCCGCGGGGCGCTTCTGTGGCTCCGTCCCCTGGTTGCGGCGAAGATTGAGGTATGTGGGAGCAAGCCTCCGGCATGTCGGCAGCGGGGCCCGGTCTGGCTGCGCTGGATGAGCCGCTGGTGCGGGCGGTGGCCGAGACGGGCGCGTACGCCGGCGGCCTCTACCTGCTGGATGCCCGGGCACAGGTGCTCCGCCTGGCCGTGGTGACGGGCTTCCCTCCCGATATGGCCGGGGCGTGGACACGGGTGCCGGTGGCGTCTCCGGTTCCGTCCGCCGCGGCGGTGCGCGAGCAGCGGCTGATCTGGTTGGGCAGTGGCAGCGAGACCGCGCGCCGTTTCCCCCGCAGCGCACTCGCCCTGCCGTACGACTTCGCTCAGGTCGCGGCTCCGGTGATGAGTGGGACGAGCTGTTGGGGCGTGGTCGTGATGCTGTGGTCCGGGGCGCACCCGTCACGGTTGGCGGCCCGGGAACGGGAGGTGATCGATGAGTTCTGTCGGAGGGCAGGGGCTTTGCTGAGGCAGGCCGCGTACGGTGGACGGCCGCTCCTGGCCGGACCGGAAACGCGCGTGCTGGACCGGTCACCGGTGCGCCGGTGGGATCCGTCCGAGGCGCGGGCCGCGCTGGACTTCATCGACGCCCTACCGGAGGGCTGCTGTGCCCTGGACCTGGACGGTCGGGTTGTCTTCGTTACCGAGCTGGCGGCGCAGCTGTTGGGCAGGAGCGTTTCCGAGCTGCTCGGAAGCCGTCCTTGGGAGGCGTTGCCCTGGCTGGACGACCCTGATCTGGAGGACCGTTACCGGGCCGCCGTGGTCAGCCGTCGGTCCATGTCGTTCACGGCGCGGCGCCCGCCGGACCAGTGGCTGTCCTTCCAGCTCTATCCCGGCGTCGCCGGACTCAGTGTGAGGATCAGCCCGTTGGAAGGCGGCCCGCCCCATCCGGATCCAGGAGGCACGAGCCCTTCTCGCCGTTCGTTGCCCCTCGCGTCCAGCCGGGCGGGCGTGCTCTACCAGTTGATGGGGTTGGCGGCCACGCTCACCGAGGCCGTCAGCGTGCGCGACGTGGTGGACCTGGTAGCCGACCACATCATGCCCGTCTTCGACGCGCAGGCGCTCGCCCTCTACCTGGCGGAGGGCGAGCGCCTCGTGGCCGTGGGGGGGCGCGGGTCCACGGCGGATCGCGGGGTGGGGTTCGATGCCGGAAGCGAGACGGTGCCGCTGCCTGTCCAGGAGGCCGTCACGGCGCGGGCCGCCCGGTTCATCGGTTCCCCCGACGAGCTGGAGCGGGTGTGTCCGGGGGCGCCTCGGCCGGCGGGAACGGCCGCGTGGGCCGTTCTGCCGTTGATCGCCTCGGATCGCACCGTCGGCTGTTGCATGTTGGCTTTCGGTGCACCGCGCGCGTTCGCTCCCGAGGACCGCGTCACCCTCACCGCGCTGGCCGGACTGGTGGCGCAGGCTCTGGACCGTGCCCGCCTGTTCGACGTCACGGACCGTCTCGCCCGCGGACTTCAGGCCAGCTTGCTCCCCCACACCCTGCCTGATCTGCCGGGGCTCGATGTGGCCGCCCGCTACCTCCCGGCGACCCGGGGCGTCGACATCGGTGGCGACTTCTACGACCTCATCCGCCTCGGCTCCGCGGGTGCCGCGGCCGTGATCGGCGATGTCCAGGGCCACAACGTCACTGCCGCCGCCCTGATGGGGCAGGTCCGTACCGCGGTCCACGCCCACGCGTCGGCCGGGGCGCATCCCGCCGAGCTCCTGGCCCGTACCAATCGTCTGCTCACCGAGCTAGATCCGGGGTTGTTCACCAGTTGCCTGTACGTGCACATCGACGTGCGGGCGCAACGCGCGCTGTTGGCTTCGGCCGGGCACCCCCCACCCCTGTTGCGGCGCCCTGACGGTCGCGTCGAGGTCGTCGACGTTCCTCCTGGCCTGTTGCTGGGTATCGAGGCGGCTGCCGAGTACGTGAGCGTGGAGGTGACGCTACCGCCCGGCTGTGTCCTCGCCCTCTACACCGACGGACTCGTGGAGGCCCCGGGCGTCGACCTCGACCAGTCGATCTGCGAGCTCGCGGACGAACTGGCCCGTGCCCCGGCTCGGCCGCTCGAAGAGCTTGCTGATCACCTGGTGCGGGGGGTCAAGCGCACCGGTTACGACCGGGACGACATCGCCCTGCTGCTCCTCGGCCCGACCGCGGGGGACGGTACGGCTGGCCCCTAGCGGGTCTGCCCCGCGCGGTGGCGGGAGGCGGACGGGCCCGGAGGGGTGGTGTGGGGTGCCCGTGTACGTCGTCGGTGGCAAACTCCCTGGCGGGGCACGGTGCACGGGCCGGCGACCGAGGCGTAAAGATCGCGTATGGGGGGCTTTCTCTGGCCGTCCGGATGGTTATCGTCATTCCGTGCGAATGATCGAAATGTCTCTCCACGGTGCTGCGGGCCCACTGTGGTGATCCGTTCCCGGCCGCAACTGCGGCACCCGGCCCAGGTAGTCGTGGTGGGGTTCGCGGGTGCGATAGCGGTCGGCACCGGGCTGCTGATGCTTCCGGTGGCCAAGGCGGGGTCGGGTGGGGCGGGGCTGTTGGACGCCTTGTTCACGTCGGTGTCCGCGGTCTGTGTGACCGGGTTGGTGGTCGTGGACACCGCCACCTTCTGGACGCCCTTCGGACAGGTGGTGATCCTGGGACTGATCCAGCTCGGCGGCCTGGGGATCATGACCTTCGCCTCCATGCTCGGTCTGTTGATCTCTCGGCGGATGGGGCTGCGGGCTCGTCTGACCGCGGCTGCCGAGACGAAGACACCGGGTCTGGGGGACGTTCGCTCGGTGGTCCTGGGGGTGGTCAAGGTCAGCCTGTTGCTGGAGGCGATCACGGCGCTGGCGCTCGCCCTGAGGTTCGGCCAGGGGTACGGCATGTCGGTGCCGCGGGCGCTGTGGCAGGGCGTGTTCCACGCCGTTTCGGCGTTCAACAACGCCGGGTTCGCCCTGTACCCGGACAGCCTCGTGGGTTTCGTCGGGGACCCGTGGGTCTGCCTGCCGATCGCCGCCGCGGTGGTCGCGGGTGGCCTGGGCTTCCCGGTGCTCTTCGAGCTGCGGCGCCGGTGGCGGAGGCCGGCTGCCTGGTCGCTGCACACCAAGATCGTGGTGTGGGCGAGCGGGATCTTCCTGCTGGGCGGGAGCGCCTTCGTCACCGCCGTCGAGTGGGCCAACCCGGCGACCCTGGGAGCCCTGGACGTGCCGGGGAAGCTGTTGGCCGGCTTCTTCCAGGGGGTGATGCCACGGACCGCCGGGTTCAACAGCATCGACATCGGTCAGATGAACCCGGCCTCGTGGCTCGGCATGGACGTGTTGATGTTCGTCGGCGGGGCGAGCGCGGGTACGGCGGGTGGAATCAAGGTGACCACCTTCGCCGTGTTGTTCTTCGTCCTCTACGCCGAAGTCCGCGGTGAGGGCGCGGTGAACATCTTCCACCGGCGACTACCGGGCGAGGTCCAGCGGCAGGCGTTGACGGTGGTCCTGCTCTCGGTGGCGGCCGTGGTCGGCTCCACGGTGGCCTTCATGGTGTTCACCGACTTCGATCTGGACCGAACGTTGTTCGAAGTCGTTTCGGCCTTCGCCACGGTGGGTTTGTCCACTGGCATCACCGCCGATCTGCCGGGAACCGAACGGATCCTGTTGATCGCGCTGATGTTCATCGGCCGGCTGGGTCCCATCACGGTGGCCTCCGCGCTCGCACTGCGCCAGCGCGTCCGCATGTACGACCTTCCCGAGGAGCGACCCGTCATTGGCTAGGAACCGCAGCCCCAAGAGCCGTCGCATCGCTGGCGGCGACTCCGTCGTCGTGATCGGGCTGGGCCGTTTCGGGCGTGCCCTGGCCCTGGAACTCGTCGAGGAGGACACCGAGGTTCTCGGCATCGACGAGGATCCCGAGGTGGTGCAGCAGTTGGCGGGTTCGCTGACGCACGTGGTGCGCGCGGATTCCACCAAGGAGAGCGTTCTGCGACAGTTGGCCGTGCATGAGTTCGACCGTGCGGTCGTGGCGATCGGGAGCGATCTGGAGGCCAGCATCCTCACGGCCTCCCTGTTGGTGTCCTTCGGCATCCAGAACGTGTGGGCCAAGGCGATCAGCGAGCCCCACGGCCGTATCCTCACCCAACTCGGTGTGCAGCACGTGGTCTATCCCGAGCACGACATGGGTCAGCGGGTCGCCCATCTGGTGCGTGGCCGGATGCTCGACTACATCGAGTTCGAGGACGACTTCGCCATGGTCAAGACGACTCCGCCGGCGGCCGTGGTCGGCAGGCGCCTTGCCGATAGCGCGGTTCGGTCGCGTTACGGAGTCACCGTCGTCGCGATCAAGCGCCCGGGCGAGGGCTTCACGTACGCGACCGCGGAGACGGTGGTGCGGGCCGATGACACGATCATCGCCGCTGGACGGACCCGCCAGACCCAACGGTTCAGCGAGCTCCGCTGAGCTCGTCCCGAAGCGGGTGCGGGCACGGGGCCGGCGCTGGGTAGGGGGGATGTCATGGACCTTGTGCGCACCCCGCAGGCCCTCGAATGGGACGGCACGTTCCCCGGGCACGTCTGGTACGTCTCCTACGGATCCAACATGCACCTGGGGCGGTTGGCCTGCTACCTCGCGGGTGGGACGCCACCGGGCTCAGTCCGCAGCTATCCGGGCTGCCGCGACCCCCGGGCTCCTGCGCGCTCGGTGCCGGTGGAGTTGGTCGGGTGCCTGTACTTCGCCACTGAATCCGTGGTGTGGAGCGGCGGTCGGGGTTTCTACGATCCCCGCGCCGCCGGTCGCCTGCGGGCCCGCGCGCACCTGGTGACGGCTCAGCAGTTCTCGGACATCGCGGCGCAGGAGATGTACCGGGAGCCCGGTCGGGACATCGATCTGGCTCCGGTCCTGCGGTATGGCCGGACCGCCTGTGGGCCCGGGCGCTACGAGACGCTGGTCTGCGCGGGTGCCCTTGAGGGGGTTCCGCTGCTCACCTTCACGGCCCCGTGGTCGATGGACGAGGTGGCGTGGAACAGTCCCTCCGCCCCTTACCTGCGGATGTTGGCGGGCGGGATGGTGGAGTCGGGGGCGTGGGACGCGCCGTCCGTGGCCGACTATCTCGCCTCGCGGCCGGGCGCTGCTGGACGGTGGCTGGCACGGGAGATCATGCCGCTGTTGGCCGCTGGTTGAGGGCCCGCTCACCCGGCGGGCCCGGCCGGCGCAGGCCCGGCGTGCGGGGTGTCGAGCGTCGGGGTATCGGCGGTCCGGACGTCCGGGGCGGTCCTGGCGCCCTGGTGCGGGGTCTTCGGGGGGCTCTCGGCGTCTTGGGGGCGGTCCTCGGGGAGGGTGCTCCACCTGGGTGGTGTTCATCTGACGATCTGCGCGTGCGTCGGCGGTGGTGATGGATATGCCCGAGTTGCGGGCCCATGATGCTGAATGTATGTAGATCCGCCAGTCGGGAATGAGGGTCGTCATGACGGTCAGCAAGGTCGTGTCGGTGTGGACCGCGTTCATCGCCGCTCTCGCGGCGATCGTGCGCGTGCTCGGGTTCGGTGGGAACCGGGCCGTCCTGCCTTCGGGCACCCCTGTCCGCACTGCCGCCTCCGCTCGCCCGGTTGCGGCCGGGCAGGTGGCGACCCTTCCCTCGGCGGAGCCGGCCGCGGTGTCCTGGCACTCCTGGCGGCCCGGTCGGGTGCGGGCTCTTCCTCCGACGATCAAGCAGCGCATCCGCGCAGAAGCGCACGGCTCCTCGCCGGCGGTGCGTCGTACCGCGGCGGTCGGCGCCCGGCTGGCCGTGCCTGCCGACGCCGGTTACGGCCTCGTGGCCTGAGCACGGTAGCGCCGGGCCGCCGAAGCTATGGTCCTGCCCGCCTCCCGCTCACTGAGCCCGGTACGGGCCGCGGCGCGGGCGAGCGGGGTGGCCAAGACCTCGCCCAAGCCGCTCTCGTAGGCCCGGCAGGCGGCCCAGAACAGCCTGGTGTTGCGTTGGCCCGGGTGGGCGGCGAGCACGAACTGCACCAGGGCGCGTCCGGCTGACCCACGGTGACCGGCGCTGGTTCGGGGTTTCGGGGCGGCGGGTGCGAGCAGTTGGAGCAGCGCTTCGGGGCAGGGCGCGGGTGGCAGCCCGGTGCTCTCGGGGGTCAGTCGGTAGGTGCCGCGCGTTCCCAGTGAGCCCGGCCCGACCAGGTAGCCGCCGGCGCCGCGGACGTCGATGCCGGGGGCGAGGCGGCTGGCCGAGTTCGCGACCACCGCCTCCGCGGTGCCGGCGAACCAGAGGTGGAGGCCGCCACTGGGCGTATGCACACTGACCGTCTCGGGGAGGGTGAACAAGTGGCGCAGCGCCAGGTGGCGCAGCGCGCTGCGGCTGTGTGGGGCAGCGGAGTCCGACCCGTCCGGGCGTACGTCCAGGTCGAGGCCGATCAGGTGGTAGGGCGCGAGTCCGCAGGCCACGCCGTAGCCAGTGGCCCATGGAGCGGCGGCGAAGAGGGCGCGCACGGCGCGGGGGTCGTTGGTGGCGTCGTGGACTCCGTGGCCGGGGCGACCGCAGGCGCCGCGGCAGGTGGGGGCCGACGGGTGGTGGGGCGAGGGGATGGCCGGGTGTTTGGTGCGGGTCAGGGGGATGACCGACAGTCCGTGTTCGGCCGCGGACAGTGCGTGGGCGAGGGCCAGAGAGTGGATATGGCGAGGGCGGATGGCCATGGGTTCATTTTCGTACAGATGTTCGAATCGGGGGGAAGGGGGTAGTCCGTTCTGCAGGGGATTGGCAGAAAAAGTGGAGAAACGCTTCATCTCTTGCGGTGAGCGGAGTGTGGTGGCCGGAACCGGCTACGGGGTGGGGGGCGAGGGCTCTATTGGTCATGGGGGGGGTTTATCTGATGTTGCTCATGCTTGAGAGGGAATCAGGGCCTCCGGGGTGGTTCGCCGGGGAATCGGTGGGCAACTCTGGTCTCGCGACGTCGTCAGCAACACCGCAACAGCCGGTGAACGCCCTGGTGGTTGGCCAACTGCCTTGGTAGCGAACCGACTTCTGAACCACCGCTTCACGGAGGAAACACCATGGCAAGCATCCGCACCGCTCGCGTCATCGCCACCTTCGCGGCCCTCCCGCTCGCCGCCGCCCTCTTCACCGGAGTGGCCCAGGCCGACACCGGCGCCGGCGCAGACAACGGGTCCAACGCGACCGTGGCGAGCATCATCGGGAGCGGCGTCGGTGGTGCGAACCTGGGCAACTCGTCCACCTCGCAGCAGGTGGCGAGCGGTTCCGGCGCTTCGAACCAGAACAACACGGCGCAGGTGAACGGTTCCGCCTTCACGGCCATCGACCAGTCCAACAACAACGTGGCGGTGAACTTCTTCCCCTGGTGGTCGTAGTCATCGGGCGGCCCCGGGGAGGGGTCGCCTGTGGGTGGGGGTGGGTGGGCGGGTAGTCGTCCGCAGGAGAGGTCTGTGTGACGGGGCTGGCTGGGGTCCCGTCGTGCAGGCCTCTTCGTCCTGTCCCTCGTCGCCACCTTGACGCCCCGCAAAGTTCTGACGGATAGTCAGATCTATTGGTCCGGAGCCCCAAAGGCCCTCAGCAGTGACGGGAGGTCGCCGCGTGCACCTCGCCCCGAGCGCGCGACATGTGCAGCTACGAGCCGAACTGCACGACTACTTCGCGACGTTGATGCCGAGCGGGCCACCGGATGCCACCGACCGCGACGCAGTGCGTGCGCTGTTGCGCCAGATCGGTGCCGACGGGCTGCTGGGTCTTGGCTGGCCGACCGAGTACGGGGGGCAAGGGCGCGGCCCGGACGAGCAGTTCATCTTCTTCGACGAAGCCCAGCGGGCCGGGGCCCCGGTGTCGATGGTCACTCTCAATACCGTCGGGCCGACCCTCATCAAGTACGGCAGCCCGCACCAGAAGGCCCACTTCCTGCCGCGCATCCTCAGCGGCGAGATCGTCTTCGCCATCGGGTACAGCGAGCCGGAGGCCGGCACCGACCTGGCGGCCCTGCGGACCCGGGCCGTGCGCGAAGGCGACCACTGGGTGGTCGACGGGCAGAAGATATTCACCTCCAACGCCCAGCACGCCGACTGGATCTGGCTCGCCTGCCGCACCGACCCCGAAGCGCCGAAACACCAGGGCATCTCGATCATCCTGGTTCCCACCGACTCCCCCGGCTTCTCCTGGACCCCGATCGAGACGGTCGGCGGACTGACCACCACAGCCACCTACTACGACGCGCTGCGGGTGCCCGCCGACCATCTCGTGGGCCCCGAGCACGGCGGCTGGGGGCTGATCACCAACCAGCTCAACCACGAACGGGTCGCCCTGGCCGCCCTCGGCATGCAGGCCGAAGACGCCTTCCAAGACGCCCTGGAACACACCCGGGCCTGCGACCCGGTCACCGGCCGCCGTCCCGCCGACCACCCCTGGGTCCGTTCCAGGTTGGCCGAAGCGTCCGCCCGGCTCGCGGCCCTGCGCCTGTTGAACTGGCGCCTGGTCCAGGACGTCGGCTCGAACACCCTGGCACCGGGCGACGCCAGCGGGGTCAAGTTCTTCGGTACCGAATCCACCGTCGAGGTCTACCGGATCTGCCAGGAGGTGGTGGGCGAGCGAGCCCTGCTGCGCGGGCCCGTCGGCACCTGCGGTCGGCAGGCAGCGGGCTGCTACGACGACGGATCGCTGGAGCGGATGAACCGGGCTGCGCAGATCAACACCTTCGGTGGCGGCGTCAGCGAGATCCAGCGGGAGATCCTCGCCGGGACACGGCTGGGCATGAAGGGACGCAGGCGGTGACCGGGGCCGTCGGCGGTTCGGACGCCGGAGGGCCGCAGGGGCTCGACGGCGCTCCGCGCCCCGCCAGGGCGGGCGCGCCGGAGGCGGAGTTCCACGTGCTGTTGAAGTCCTTCGAGGGCCTGCCGGCCACCTCGGGCGCCGGCAAGGACCCCGTTGACGCTGCCATGATCCGACACTGGTGCGAGGCGATGGGTGACACCCACCCCGCCTACGCAGGTCCGCGGGCCGTGGCCCCGCCCGCGATGCTGCAGGCATGGACCATGGGCGGCCTGTCCGGTCACACCGCGCGCACCGGCCCCTACGAGGAACTCCTGGCTCTCCTCGACTCCGCCGGATGTACCTCCGTCGTCGCCACCGACTGCCAGCAGGAATACCTACGACCCCTGCGCCCGGGAGACCGGATCGACTTCGAGTCGGTCATCGAGGCGGTGTCCCCGAGAAAGGCCACCGCGTTGGGATCCGGTCACTTCGTGACCACCCGTACCGAGGTGCGCGTCGAGGGAGAACTCGCTGGCACCCATCGCTTCCGCATCCTCAAGTACGAGCCCGCGCCCCGTCCTGCGGAGCCGTCGAAGCCGGCCGCCGCGCGTCGTCCCCGCCCCGTCGTCAACCGTGACAACGCGGGCTTCTGGGAGGGTGTGGCAGCTCACCGGCTGCTGATCCAACGCTGCACCGGCTGCCAGGAGTTGAGGTTTCCCTGGCTGCCCGGATGCAATGCCTGCGGTGATCTCGGGTGGGAGCCCGTCGAGGCCGTCGGCAGCGGGACGGTCTTCTCGTACGTGGTCATGCACCATCCACCGTTCCCGGCCTTCGACCCCCCTTACACCGTCGGCCTCGTCGAACTCGTCGAAGGAGTGAGGATGATCAGCAACATCATCGGGGTCGCGCACGAGGAGGTCCACGTCGGGATGCCGGTGCGGCTGGAGTTCCTGCGCGTGGACGAGGAACTCGAACTGCCCGTCTTCCGGGCCCTGTCCCCAGCGGCTGCCGGACCGGCCGATGCGAACGGGTCCTGACATGGACTTCACCCCCACCGAGGAGCAGTCGGAGGCCGCAGCCCTGGCCTCCCGCATCCTCGCCGACCTGGCCACCCCTGAACGCCTGGCCGCCACCGGCACCGGCTGCGACAACGAACTGTGGAAGGCGCTGTGCAGCGCCGGTCTGCCGGCCGCGGCTGAGGAGAGCGGACTGGTGGGACTCGTCCTCCTGCTGGAGGAGCAGGGCCGCACCACCGCCCAGGTGCCCCTGGCGGCCTCCTGCGTCTACGGGCTGTGGGCCCTGGGCGAGCACGGCAGCGCCGACCAGCGCGCCCGGCTGCTTCCCGCGCTGCGGACCGGAACGGCCGTGGCCACCGGCGCCTTCCCGGCCCGCGGCGAGATCCGGGCGACCCGTGCGCCGGACGGCGGGCTGTGCGGAGTGCTCCCGCTGGTGCCCTGGTTGCGTGGGGCCACCCACGTGCTGGTGCCCGACGCGGACCGCCGCCTGTGGCTGGTGGCGACCGGGGCGCCCGGAGTGCAGGTGCGTGCGGTGCAGACCACTGCGCCGTGGTCGGCCGGCCGGCTCCGCCTGGACGGCGCCCGAGCGGAACCGGTGGGAGGGCCGGGGTCGTCGGCGTACGAGCAGGTCCTGCAGGCGGCGCGGACGGCGTTCGCGGGGCTTGCGGCAGGGGTCTGCGCGGGGTCGCTCGCCCGGGCCGTCTCGCACACCGCCACCCGCGAGCAGTTCGGCAAGCCCCTCGCAGCCAACCAGGCGGTTCGGTTGCGGGCCGCCGATGCCCACATGGACACGGAGGCCATCCGGGTCACCACCTACGAGGCGGCCTGGCGGATCGACGCCGGTCTGGACGCGCGGACCGCGGCGTTGACCGCCGCCTGGTGGGCCGCGGAGGCCGGTCTGCGCGTCGTACTCACCGGTCAGCACCTGCACGGCGGTGCCGGGGCGGACCTGGAGCACCCCGTGCACCGGCACTTCCTCTGGGGCCGGCAGCTCGCCGGGTACCTGGGCTGCGCCAGCGAACTCCTCGCGGAACTGGGTGAATTGATCACCGGGGCGGACATGGACGGGAAGGTGGCGGGATGAAGGTGGGCGACGAACTGGCTCCACTGCGGGTACCGATCACCCGCACCCTGATCGTCGCGGGGGCCATCGCCTCCCGGGACTACCAGGACGTGCACCACGATGCCGAGCTGGCCCGCGCCAAGGGTGCCCCGGACATCTTCATGAACATCCTGACCACCAACGGGCTGGTCGGCCGTTACGTCACCGAACGGTTGGGGCCCACGGCCGTGCTGCGCGGGATCGCGATCCGGCTCGGCGTGCCCAACTATCCGGGCGACACGATGACCCTGACGGGCACGGTCACCCGCTACCGCGAAGGCGTCGTGGAGATCGAGGTCCTCGGCGCGAACCGGCTCGGGCGCCACGTCACCGGCACCGTGTCGGTGACGCTGGCGGGCGGAGCTCCCGACCTCGCCCCGCTTCCCGACGTGCAACGAGCCCCGTCCGCCGACGGGCCGGCCCCGAGCGCCGGATCCGTCCCGGAGGCGGGGCTGTGAGCGTCCACCGGCCGGACCGCCTGGGGTCGAGGGCCGCCCTCGTCGGCATCGGTGCCACCGAGTTCTCCAAGGACTCCGGGCGCAGCGAGCTCCGGTTGGCGGTGGAGGCAGTGCGGGCCGCACTCGACGACGCCGGACTTGCACCAGCCGACGTGGACGGGATGGTCACCTTCACGATGGACGGCAACCCGGAGATCACGGTGGCGCAGGCTGCCGGGATCGGCGAGCTGTCCTTCTTCTCCCGGGTCCACTACGGCGGCGGAGCCGCCTGCGCCACAGTGCAGCAGGCGGCGCTGGCCGTCGCGTCGGGCGTCGCGGAGGTCGTGGTCTGCTACCGCGCCTTCAACGAGCGTTCGGGGCGCCGCTTCGGCTCCGGCGTCCAACACCGTGAGCCTTCGGCCGAAGGAGCCGCCCTCGGATGGTCCCTGCCCTGGGGGCTGCTCACGCCGGCTTCCTGGGTGGCCATGGCTGCCCGGCGCTACCTCCACGTGTACGGCCTCACCCCCGAGGCCTTCGGACAGGTGGCCGTCACCGGGCGCCGGCACGCCGCCTCCAACCCGGAGGCCTACTTCCACGGTCGCCCGATCACCCTGGCCGACCACGCCGCCTCCCGATGGATCGTGGAGCCGCTGCGGCTGCTCGACTGCTGCCAGGAGACCGACGGCGGTCAGGCCCTGGTGGTCACCACCGTGGAGCGAGCCCGAGACCTGCGGCGCCCACCGGCGGTCATCACGGCGGCGGCGCAGGGCGCCGGGCGCCGGCAGGAAGGAATGACCAGCTTCTACCGGGACGACCTGACGGGGCTGCCGGAGACCGCCGTGGTCGCCCGCCAGCTGTGGCGGACCAGCGGGCTCGGACCCGCCGACATCGACGTGGCGATCCTCTACGACCACTTCACGCCCTTCGTGCTGATGCAGTTGGAAGAGTTCGGCTTCTGCGGGCCCGGGGAGGCGGCGGACTTCGTGGCCCAGGACGTCCTGCCGCTCAACACTCACGGCGGGCAGCTCGGCGAGGCCTACCTGCACGGGATGAACGGAATCGCCGAAGGGGTGCGGCAGCTGCGCGGTGATGCCGTGAACCAGGTCGAAGGGGCCGGCCGGCTCCTGGTGACGGCCGGCACCGGCGTACCCACCTCCGGCCTTCTGCTGAGCCGGGACGACTGACGCTCTCGGCCTCGCGCTCGGGCGGACCCGGGGGTTCCCGCCCTACCCGGGCACCCCCGGGTACACCCCTACCTTAGGGCGGCCCTCCTCCACCTTCAGGAGGTGGGGCTCGCCCCACCCCTACAACTTGAGGCGGACATCCCTTCAGGACCTCCGGGCGATCCAGAGGGCGGGTGCCCGCTCCTAGCGTGGACCTATGACCACGCCCGTCTGCTCCAGCGCCTCCCGGGCCGCGACCCTTCCCGGCTTCTACCCCTCGTTCTCCAGCTACGTCCGGGCCCGTCAGCCCGCGCTGATGCGGACCGCGCGTTCCCTGACCGCCAACCCGTGCGACGCCGAGGACCTGCTGCAGACCGCGCTCACCAAGACGTACGTCGCCTGGGAGCGCATCGAGGACCACCGGGCGCTCGACGGTTACGTGCGCCGCGCCCTGCTCAACACGCGGACCTCCCAGTGGCGCAAGCGCAAGGTCGACGAGTTCGCCTGCGAGGAGCTCCCTGAGGGCGACGGCGTGCCCCTGCCGGACCCCGCGGAGACACAGGTGCTGCGCGACGCCATGTGGCGTGCGGTGATGCGGCTGCCCGACCGGCAGCGCGCGATGGTGGTGCTCCGCTACTACGAGGACCTCAGTGAGGCGCAGACCGCCGAACTGCTCGGGGTGTCCGTGGGTACGGTCAAGAGCGCGGTATCCCGTGCGCTCGGCAAGCTCCGGGAGGACCCCGGTCTGTTTGCCGTGCACTGACGGGACCGGCTCTCGCCGTCCGGCCGCACTCGCCGAGCCGATCGCAGTCCGGTGTGTGCCGTGGCGGCCGGGACCAGTGGTGGTCCTGAGCGTGTCGGCGCATCGGCGTCCCCACCACTTTGTACTCCCGGGTAGTGACATACCGCGTGGTATGTGCGCAGAATCGGCAGCACTTGTTCCATCCACTGCCGCGTAGCGCCCACGGGAGGACGCCGTGCTGAGCACCATGCAGGACGTACCACTGACCGTCACCCGGATCCTTCACCACGGGATGACGATCCACGGGCGGTCCCAGGTGACCACCTGGACCGGCGACTCCGAACCGCACCGACGTACCTTCGCCGAGATCGGTGCCAGGGCCAACCAGTTGGCGCACGCGCTGAGCGAGGCCCTCGGGGTCCAGGACTCCGACCGGGTTGCGACACTCATGTGGAACAACTCAGAACATGTCGAGGCATACTTCGCGATCCCATCGATGGGTGCGGTCCTCCACACCCTCAACCTGCGCCTCCCGGTCGAGCAGCTGATCTGGATCGTCAACCACGCCGAGGACCGCGTGATCCTCGTCAACGGCACCCTGCTACCGCTCCTCGCACCGATCCTGCCGCACCTGCCCACCGTCGAACACGTGGTGGTCTGTGGCCCCGGCGACCGCTCCCCACTGGCCGAACTCGACGTGCAGGTCCACGACTACGAGGAACTGCTGGCCGGGCGCCCCACCTCCTACGACTGGCCGGAGCTGGACGAGCGGCAGGCCGCCGCCATGTGCTACACCTCCGGCACGACCGGGGACCCCAAGGGCGTCGTGTACTCGCACCGTTCGATCTACCTGCACGCCATGCAGGTGAACATGGCCGAGTCGATGGGGCTCACCGACGCCGACACGGCGCTGATCGTGGTGCCCCAGTTCCACGTCAACGCCTGGGGCCTGCCGCACGGCGTCTTCATGACCGGCATCAACATGCTGATGCCCGACCGCTTCCTCCAATCCGGCCCGCTCGCCGAAATGATCGAACGGGAGAGGCCCACCTACGCCGCCGCCGTCCCCACCATCTGGCAGGGCCTGCTCGCCGAACTGAGCGCTCACCCACGAGACATCTCCTCCATGCGCCAGGTCACCATCGGAGGCTCCGCCTGCCCACCCGCCCTGATGGAGGCCTACGACAAGATCGGCGTCCGGCTCTGCCACGCCTGGGGTATGACGGAAACCTCCCCGCTGGGCACCATGGCGCACCCCCCGGCCGGACTCACCGCCGAAGAGGAGTGGCCCTACCGCATCACGCAGGGACGCCTCCCGGCGAGCGTCGAAGCCCGACTGATCGGCCCCGGTGGCGACCGTCTGCCCTGGGACGGCGAGTCGGCCGGCGAACTGGAGGTCCGCGGCCCCTGGATCGCCGCCGCCTACTACGGCGGCGCCGGCGCCGAACCGCTCCGCCCCGCCGATAAGTTCAGCGAGGACGGTTGGCTCAAGACCGGTGACGTCGGTGTGATCAGCCCCGATGGCTTCCTGACTCTCACCGACCGGGCGAAGGACGTGATCAAGTCGGGTGGCGAATGGATCTCCAGCGTCGAGCTGGAGAACGCCCTCATGGCCCACCCCGAAGTAGCCGAAGCCGCCGTCGTCGCCGTCCCCGACGAGAAGTGGGGCGAACGCCCGCTGGCCACCGTCGTCCTCAGGGAAGGAGCCGCGGCCGACTACGACACCCTGCGCGCCTTCCTGGGCCAGTCAATCGCCAAATGGCAGCTGCCGGAGCGCTGGGCGATCGTGCCCGCGGTGCCCAAGACGAGCGTCGGCAAGTTCGACAAGAAGAAGATCCGTGAAGCACACAGGTTGGGTCAGCTCGACGTGACCAAGCTCAACTGACCTGGCCGCACTGCCCAACTGGCGCCGCTGGCGCCCCAGAGAGCCCCCTGGCCCCCCGCCGGGGGGCTCTTGACGTACCTGCCCCCCCTCGGCCCGCAGCGGGCCCCGGGGCCACGCGCCGAGCCAGCGAGGCTGATCGGCGGCGCCAGTTTCCTGTTCTCTCAACTGTGATCCCTTGACCCTGCGGTCACCGGGTCGGGAGCATCGAACGGGACAACCGAAGACCTCACAGCAGGGGGACGGCATGGCAGTGACACGGCTGGTTGGGGAGTGCGAGAAGGGGACGTGTGCGACCTTGTACCGGGTCGAGGAGACCGGTGACCTGTTGGTGCAGGGATACGACGTAGAGAACGCGGGGGCCGTGGTGGGTGTCGAAATCCCCGCCGGTGAGTCCGTGGTCCGCATCCCCGCCGAGGTCATGGAGAGGTACGCGCGTGAGCATCTCGCCCGCTGAATTCGAGAAACTGTTCACTGATTTCCGCCGGGAGGCCTTCCGGCTGGAGACCTTGGACGACTACAGCGGATCATCTGACCCGGAGATGATCCGCGCATTTCTGGCCGGCGAGCCTCAGCCGGACGACTATAACCAGGAGTGGTCCGAAGAGGTGCGCGCCAATATTGAGGCCGGAAAGCGCATGTATCGGGTCCACGTCCTCGCACGCCCCATGACCGACTATCTGCGATTCGAACTCGGCTGGGGCTATCGCAAGAACGCAAAGGCCGGAGAAGAGTTCTTCATCCTGGACACCACAGATCAACCGAACCCGCTGGAAGGGGTTCCGGACTTCTGGATGTTCGATGAGTCCTCTGTGGTCTCGATGAACTACGGAGAAGGCGGAAAGTTCCTGGGAGCTGAATCCCACTCCGATCCTGCGGAATGGATGGCCCGCCGCGACCTGGCGCTGAGTCTCGCTGTGCCGTTCGCTGAATGGTGGGAGCGGTACGGGAACGAGTGAACAGCACAGACCTCGGCAGAGCACTGCGGGAGCTGCGAAAGGCCAGCGGGAAAGAGGCCAAGGCGGTTGCCCGCAGTGCTGCCATGTCTCCGAGTAAGCTGAGTAAGATCGAGAATGGGCATCTCGCAGCAAGCGTCATCGACGTAGAGCGCATCCTTTCAGCCTTGGGTGTACCGGAAGAAGTGAAAGCTCAGCTGACCGAAGCTGCGCGCGTGGTGGCCACGGAGGCTACCGCGTGGCGAATCTACCGCCGTACCGGCCTGCACAAGCATCAGGAAGAGATCCGGGCTATAGAGGGCCAGACAAGCCTTCTGCGAGTCTTCCAGCCCTCCTGCATTCCAGGGCTTCTGCAGTCGCCGGAGTACGTCCGTGCGATTCAGCAGAATTCAGATCTGACCGAAGATGCGCTAGAGAAGATGATCGGCGCTCGGATGCGCCGACAGGAAGTCCTGTATGACAGGCGGCGCAATTTCCACTTCCTGATCACTGAGTCGGTACTCAGGTGGGCCCTGGTTCGGCCGCCAATGATGGCCGCGCAACTAGACAAAGTCGTCACCATGTCGAGAATGCCAAACATTGCCATTGGGGTAGTGCCGCAGTCGGGAGCGAAGCATGAACTTCCGACATGCTCGTTCGTCATGTTTGACGCCCGGCTAGTGATTGTCGAGATCCCGCACGCCGAGATCACCACCAGCGAGCCAAGGGACGTGGACCAATACCTGAGGAAGTTCGAAGGTTTTGAGCGCCTGGCGCTAACGGGCGACGTCATGCGATCCATGGTCGAGAGCATCCGAGACGAGTTCTTGCAGGAACAGGAAACCGGCTAGAACCTGGCCCCGCACCCCGACACCATTGGTTGTCGATTCCCGGAGTGGCGAGGGGTGCGAGATGGCGACCAGAACGGACACGTTCGAGTACGCGACCTACACGAACAAGCGCGAGACGTGCCCGTCGTGCACGATGCCCATTCCCCTTAACCAGCTCGCCCGGCGGGGAATGCTCGGCCAGAAGGACGGCCCGCCGAAAGTTGCCTACTGGCACACCCGGTGCGTGAACGCGGACGGGTCGCGCCGATGACGCGCTCAGTCCTCCGATACACCGAACATCGGATCATCAGAGACCCCGAAACGGTCCCCAATGTGGCTGCGAGCTGCCTGCATCCGGGATGCGGTTGGTCTGCTACGCCCGGCCCCGACGTAGCCGAGGTCGACAGGCAGTGCATGACGCACACGGGCCTGAACGCGGGCCACAGCCGCTTTCTTCGCGGGTTCTGGGACATCGCCCTTGTTCATCGGGTCACCACGGCCTGACACAGACCCCGCCCCCGCGAGGGCGGGCAACGAGACGCCCAACGACAGGAGGAGTCACACGATGACGACCATGGTTGAGAGCCTCGTCGCCTTACGGCACGGGCGGGACCTTGTCAGCGTCGAGCTGTTCGAGCGCCTCGCCGCGTTCTGCGCGGACGAATACGGGCTTGAGCGGGTCGTGGCCGACCGCGTCATGGATCAGGCCATCGCGTTCGTGTACGTCCTTGGCAGCCAGAAGGCGTACGACATGGCGCCCGGTGAGCGGGTGGACCCCGGATGGCACTCGTTCATGCTCCACACGCAGGAGTACGCCGCCTGGTGTCAGGAGCAGTTCGGCTACTTCGTCCACCACGCCCCGAACGCGAAGGTGCGGACGCGCGGACTGATGGTGTCCGTGGCCGACCGTGTCAGGGCTGCCGGGTTCGACGTCGACGTCCGGGCTGTGGGGCACCGCAGCCGAGTGCAACCAGCCGGCCTGTTGCGGCGACGGCGACGGCTGCTGACCCGCCAACTCGCTCCCGACACACGGATCATGTCGTGATCCGCTCGAACGAAGGAGGACCCGGGCACGTCTCAGGTACCCGGGTCCTCCCCTGAGCAAAGGTGCCGCCCATGCCATCTGATGAGGGTCTGACCGGGAGCAGCAGAGTCACCGTATTCGCCATGTTCGGCGTGGTCTTCGGGTATGCCACGCACCACCTTGGCGCGCGGAGACTCGGAGACGTCGCCATCGTCGGCCCGCTCACTCCCGGGGTGGAGTGGGGGCGCCTGTGGCAGATGGCCCGCACCTGCGGACGGCCCACGGCAGGCGAGACCGAGCTAGCCCAGTGGGTGCTCACGCAAGCCACCCGGGCCTTCGTGTGCGGGAGCGACCGTATCGCGCAGTTCCAAGAGCAGGGGTGGAAGTTGGAGCCAGGCGGGAAGCGGGTCCGGTTCGATGCGACGTACGCCAACCGTGACCAGCTATGGACGGGGAACCTGACCGTGGAAGGGCTCACCCCGGACCAGGTAGCCGAACGGCCCACCCTCTACCAAGCCTGACACGCCCCCCGCTGAACCCCTCCAACGGCGGGCGGGCCCGGCACCCTCCCCACGGGCCCACAGCCCCCCTGGCCCCACCTCCAGGATGGGGCTCCTTCATGCCATCCCCGACCCTGAGAGCGGTTTGCCGTTGTCCACCGGGTGTGGAGCGTTCTGTGGGCTCTCGATACCCGCACGTTGCGGGCTGTGGGTGCCGCGAAATCCTGCCACCCGAGAACGTGTCCAGTCCGCGCGGGCGCTGCGCGGACTCATTTCACCCGACCCCGTCAGACTGCTGCTTTCCGCACTTTCATATGGGAGGGGGTTCCTGAGGCTGAGGGGGGCAAGGCGAAGCCCCCGGCCCAAGGGGCGCGGGGGCGTGGTCGGGGAGCTGCTGCGCCTACTCGGAGAGGTGGCGGTAAACGGTGGCCTGCCCGATGCCGAGGGCCTTGGCGATCGCACCGTAGGACTCACCATCCGCGCGGCGGGCCTTGGCCGCAGCGATCATGTCGGCGGTCATGGCCCTCGGCCTGCCACCGGTACGGCCCTGAGCCTTGGCCGCGTCCAGACCGGCGCGGGTGCGCTCCACGATCATGTCCCGTTCCAGCTCTGCGAAGGCAACCATCATCGTGAAGAAGAAGATCCGTGAGCAGCACCGGCTGGGTGAGCTGGAAGTGACCAAGCTCGACTGAGCACGGCCGAGCCCCTGGCGACAGCCAGGGGCTGTCAGCTGCCCCGGGTCAGCCAGCGCCTGAGCAGCCGGCTGACCTGCGGCATCGCCACATAGGTCATCAGGACGGAGAAGAGGGCCGCAGTCGCGGCGGTCCGTACCACCAACGGTAGATCCGCCAGAAGCGGCCCGAGCAGCCCATTGCCCAGCAGGGAGATCGGGAAGATCGCCAACCCGGAACTGACCGCCATCTTCCAGCGTGGCGGTGCGGGCCGAGAAGAGCCCGGCTTCGCGAACCAGGTCTCCATCCCGGTGAGTTCCCGCCGCGCTATCTCACTGTGGTGATGGCCCGCGCAGTTCGCGAACCAGGCGGCCCGCTCCGGCGATTCCTGCCAGCGCCGCAAGGACTCCTCGTCCCGGAAGCGGTGCACCAGGAACCATGGCGCTCCCTCGGCCACCGGGCGGAAGAACCCGTACCCCAGATGCCCCGGAAAGGCCGAGGCCGCCTCCAGGATGCCCGCGGCCCAGGTCTCGAAGGAGGCATCGAAACCCGGCTCCACCCGGCGCGCGATCAACAAGGTGACCTCGCCGTTGTCGGCGGGCACGGTCTCGCCGCGACCTCCCGCCACCGTGGTCAATTCGTCCCGATCTTCGCCAACAGATCGACGATCCGGCCCTGCACCTCCGCACTCGTGGACCGCTCGGCCAGGAACAGCACGTTCTCACCCGAACCGAGCCGCGTCAGGTCCGTACGGTCGATGGCGGCGGACGTGTAGACGACGAGCGGGGTGCGGCTCAGCTGCCCGTTCGCATGCAGCCAGTCCACGATCCCGGCCCGACGACGACGCACCTGCATCAGGTCCATCACCACCAGGTTCGGTCGGATCTCGGTGGCGAGCTCCACCGCGTCCGTATCCGCACCGGCGCACGCCACCTGCATGCCGCGCCGCTCCAACGTCGCCGTCAAGGCCTGCGCGATCTCCTCGCTCTCCTCGATGACCAGCACCCGAGGCGGATGCTGCTCACTGTCGCGCGGCGCCAAGGCCTTCAGCAGCACCGCCGGATCGGCGCCGTACGCGGCCTCCCTGGTCGCCTGCCCGAGCCCCGCGGTCACCAGCACCGGTACCTCGGCCGCCACCGCCGCCTGCCGCAGCGACTGCAAGGCGGTACGGGTGATGGGCCCGGTCAGCGGGTCCACGAACAACGCCGCCGGGTACGCGGCGATCTGCGCGTCCACCTCCTCCCGGGAACGCACGATCACAGGCCGGTACCCGCGGTCGCTCAGCGCCTGCTCGGTCGCGCCGTCGGGAGCGGGCCACACCAACAGCCGCCGTGGGTTGTCCAAGGGCTCCGGTGGGAGCTCGTCGTCCACTGGCTGCGGCGCGGGCGCGGCCGAGACCTCGACGGCGCCACCGGGCCCGTCGAGCGGTTCCGGACCTTCACCGGTCGCCTGGTCCGGGGCTCCTATCGCGAAGGCCCGGCCCACCGGCTGCTCCTCCTCGGCGCGTTCGGTCAGACGCCTTCGCCGCCCCGACCCGGAAGCGGCCGGCTCCGCCGCAGTCACCGTCTTCTCCGCCACCTGCTGGCCGAAGGGGACTCCTTGACCGAGGGTGCGCACGCTTATCTGCGCGGCCCCCTCCGAGCCGACCGCCGCCTCCGGTTGCCGCGCCGAGGGCACGGCAACCTGCCCGGCTGCTCCGGGTGTCGACTCCGGCGCGGTCCGCGCAGCGGGCACCGGCCAGGCCGGCGTGGCCGGCAGAGCGCGACGCCGGCCCGTGGGCTGCGGAAGCGGATGCGGCTGCGGCGGCGTGTGATCGGCCATCGGGTCCTGTGTCAGGGCAGCGTGTGCCTCGACCGGGGCCGCGGGTACGACACCGGCGGCCGGGGCCGCCCGGTCAGCAGCAGCGGGCGGCAGCGCGAACGGCCCGACCGGAGCCTGCGCCGCCTCCGGTTGCGCCGCGGCGGGCTCGGCGGGACTGCCCAACGGCCTGCGGGCCCGGCGCCCGCCCGGCTCGGCTTCGACCAGCGGGACGGCCGGCTGCTCCGGGGCAGCCGCATCGGGACCGGCGGGGCCGGGCGTGGAGGAGCTCTGGGTGGCCAGCGCACGGCGACGACCGGTGCCGACGGGCGCACCCTGCGGGGGCACGGTCTCACCGAGCCCGGGCTGCTGCTGCTGCTGCGCCGCCTCGCCCGCTGCGCCAGCGCCCGGTGCCCCTGGCGCCGGTGCGGGTTCCGCGGTCCCCGGCTCGGCTCCGTCCGGACCCCGGCGCCGCCCGGTCCCGGCGGGCTGGGCCGTCTCCAGTGCGTGCGGCGCCTGCACCGGGCGCGCGCCGGCGGGCGCCGGCGCGACGGCCGCTGCCGGGCTCAGCCCCTCGGGCAGGCCGGCGACCTGGGGTTGCACGGGAGCTTGGGGTTGCACGGGAGCTTGGGGGAGCGCCGGCACCATACCGACGGCCGGCGAGAGGCCCGACGCCGGTGCCGGGCCCAGCGAGGCCCGCCCGGTCACCGTGCTCGCACCGGCTGCCGGCAGCGCCAGCGCCTCGCTGGCGCCGTCCGCCCGACGGGCCCGACGCCGCCCCGAGGGCGCCTCCGCAGCCGGAGCGCCCTCCTCCGCGTCGTCGAGGAACGCATCCACGCCACGCCGCCCCCGTCGCCCGTTGCCGGGCGCGACGGGAGCGCCGGAGGCCTTCGCCGCACCCGGGACGGCCGGCTGCTCGGTGTCCTTCTTCTTCTCCTGCGCTCCGCCGTCCTTCGGCTCCACCATCCCGGCGCCCGAACCCAGGGGCAGTTCCAGCACGAAGGCGTGCCCACTCATCCCGGGCACCGAATGGGTCTGGAGTACCCCGGCGTGCGCCGCGACGATGCCGCGCACGATCGGCCCGTGCACCGGGTTGCCACCCTCGTAAGGGCCACGCACCTCGATGCGCACCACGTCCCCGCGCTGCGCGGCAGCCACCACGATCGTCGAGTCCATATAACCGCCGCCACCGACCGACACCGGCGCGTTGCCGGTGGAGTCGACGCCGGCGACGTCAGCGATCAGATGCGCGAGGGCCGTCGCCAGCCGGTCGCCGTCGACCTCCGCCTCGATGGTCGGCGCATGCACCGCGAACTGGGCCCGACCCGGACCGATCAGCTCTACGGCACCCTCGACGCCGGCGGTCACGACCGCGTCCAACAGCGTCTTGGACTTGTCGAGCTTCTCCGCCCCGGAGTCCAGCAGCTGGAAGTTCAAGACGTTGTCGACCAGGGTGCTCATCCGCGAGTACCCGGCCGCGAGATGGTGCAGCAGCTGGTTGGCCTCGGGCCACAACTGCCCGGCGTCGTCGGCAGCCAGCGTCGCCAGCTCGCCCCGCAACTCCTCCAACGGCCCGCGCAGGGAGTCGCCGAGCACGGCCAGCAGCTGCGCGTGCCGCGCCGCCAGCGCGTCGTAGCGGCGCCGGTCCGTGAAGGTCATGACCGCCCCGACCAACTGCTCCCCGTCGCGCACGGGAGAAGTCGTCAGATCCACCGCCACCGGCTGACCGGCCTTGTTCCACAGCACCTGCCCACGAACCCGGTGCTTGCGCCCGGAGCGCAGGGTGTCGGCGAGCGCGGACTCCGCGTACGGGAAGGGAGAACCGTCGGCCCGTGAATGCTGGACCAGGCCGTGTAGTTCGCGGTTGCCGAGGTCGGTCGCTCGGTACCCCAGGATCTGGGCGGCTGCGGGATTGACGAGGACCACCCGGCCCTCGGTGTCGGTCCCGATCACGCCCTCGGCTGCCGCCCGCAGGATCATCTCGGTCTGCCGCTGCGAACGGGCCAGTTCCGCCTCGGTGTCCACCGTGCCCGAAAGGTCCCTTACGACGAGCATCAACAGCTCGTCCCCGGTGTACGGCTGGGGGTCAGAGTAGGCGTCCCGGCCGTCCAGGTTGGCGCTGGTGACCTCAACCGGGAACTCCGAGCCGTCGGTCCGGCGGGCGGTCATCCGGGTCGGCTTGGTCCGCCCGTGCGCCTGGTCGCCGGGCCGGCGCATCGAGCCGGGGATCAGCTTCGAGTCGAACTCGGGCAGAAGATCCAGCAGCCCTCGCCCCACCAGCCCGGTACCGGGCGACTCGAAAGCATCCAACGCGATCGAGTTGGCGTTCACCACCGTGCCGTTCGCATTGACGAGCAGCAGCGCGTCGGGAAGTGCGTCGAGTATCGCTGCGAGGCGAGCAGCGCCTCGGGATGGCCTGCTGCTCACGTGGACGCTTCCTCCCTGACTACCGGCATGTCACGGGAGGAGTCTACGGGCTGCGGCTCGGCACAGGACGGCGGATCCGGGGGAGAAGTAAGGAGGAAACGGACCTGTGCAGGGGAGTTCCAGGTCAAGAGCGTGCACTTGGAAGCACCGGTTCCATCCTGTCCCAGCGTTCGATCTCGCAACCGTTGCGCCGGCTGAAGTGCGCATCGATGCGTCGACCGTGCCAGGTCCCGGTGACGTGCGCCGTGGCGGGGCCGCCGTACTGGCGGGTGCACATCTGCCGGCGCCCGGTGGGCGCGAAGGGGTCGATGCGCGCCCGCGACAGGTCCCGCAGGTGTTCACAGGCCCGCTCGGCCTCCGGGTGCGTCCCACCGGCAGGCCCGCACTCCAGCTCGTAGGTGCCGTTGGCGTACGGGTTGCCGGTCTTGTCCACGGTCACCTTGAGATGGTCGGGCGCGAGCAGCCCGAGCGGCAGTGGTGGCAGCGGGCCGACGGCGTGGGCCATCGGCGCGGGCAACACCACCGCGGAGACGAGAGCAGCGAGTGCGATCCGGTGCAGCATGGGGGCTCCGGCCTTTCCGTGCCGATTCTTCGTGCCGATCCTTCGTATGCACGCTCAACGCCGACGGCCCCGCCGGGGATGCGCCCGATCCCCCGCCCGAGGGCACCTGCCCGCCATCGCGCCCCCAAGGCTTTGCCCTGGCCGCCCTGCGCCTAGTACCGTGGGGGTGCAATTGGTGAGGGGCCACCGCCCTGTGTCATCATCTGCACGCACCCCCGTACGCGAGGGTGTGCTGGAGGCGTCGCCTAGTCCGGTCTATGGCGCCGCACTGCTAATGCGGTTTGGGTTTTAAAGCCCATCGAGGGTTCAAATCCCTCCGCCTCCGCTTAGTGATCACTGAAGCCCCGGTCCACTGGACCGGGGCTTCAGTGTTTCCAGGACCCTCTGGCGCACTGCCCCGCGGGGGTGTTTGCCCAGCTCAGAGCGGGTGCAGGCAACGGATTTCGCGTCCCGGCGCAGGTCATGTAATGTTGTTCTCGCAACGCCGACGGGGCCGAAAAGCCCGGAAAGCACAAGCACTCGTAGCTTAACGGATAGAGCATCTGACTACGGATCAGAAGGTTGCAGGTTCGAATCCTGCCGAGTGCACAGCAGGTGAGAGGCCCGGACGAGAGTCCGGGCCTCTTGCGTTGTCGGGCCGTACAGCTTCCCCGCTGGCTTCGGCGTACACCTTCATCGTCGTCACGATCTGAGAGGGACGAAGGATTCGCTGTGCCACCTTTGGGTGGACCTTGAGAGCGGCGAGGAGTGAACTGCAGGGGTGCGGGTGGATTCGAGGCGGGCCCAGGAGTCGGGTGTGGTCGGGGGAGCGGGTCAGGACTCGCGCCAGGCCTGGCGGTGGCGGGCGATGTCGTGGATGCGGCGTATCCGGTCGGCGGACAGGGCGCCGTCGGCCGCGGCGAGGGCGGCGAGTTCCCGTTCGCGGTAGACGCGGACGTCGAGGAGGGTGGGTTCCTTGTTGAGGTTCGTGGCGCCGACGAAGACGAGGACGGGCTGGACGGTCACCCGGAAGCCGCAGTGCGCGCTGAGGGTACGAGCGGCGCGGGTGGCCTCGGCGCGGGCGCGGCGGGGATAGGGGCGTGGTTCGCCGCCACGGATCTTCGCGGCTTCGTCACCGACCCAGACGGAACTGCCGCGCACGTACTTGGTGTTGATCGTGAAGACGCCGCCCGGTCCGATGAGCAGGTGGTCGATGTCGTAGCGCGGCGGCAGCGGTATGGAGTGCAGGACCTGCCAGCCCTGGGCGGTGAACCTGCGCAGTTCCCGTCCCACCGCGCGCTCGCCGGCGAGCCCCTTGCGCCAGGGGTCCCATTCGGAGGGGCGCCGCAGGAGCCAGTGGGTCAGCCGGTCCGCCCAGCTCTGGCCGGTGAGTTTCGCGCGCAGGGCCGCTCCGGGGGCCTGCTGCGCGAGATCGTCACCTTCGGTGAGTGGCGGCAGGGGCGGCGGGCTGCCATCGGGGCGGTAGCGGGCCAGCGCTTCGAGGACGGCGGGGCGTAAGTCCTCCCGCAGTACCTCCAGGTGGCCGCTGCGTTGGTCGACCCAGGCCACCAGGTCGCCGTTGGCCAGGTTCAGGTACAGCCGGTGATGGCCGTACTTCCGCCAGGCGGTCACCCGCACTTCCTCCACGCCACGTCCTTCCGGCATATGTCCGTCGTTCCGCCAGACATGGCAACAGCCGGAGCGCTCCGCCACAAGACGGCCTCCCACCCCCTGGTGGTCTGGGATCGTTCTCCTTGAGTGCCGTGGTGCGGGCGAGGAGTTCGGCCAGGAGGAGTCGACGCAGGTCAGTTCGGGCCAGGGCGGTCCGGTGAACCGCTTGAGCCCCGGGTTTTGCTCCTGGTGTTCGTCGTGGTCTCCGAGGTGGTCGGGTGGTGCTGTACGCGCCTTCCTCGTCGGCCTGGCGGGGCGTGTCCCTTTGGAGCGGGACGGCAGCGCGGGCGGTGGGTGGCGCAGGAGTGGGGAAGCGGATGTGGCGGTGTACCGGACTGCGCTGGTCGACGGGCGGCGCCCGGCTCGGGTGGTTCAGCGAAGAGGTGGGGGAGCGGTGGAGTTCGCTGCGCTACGGGCAGGAGCTCGGCTTCGCGGCCAGAGGTGACCGGCGCTGCCTCGGGGTGCGCCGCGCCGGACGGCGTACCCCTTGCCCGCGGGCCGAGTTGGTGGAGCCGCGTTCCGGGAACGCACAGTGCCCCGAGTGCAACCGGCTCGACCGGTCCTTCTCGGTGGCCGCGGATACCCGCCTGGATGATCCGCGGCCTTACCGGGTCTACCTCGCCTGGTTCGGTCCGGGTGTGGTCAAGGTGGGGATCACCGCTGAGGAGCGCGGGGTGGCTCGGCTGTTGGAGCAAGGTGCGGTCGCCTTCACCTGGTTGGGGCGTGGTCCGTTGATGGCTGCCCGGCGCACTGAGGAGGTGGTGCGCGCCGCGCTGTCGGTGCCGGATCGCATCTCGTACGCGCGCAAGCGCGCCCTGCGCGGGAGTTTGCCGCCGCTGGCTGAAAGGGCCGCGGAGGTGGCGCGGTTGTACCGTTCGGCGAGGGAGTTGGGTTCCTGGCCGGAGTCTTTGGAGCCGCTGCCGTGTGAAGTGCTCGACCAGTCAGTGGTGTTCGGGCTCCGGCGGGTGCCCCGGCCGGCCCGCGTGGTGACCCACCTGTTGCCGGGGACGGTGGTGGTGGGCAGCCTGGCGGCTGCGG
This sequence comes from Streptomyces sp. NPDC006879, assembly GCF_042869595.1. Classification (NCBI taxonomy): domain Bacteria; kingdom Bacillati; phylum Actinomycetota; class Actinomycetes; order Kitasatosporales; family Streptomycetaceae; genus Streptomyces; species Streptomyces sp. NPDC006879. The sequence continues at coordinate 35,836 of NZ_JBIAGC010000010.1, forward strand.
CCGGGCCGGATCTGCATCTTGCGGACGGTCTGGTGGTGGACGTCCGGCTGTTGGCGGGCTGGGTGTTGGTGGCCGCGGGTGCCGGGGAGCCCGGCGGGGCCGTGCCTGTGAAGGGGATCGAGCAGTCGCAGGGGCGGCAGGGGGGTTTGTTCTGAGCCGTGGCCCGGCTGTCTGGGAGCAGTGGTGGGCGGGTTCGGGTCCGGGGGGTGTGGACATCGGACCCGCGGCCGGTTGAGGGTGGGGTCATGAACACGACGACGCCGGGCGGGGCCGTGCAGGTCTCCGGGGCCTCCGGCAGCAGCAGCGGGGCATGGGGGCGGTACGGCGTCGCGTGCCCGTCCTCGCAGACAGCCCGGACCGGATCGGGGCGCGGCCGGTGGCGGTCATGATCCCGTCCGGTGGCGGCGCCGTGGACGGCGTGCGGTCGCGGTGGCAGCGCCTCGGGCTGCCCGGGCTGGTTGACGTGCACACTCACTTCATGCCCGAGCGGGTGATGGCGAAGGTGTGGGACTACTTCGACGCGGTCGGCCCGCTGACCGGCGTGGAGTGGCCCATCACCTACCGCCACGAGGAGCGGCACCGGGTGGAGCTGTTGCGGGGCTTCGGGGTCCGTGCCTTCACTTCGATGATCTATCCGCACAAGCCGGAGATGGCGGCGTGGCTGAACGCCTGGGCGGCGGATTTCGCGGCCCGGACCCCTGGCTGCCTGCGTACGGCGACGTTCTATCCGGAGCGGGGCGTGACGCGGTACGTGCGTGAGGCGGTGGAGGCAGGTGCGCGGGTCTTCAAGGCACACCTGCAGGTCGGTGGGTACGACCCGAACGACGAGCGGCTGGAGGCCGTGTGGGGGCTGCTGGCCGAAGCCGGTGTTCCGGTGGTGATCCACTGCGGTTCGGGTCCGGTGCCCGGCAAGTACACGGGCCCAGAGCCCGTAGGGCGGCTGCTCGCCCGGCATCCGCGGTTGGCGCTGGTGGTGGCGCACATGGGGATGCCGGAGTACGCCGATTTCATGGACCTCGCGGAGCGGTATCCGCAGGTCAGGTTGGACACCACCATGGTGTTCACGGAGTTCGCGGAGCGCTTGAGCGCGTTCCCGGTGGCGCAACGGTCGCGGCTGGCGGCGCTGGGGGACCGCGTTCTGCTGGGGAGTGACTTCCCGAACATCCCGTACCCCTACGAGCACCAGGTCGCCGCGCTCGAAGGACTGGGGCTCGGGGACGACTGGCTCCGGGCGGTCCTCCACGACAACGGTGCCCGGCTGTTCGCACTGCCGGAGGTCTGACCGGGGCTTGGAGGGGGTCTGCCGCCGGGCGCCACTGTGGTTTCTCAGCGAATTCACAGGAACGGGCAAGGGGGCTCTCAGCGAGCGGCGCCAGGCTCGACGCCATGACGACCCTCATCACCACCACCGGCACGCGGGCCCGCGGCGAGCTCCTACGGCCCGACGGCGGACCGGTCAGGGTCCTCGTCGTGGATGACGAGGCCTCGCTGTCCGAGCTGCTTTCCATGGCACTGCGCTATGAGGGCTGGGAGGTGCGCAGTGCCGCGGACGGCGAAAGCGCGATCCGCACGGCCCGGGACTTCGAGCCGGATGCAGTGATCTTGGACGTGATGCTTCCCGACATGGACGGGCTGAGCGTCCTGGGGCGGCTGCGGCGCACACACCCGCATGTTCCGGTGCTGTTCCTGACCGCGAAGGACGCGGTGGAGGACCGGATCGCCGGACTGACGGCGGGTGGCGACGACTACGTGACGAAGCCGTTCAGCCTGGAGGAGGTCGTGGCCAGGCTGCGGGGCCTCATCCGTCGTTCCGGGGCGGCTGCCGCCGCTCGGGGCGGATCCACCCTGGTGGTCGGTGACCTCACGCTCGACGAGGACAGCCATGAGGTGACCCGGGGTGGTGAGGAGATCCACCTGACCGCCACGGAGTTCGAGCTGCTGCGCTATCTGATGCGCAACCCGCGCCGGGTGCTGAGCAAGGCACAGATCCTCGACCGGGTGTGGTCCTACGACTTCGGCGGACAGGCCAACGTGGTGGAGCTCTACATCTCCTATCTTCGCCGCAAGGTGGACCGCGGACGTTCCGCGATGATCCACACCAGACGTGGGGCCGGCTATCTGATCAAACCGGGCGAGTAGTGCGTTCCTCCCCGCCGCGGAGCCCGCGGTGGTCGCGAGTGCTCCCGTGGGGTCTCCGACGGCGTTCCGCCGCCCGGCCCGCGCCCGGTGGTCGGGCGCGGCGGGCGTTTGGCCGTCGCCCGTGGTCACTGCGCACCCGGCTGGTGGTGTCCGCGGTGCTGCTGATCGCGGTCGTGGGGGCGGCCATCGGTACGGTCACCACCCTCGCCCTCCGTTCCCACCTGGTGGGGCAGTTGGACGAGCAGTTGGTCACCGCGGTGGAGCTCACCCGGCGTGGCCCGGCCCGCGATCCCGATCCGCTGCACTTCGTCAACGGGCCCGGCAACCCGCTGGGGACCGTCGGGGTGCGGCTGTCCTCGGACGGGCAGGCGGTCGCGGGGGCGCGCAGCGTGGACCGGGACCGGGTGGCACTGACCACCGAGCAGGCAGCCGCCCTGGCGGACGCGGTGGACTCCGGGGGGCAGCGGGACGCTGCCGCGCCGCGGCCGGTTTCCGTGGAGGTGCCCGGGCTCGGTGACTTCCGGGTGCTGGAGGCTCCCAACGGCTCGCTGGTGGTGGGCTTTCCGCTGTCGGGGGTTCAGGGAACGGTCGGCACCCTGATCGTGGTCGAGGTGTGTGTGACCGCCGCCGGTGTGATCGCGGCTGGTCTGGCCGGGCAGGCGCTGGTCGGGGTGGCCCTGAGGCCGTTGCGGAGGGTCGCGGCCACCGCCACCCGGGTTTCGGAACTGCCCCTGCACCGCGGCGTGGTGGCTCTGCACGAGCGGGTTCCGGAGGCCGAGGCGGACCCGCGCACGGAGGTCGGTCAGGTCGGCGCCGCGCTCAACAGGATGCTGGGACACGTCGGTTCGGCGCTGTCGGCACGCCAGGAGAGCGAGACGCGGGTCCGACAGTTCGTGGCCGATGCCAGTCACGAACTGCGTACCCCGTTGGCCTCGATCCGCGGGTACGCGGAGCTGACCCGGCGGGGGCGCGAGGAGATCGGCCCCGATACGCAGCACGCCCTGGGCCGCATCGAGTCCGAGGCTGCGCGGATGACGGGTCTGGTGGAAGACCTCCTGTTGCTGGCCCGGCTGGATTCGGGGCGCCCGCTCTCGTACCAGAGCACTGATCTGTTGCCTTTGGTCGTCGACGCCCTCAGCGATGCCCGGGCCGCCGGCCCCGATCACCGCTGGCGCCTGGAGCTTCCCTCGGAGGAAGCCGCCGAGGCGGTGATCTGGGCCGATGCGCCCCGGATCCAACAGATCCTCGTCAACCTCCTGGCGAACGCGCGCACCCACACCCCACCGGGGACCACCGTCACCGCACGCGTCCGCGCCACCGAACCGGGCGGGCCGCAGACCACCAGCAACCGGCCCAGCACCCTCCTGGAGATCGAGGACAACGGCCCTGGCATCCCACCCGGGCTGCTGCCCCACGTCTTCGAACGCTTCGCCCGCGGTGACGCCTCCCGGTCGCGGCACGCCGGTTCCACCGGCCTGGGGCTGGCCATCGTGCAGGCCGTGGTCACCGCCCATGGCGGTGAGGTGGCCGTACAGAGCGATCCCGGGCGCACGGTGTTCCGGGTCCGGCTGCCCGCACACGGGCCGCTGGTGAAACCGGAATCGAAGGCGCCGGCCGTCGGCGCAGCGATCGAGAGCGCGGCGTCCGCCGACCCGAGGGCCCCCAACTCACAGGTGCAGCACAGCTTCAGCACACGGGTATGACAGCACGGCCCGGGAGTGTCGGGGCATGCGAACCGACACTCCCGCCGGTGCTCTCCCCGGCGCACTTCCGCCCCGTGAGCACCTCCCGGTCTTCCCGGTCCGGGAGGGGCCCGGGCCGCAGCTCCAACAGTGGCCCGCACCGCCACCCACCACCCCGGTCCTGGACGTGGTCGTTCCCGTCTACAACGAGGAACGCGACCTCGGACCCTGTGTGCACCGCCTGCACGAGCACCTCACCCGCACCTTCCCGTACCCGTTCCGGATCACCGTCGCCGACAACGCGAGCACCGACCGCACCCCCGAGGTGGCGGCGGAACTCGTCGCCGAGAACCCGACGGTGCGGGTGGTCCGCCTTGCGGAGAAGGGCCGCGGGCGCGCCCTGCGCACCGTGTGGTCCCGTTCTGAGGCGCCCGTCCTCGCCTACATGGACGTGGACCTGTCCACCGACCTCAACGCCCTGCTGCCGCTCGTCGCCCCACTGATCTCCGGACACTCCGACCTCGCCATCGGAACCCGGCTGGCCCGCTCCTCGCGGGTGGTGCGCGGCCCCAAGCGGGAGTTCATCTCCCGCGCCTACAACCTCCTGCTGCGCGGCTCCCTGGCCACCCGTTTCAGTGATGCGCAGTGCGGATTCAAGGCGATCCGGCGCGAGGTGGCGGTGTCGTTGCTGCCGCTGGTCGAGGACTCGGGCTGGTTCTTCGACACGGAACTGCTGGTCCTGGCCGAACGCGCCGGGCTACGCATCCACGAGGTGCCGGTGGACTGGGTCGACGACCCGAACTCCTCCGTCCATGTGGTCCGGACCGCCACCGAGGACCTCAAGGGCATGTGGCGGGTGGGCCGGGCCCTGGCCGGTGGTGCGCTGCCGCTGGACCGGCTCGCCCGGCCCTTCGGCGACGACCCCCGCGACCGGTCGCTGCACGGCGTCCCCGGTGGCCTGGCCCGCCAACTCCTGGGCTTCTGCGCGATCGGCGCCCTCAGCACCCTCGTCTACCTCGCGCTGTACTCCCTCTTCCGTACCGGTCTGGGCGCCCAGACGGCCAACGGCGCCGCCCTCCTGCTGTCCGCGATCGCCAACACGGCCGCCAACCGCAGGCTCACCTTCGGCGTCCGCGGTCGGGACCGGGCCCTGCGCCACCAGGCGCAGGGGCTTGTGGTCTTCGCCATCGGCCTTGTGTTGACCAGCGGCTCGCTGGTCGCTCTCGACGCCGCCACCGACGACCCCGGACACGGCACCGAGCTCGCCGTGCTGATCGTCGCCAACCTCGCCGCCACCGTCCTGCGGTTCCTGCTCTACCGGGCCTGGGTCTTCCCCGAGCGCCGGACCACCGTCACTTTCAAGGAGGCCCGATGACCACGGCCACACCAGCCAACCCCGCGGCACCGGCCGAACCGCCCTCGGGCACTTTCCGGCACGGTCGGGCACCCGCCGAGCCCACCGGCGGCCGGCCGCGCTGGGAGCGCCCCGCCTTCGTCGCCCTGCTGCTCACCACCGCGCTGCTCTACTGCTGGAACCTCGGCGCCTCCGGGTACGCCAACTCCTTCTACTCCGCAGCCGTCCAAGCCGGCAGCGAGAGCTGGAAGGCCTTCTTCTTCGGCTCGCTGGACGCCGCGAACGCCATCACGGTCGACAAGCCTCCGGCCTCCCTGTGGCCGATGGCACTGTCCGTGCGCCTGTTCGGACTCGGTTCCTGGCAGATCCTGCTGCCACAGGTGCTGATGGGCGTTGCCACCGCCGCGGTGCTCTACGCGGCTGTTCGACGCAGGTTCAGCGCTGCCGCCGCGTTGATCGCCGGAGTGGTGTTCGCGCTCACCCCGGTGGCCGCGCTGATGTTCCGCTTCAACAACCCCGACGCGTTGCTCGCTCTGTTGATGACCGTCGCCGTGTACTGCCTGCTGCGTTCCCTGGAGCGGGCCCGCACCGGCTGGTTGCTCGCGGCTGGGGCGGCCGTCGGCCTGGCCTTCCTCACCAAGACCCTGCAAGCCTTCGTGATCCTGCCGCCGCTGGCCCTGGTCTACGCGGTGTGCGCCCCCACCCGGCCACTGCGAAGGTTGTGGCAACTGCTGGGCGCCGCATTTGCGTTGGTCGTCACGGGTGGCTGGTGGGTGGCCGTCGTGGAGTGGTGGCCGGCTGACTCCCGGCCGTACATCGGTGGCTCGCAGAACAACTCCTTCCTGGAACTGACCCTGGGCTACAACGGCCTGGGCCGGATCAACGGTGAGGAGACCGGCAGCGTCGGCGGAGGTGGTGGGGGCCGTGGCGGGGGCTGGGGTGAGACCGGCCTGGACCGGCTCTTCTCCGGGAACATCGGCGGTCAGATCTCCTGGCTGCTGCCCGCGGCCCTGCTGCTCCTGCTGGCCGGCCTCGTGATCACTTGGCGGGCGCCGCGGACCGACACCGCCCGGGCCGCGTTCCTGGCCTGGGGCGGCGCGCTACTGACCACCGGCCTGGTGTTCAGCCTGATGCAGGGGATCTTCCACGAGTACTACACGGTCGCCCTCGCCCCCTACATCGCGGCGCTGGTCGGCATGGGCGTGAGCGTGTTGTGGGAGGAGCGGCACACGCCGGTGGCGGCTGCCGCCCTCGCAGGCACGGCAGCGGTGAGCGGTCTGTGGTCGTACGTGCTGCTCTCCAGGTCCCCCGACTACCTGCCCGCGCTGCGTTGGGTGGTGCTCGCGGCCGGACTGGGCGCGGCTGTCGGCCTGTTGGCGGGCAGCCGGCTGGGTGGCCGTCGGCTGGCCCTGGGGGCGGCGGGGCTGGCGCTGGCAGCGGGTCTGGTGGGTCCGCTGGCGTACACGTTGACGACCCTCAACACCGGTCACACCGGGTCGATCGTGACTGCCGGGCCGGCGGTCGAGGGTGCCCGGGGCGGCCCGGGCGGCGGCCCGGGACGAGGTCCGGGTGGCAACGGCACGCTGCCGCCCGGCGGCTTCCCCGGCCAGGGTCAGAGCCAGGGCGCGGGTCAGGGGTTGGGCATGCCGCCTGGTCAGGGCGCGGGGCAAGGCCAGGGCGCGGGTCAGGGGTTGGGCATGCCGCCTGGTCAGGGCGCGGGGCAAGGCCAGGGCGCGGGTCAGGGGTTGGGCATGCCGCCTGGCCAGGGCGGCCAGGGCGGCCAGGGCGCGGGTCAGGGCCGGGGCAAGGGCCAGGCGCTCGGTCAGGGTGCGCTGAAGGGGCCTGGAGGGCAAGACGGCGAGGGCGCCGGTGCCGGGCGCGGCGGCGCCGGCATGGGCGGACTGATCCGGGGCGCCTCCGTCGACGCGGCAACCGAAGCGGCGCTGGAGAAGGACGCGGACTCGTACACCTGGGTGGCTGCCGCGATCGGGGCGCAGAATGCCGCGAGCTACCAACTCGCCACCCAACAGCCGGTGATGGCCATCGGTGGATTCAACGGGAGCGATCCCTCGCCGACGCTGGCGCAGTTCCAGGAGTACGTGCAGCAGGGCAAGATCCACTACTTCGTCGCGGGCGGAGACCGAGGAGGGCGGCCCGGAGGGAGCCCCGAGGGCAACACCAGTACCTCCATCACCACCTGGGTGACGGAGAACTTCACCCAGGTCACGGTGGGTGGAACCACCCTCTACGACCTGACCGCACCGAAGAGCTGATCCGCCCCGCGGACGGCACCGCGGATGGGGCACTCTGGTGTCAGGAAGACGGGCGGACCGGGCAAACCGGTCCGCCCGCCGGACGATGGAGGGTGCCTGATGGCGACTGCGGCCGATCCCGCGAAGGCCGATGGGCCGGCTCGTACCAGCGTGTGGCGGACCGTTCACCCCGGTGTCTCCAGACGCCGGTCGGGCCGCGAGCCCGCTCTGTGCCGGGGCAGCATCACCGCCGCCGCGGTCCGGCTGTTGGACTCCGACGGGCTGTCCCGCTTCTCGATGCGCCGTCTCGCCGGTGAACTCGGCGTCACGGCGATGTCGTTGTACTGGTACGTGGACACCAAGCACGACCTCCTGGAGCTCGCCCTGGACGCGGCGATCGGTGAACTCCCACCATCCTCGAAGGAGTTCACGACCGAGGGGCGGCGAGAGTGGTCGAACGCGCTGCGGGCCCTCGCCCTCGGGTACCGACGCCTGCTGGTCCGGCATCCATGGCTGGCCGTGCTGGCCCGTGAGTACCCCAACATCGGCCCGCACGCCACGGCCTTCGACCAGAGCCTGTGCAGACTGTTGGCCGCCACGGGGCTGGCCCCCGAAGGGCGCGCCGGGGCCCGGCTGGCGGTGACCCAGTTCCTCCAGGGGTGTGCGCACCCTTGTGGCGCCCGGGAAGGCGCTCCGGAGGCGGAGTTCGCCTTCGCGGTGGACGTCCTCGTCGCAGGCATCGAGGCGAAGCGTCCCCGCCCCGGTCCTGCCACGTGAAAGGGAAGACCGGGCCTCAGCGGTCCGCGGCGACCACTTCCTGCTCCGGCTGCGCGGCCATTGCCCTGGACCTCAAGGGGACTTCCTTGATGAACAGGATGAGCAGCAGGGCGAGCAGGGCGGTGGGCGCCACGACGCTGAACACGTCGGCCACACCGTGCCCGTAGGCGCTTTCGATGACGGTTCGCAAGGGGGCGGGGAGCTTGTCCAGATCGGGGATGCCCCCGCCTCCCGTGCCGCCGTGGCCGAGCGCGGCGGCCTTGGGACCGAGTTCTACGAGGCCGTCCTCCACGTATCCGGTGACCTGGTTGGCCATCAGCGCGCCGAGGGCGGAGACGCCGACGGCGCCGCCGAGAGAGCGGAAGAAGGTCACGACGGAGCTGGCGACGCCCAGGTCCTGCGGGGCGACCTGGTTCTGCGTGGCGAGGACCAGGTTCTGCATCATCATGCCGAGGCCGAGTCCGGTGAGCGCCATGAAGATCGCGATCCGCCCGTACTCGGTGTCGTGGCGCATGGTGCCGAGCAGTCCGAGACCCGCTGTCAGCAGGACGCCGCCGATGACCAGCCAGGCCTTCCAGCGGCCGGTCTTGGTGATGATCTGGCCGGACAGTGTGGAGGAGACGAACAGGCCGCCGATCATCGGGATGGTGAGCAGGCCGGACATGGTCGGGGTCTCGCCGCGGGCCAGTTGGAAGTACTGGCTGAAGAACACGGTGCTGGAGAACATGGCCACGCCGACGAAGAGCGAGGCGCCGGAGGCCAGCGTGATGGTCCTGTTCCGGAACATCCGCAGCGGGATGATCGGGTCGCTGGCCTTGGACTCCGCGACCACGAAGAGCACGCCGAGCAGGACCGCGCCGGCCGTCATGGTGTACGTCTGCCAGGACAGCCAGTCGTAGGAGTGGCCGGCCTGGGTGACCCAGATGAGGAGCAGCGAGACCGCCGCGCTGATCAGGAAGGCGCCGGTCCAGTCCACCTTGACGTCCCGTTTGACCACGGGTAGGCGCAGTGTCTTCTGGAGCACGATCAGGGCGATCACGGCGAAGGGCACTCCCACGTAGAAGCACCAGCGCCATCCCAGCCACTCGGTGTCGGTGATGACCCCGCCGAGCAGCGGGCCGCCGACGGTGGCCACCGCGAAGACGGCGCCGAGGTAGCCGCTGTAGCGTCCGCGCTCGCGCGGGGAGATCATCGCGGCCATGACGATCTGGGCGAGGGCCGAGAGGCCGCCCACTCCGATGCCCTGGACCACGCGGCAGGCGATCAGGGTGCCGGTGTTCTGGGAGAGGCCCGCGACCACGGAGCCCAGGACGTAGATCACCAGGGATATCTGGACCAGCAGCTTCTTGCTGAAGAGGTCGGCCAGCTTGCCCCACAGGGGGGTGGCGGCGGTCATCGACAGCAGGGCGGAGGTGACCACCCAGGTGTACGAGGACTGGGTGCCGCCGAGGTCGGTGATGATCTGCGGCAGGGCGTTGGAGACGATCGTGGACGACAGGATCGCCACGAACATGCCGAGCATCAGACCGGACAGGGCCTTCATGATCTGTGGGTGGGTCATGGGCGCGCCGGTCTCGGCCCGGCTTTCTGGCACACCGGTGGCCGTGGACGTGGTCGCCCCCATGGCGCACTCCTCTCACCTTGATTGCTTAAGGCAACCACCATAGAAGTGAATGGTTTACACAAGCAACGAAACCGTCCGTTGGTGCGGTAAAACCTTGGGAAAGGCTCATATCGTCCCAGCCGCCCTCGACCCGGCCTGATGTGAACCCGGGCGCCTCCCGGGCTTGGGCCGGGTAGGCACAGTTCGCTAGGGTCCGGCCATGGCTGCACACAACTCTCAGGGCCCCGAGGGCAACTACGACCCGGCGGGCAGCACCCAGATGTTCCGTGCCTTCGTGGACGAGGGCGAAACCCGTAGGCCGCAGGCCGCCGCGCCGGCCTCCTCGGGCCCGCGGGTCGGCCTGATCCTCGGCGTCGTGGCCGTACTGGTCGTCCTTGGCGGCGTGGCCTGGCTCGCGCTCGGCTGAACCCCGCGGTACCGGAACCGCGCGGGCACCCGCCCTCTTCGCCGGTCGCGGATCGGTGTGCGAAGTGCCGCCGTGCTCGCCGCGAGTCCGGGCCGACCGGTGCGGGATCCGGGCCGCGTGCCCGTGGTGACCGCTCGTGCCCGCGCCGGGCTGCGCTGACCTCGGGTCACCGCAGCCCGGAGCGGGCCGCGCCGGTTTCACCACCTCGTGGCCGGTGCACCCCTGCCGCCGTTCGGATCGGGAACCGGCGGACGATCAGTCGCCGATCAACCCCTCGCGCAGTTGCGCCAGCGTGCGCGTCAGCAGTCGCGAGACGTGCATCTGTGAGATGCCGACCTCTTCGCCGATCTGCGACTGGGTCATGTTGGCGAAGAACCGCAGCATGATGATCTGCCGCTCCCGGGGCGGGAGTTTGGCGAGCAGCGGCTTGAGCGACTCCCGGTATTCGACGCCCTCCAGCGCGGCGTCCTCGTAGCCGAGTCGGTCGGCGAGCGAGCCCTCCCCACCGTCGTCCTCCAAGGAGGGCGAGTCCAGCGAGGAGGCCGTGTAGGCGTTGCCCACGGCGAGGCCGTCGACCACGTCCTCCTCGGAGACCCCGAGCGCGGCAGCCAGTTCGGGGACCGTGGGCGAGCGGTCCAGCTTCTGGGCCAGCTCGTCGCTGGCCTTGGTGAGTGCCAGACGTAGCTCCTGAAGGCGCCGGGGTACCCGCACCGACCAGGAGGTGTCCCGGAAGAACCGTTTGATCTCGCCCACGACGGTGGGCATCGCGAAGGTCGGGAATTCCACCCCGCGTTCACAGTCGAACCGGTCGATCGCCTTGATCAGGCCGATGGTGCCGACCTGCACGATGTCTTCCATGGGCTCGTTACGACTGCGGAACCGGGCCGCCGCGTAGCGCACCAAAGGCAGGTTCAACTCGATCAGGGTGTCACGCACGTAGGCGCGCTCCACGCTGTCCGGTTCCTCGCGGTCCAGAGCGGCGAGCCTCAGGAACAGGGAGCGGGAGAGGGTCCGGGTGTCGATGGCTTCCGGGCGTTCGAGCACGGTCGTCGGTGTAGCCGACGCTGGTGCGTCGGGCACGGTCGGCGGCGGTGCAAGCACCTTTGCGCTGCCCTGTTCTGCGGACATGCCACCCCCTTGAGGTCGCGGACGGTCGCGTCGGGCGCTCCCGTCGGAGGAACGCAGCCTCCACCTGAATACCGGAGGCAGGGCTGCGGCAAACGCGGTTCCAGCAGAATGTCACAAGTCGTCAACGCGCTGTAGCGCCAAGTCGACATATCTGCGCAGGAGTGAGGGGGTATCGGCCGCTTCTGTCGGGAAAACTGAAAAGCGACTACCACTCGTTCCAGCTATGCATCGATCCGGTTTGCGGAACGCAGTCGCGCGAAGCTCCGGGCCAGCAGCCGGGACACGTGCATCTGGGACACCCCCAGCTCGGCACTGATCTGGGACTGCGTCAGATTGTTGTAGTAGCGCAGCAGGAGGATCCGCTGTTCGCGTTCGGGTAGCTGGACCAGGAGGTGGCGCACCAGGTCGCGGTGCTCCACTCCGGCGAGCTCGGGGTCCTCGTACCCCAGCCGGTCGACCAGGCCCGGCATGCCGTCGCCCTCCTGGGCGGCTTCCAGGGAGGTGGCGTGGTAGGAGCGGCCGGCCTCGATGCAGGCCAGCACCTCCTCCTCGCTGATGCGCAACCGCTCGGCGATCTCGGCGGTGCTGGGCGTACGGCCGTGGAGGGTGGTGAGGTCCTCCGTGGCTCCGTTGACCTGCACCCAGAGCTCGTGGAGGCGCCGGGGTACGTGCACGGTGCGGACGTTGTCGCGGAAGTAGCGCTTGATCTCGCCCACGACGGTGGGCATCGCGAAGGTCGGGAACTGCACCCCGCGGTCGGGGTCGAAACGGTCGATGGCGTTGATCAGGCCGATGGTGCCGACCTGGACCACGTCCTCCATGGGTTCGTTGCGGCTGCGGAACCGGGCCGCCGCGTACCGGACCAGGGGGAGGTTCGCCTCGATGAGCGCGCCGCGCACCCGGTGGCGCTCCGGGCTGCCCGGGGGAAGCTGCTTGAGCTCTCCGAAGAGCATCTGGGTGAGCGCCCGGGTGTCGGCGCCACGGCCCGCTGGTCGGGCGGGCGGGGCCTGGGGCTCGTCCGGTTGGGGCGGCACCTGAGGCGCAGTACTGGCCGGCACGGTTTACGCCACCCCTTCGCTGGTCAACTCTGTCCACTCTTCCGTCAAAAGCGGTCATAGCATCACAAGACATGTGCACTTGGCGCAAGCACCATATATCGCCGTGTTGTGGGCAAGTTGGGAGAAAATGCCCCAGCAAACGGGGTATGCGAAAGGCCTCCCACCGCGGGGTGGGAGGCCGGCGTCCATGTGCGATCAGCGCACCAGTTCGGTCATGAACTGTCCGATGCCGCGGGCTGCGTCGGATATCCCCTGGAAGCCGATCTGCACGAAATCGGCCGCCTTCGCCGGCTGGGTGATGATCGTGTACAGCACGAAGATGGTGACGATCCACAGTGCGATCTTCTTGGTTTCCACCATCGATCGGCCTCCCCAACCGGTCTCCAGCAAAGTCGGGTGAGTCTATCCGGTCGACTTTCCGCACTCACCAGGCCTTTATGGACCAAGGACCTGCGGAACCGGGCCCTTTGCCGGGCCGGGAGCGCGTCATGAGGGGCCAGGATGGAGGCACGAGCCCGCCGGATCTGGCAGGAATCCGGTGGGCGCTGGGACTGGGCCTCAGTGCGGGGTCCTGGCTACGGGCTTCCCCCCTGACCGTGGCCCGGACCGGAGGATTCCGTCCGGAGCGGGGAAACGGAGTGTCTCCCCCGATCCCGTTTCCCCTGTCCCGCGTGCACCGAAGGCCCCGACCCCCGGTCGGGGCCTTCGGTGCATACCGACCCCTCGCCATCTGCGCGAAGGTCCTACTCCAGTCCGCTGGCGATGTCGATCACCGGCTGCACGGGTGCCGTCAGCTGCGGGATCGCGTCCATCAGCTGATTGGCCTCGCTGGCCCCGCGCAGGATGGTCGGAGCCAGCTCGTTCAGCTCGGGCTGGGCGGCGGCCGGCATATCGGGTGCGGCTGCGGGAAGCTCGGGCAACGGCAGCGCGGGGAGGGCGGCGGCGGAGCCGGCACCGATCCCGGCGGCGCCGGCGGCCAGTGCGACGGCGGTGAGGAAGCGCTTGGTCTTGGTCATGCCGTGACAACGTCCGAGTGCTTCACTCGGAAACGCGGCGGGGGGTCGATTCGTCCGAACCGGGTCCCGGTCGTGGCGCGGACGGCACCGTCCGCCCGTCCCGCAGCACGGAACGCGGAAGGGCGACCCCGTGATGGGATCGCCCTTCCGTCTACCAGCGGTAGCGGTGGGATTTGAACCCACGGAGGAGTTGCCCCCTCACACGCTTTCGAGGCGTGCTCCTTAGGCCGCTCGGACACGCTACCGAGAGAGAGCTTAGCCCAAGGGGGGCCCTGCTTCGAAATCCGCCCCCGGCCACCGCTGCGAGGGGCGCCGGGGGGCCACCTCAGCGGTTCCGGAAGAACGCGGTGAGCTGGGCGGCGCACTCCTGCTGAAGGACGCCCTGGATCACCTCGGGCCGGTGGTTGAGCCTGCGGTCGCGCACCAGGTCCCACAGTGAGCCCACGGCCCCGGCCTTCTCGTCCCGGGCGCCGTAGACCAGGCGCGCCACCCGGGACTGCACCAGGGCGCCCGCGCACATCACGCAGGGCTCCAGGGTGACGACCAGCGTGCAGCCGGAGAGCCGCCACTCTCCGTGGACCTGCGCCGCCCGGCGCAGCGCGAGGACCTCCGCGTGGGCGGTCGGATCACCCTTCTGTTCGCGCTCGTTGTGGCCGGTGGCCAGCAACGTGCCGTCCTCGGCCAGCACGACGGCGCCGACCGGCACGTCGCCGGCCGCCGCCGCCCGTGCGGCTTCCTCCAGGGCGAGGCGCATGGGCGCCTGCCAGGGGTCCCGCACCGGGTCCGGTTGGTCCGCCGTGGCGGGCAACGGTGGTGTGGGGTGGTGCTCGCTCGCCACTAGCGGACGGCCTCCAGCATGTCGGAGACGCCCAAGGCGTCTGCGATGGAGCTCAAGGCGTCCGTGTCGAGGGAGCTGAGTTCTCCTTCGGGCATGCCCAGATCCGCGAGGATCTGGCGGTCGCCGATCGGGCCCGCGGGGATGGTCTCGGCGTCCGTATCCGCCTCCTCTTCCTCCGTGTCGTACCCGGTCGGCTCACCGTCCTCGGTGCCGTCCAGGTCCAGGTCGTCCAGTTCGTCCTCGTCTTCGGGATCGCGGCCGAGCAGTTCGTCGGTGAGCAGGATCTCGCCGTACGAGCTGCGGGCAGCGGCCTGGGCGTCGGAGAGGTAGATACGAGGATCCTCCTCGCCGTCCACCCGGACGACGCCGAACCAGGCGTCCTCCTGCTCGATGTAGACGAGGACCGTGTCCTCGTCGGTCGAGGCCTCACGGGCCAGTTCGGTCAGATCTGACAGCGTCTCGACGTCGTCGAGCTCCGTGTCGCTCGCTTCCCACCCGTCTTCGGTGCGCGCGAGCAGTGCGGCGATGTACACCGTGACTCTCCCACTGGTCATAGGCGTGCCGGTTGGGGGTCCCCCCGGCCGGAGGTTGGGGAGGGAGGAACGGTCGTCGCCGCACCTAGCCCCGCCCAGTCGGCATCGTGGCAGAAACGACGACGTTGCGAGAGGTCTTCCGCGCTTGCGTCGTGCCGTGCCGCGGTGCGCTCCCACGGTAGAGCCGGTGGTGGGCACAGGAGAAGGCCAAAGGTGGGCAGTCGCGTCCCGCGGCTGACGAGGGGCGGTCGGGCGGTCACCGCAGGCGCCCCGTCGGCGGGCGGAGGGGGTGTTGGAGGCGGGGTCAGTGCCGGGGGAGGCGTGCGGAGCGGCTCACCAGCGGAAGGTGCGCATCCGCATTTGCTGTCGCATGCGAGCGGCCCGGGCCCGGCGCGGCTGCACCCTGGCGCGCAGTTCGCGGGCCTCGTGCAGTTCCCGCAGGAACCGGGCGCGGCGCTGTCGGCGCTGGGCGTCGGTCTCCTGCGGCTGCTGATCCTCCGCTTCGCTCCGCTCGGCTGGTTCCTCGTGCGTGTCGGGCATGGGCCACCATCACCCCGGGCTCTTCCGTGTCCCCCCGCGCGTCGCGGGGAGCCCTCCCACGACCACCTTCCCCCGTGGGGGGCTTCTGATGCTAGTCCCGGGTTGCGCGGGCGTACGCCCGCCGGCTGGCCGCCCGGCCGCCGCCGGGCGCGGCCTGGCCCCTATGGATGCTGACGGGTGAGATCAGCGCGTAGCCTCTTGGGTGCAGGTCGCGTCTTGCGGCCGTTTCCGCAGGCCGTAACCCTGATGAAGCCCCCTGGAGGATGTTGTGCGTTTGCAGGTCGTCGACCACCCGCTGGTGGCGCACAAACTCACCACTCTGCGCGACAGGCGCACCGATTCCCCCACCTTCCGTCGACTTGCGGACGAGCTGGTCACGCTGCTCGCCTACGAGGCCACCCGGGACGTGCGCACCGAGCAGGCCGACATCGAGACCCCGGTGGGTCCGACCACCGGGGTCAAGCTCTCCCACCCGCGCCCGCTGGTGGTCCCGATCCTGCGGGCCGGCCTGGGCATGCTCGACGGCATGGTCCGGCTGCTGCCGACGGCCGAGGTGGGCTTCTTGGGCATGGTCCGCAACGAGGAGACCCTGGAGGCCTCCACGTACGCCACCCGGATGCCGGAGGACCTCTCCGGCCGTCAGGTGTACGTGGTGGACCCGATGCTCGCCACCGGCGGCACTTTGGTCGCGGCGATCCAGGAACTGATCAGGCGCGGTGCGGACGACGTCACCGCCGTGGTCCTGCTGGCGGCGCCGGAGGGCGTGGAGGTCATGGAGCGCGAACTGGCGGGCACCCCGGTGACCGTCGTGACGGCCGCGGTCGACGAGCGTCTCAACGAGCAGGGCTACATCGTGCCCGGCCTGGGCGACGCGGGCGACCGCATGTACGGCGCCGCCGAGTAGCCTCGGGACCGGCGCCCCTGTTGTGGCCTGGGAACCGTCCCGTCGTCCGCGCTGATCCGTGAGGTCAGCACTTGGGGGCCGGGGCGGCCACCGGCTGGGCCAGCGCGGCCAGGGCGGTGTCGACCTCGACCTTGGGCGAGAGCTCCTTGAAGGCGGTGCCGAGGATCAGGTCCACGTCCGCGGTGGCCCGGGTGTCGGTCTGGAGCTTCTCGCCGGCCAGCTGGGCGCCGAGCACGGAGTAGACGGCCTTGTCGGTCTTGGGGGAGCCGAGCAGTATGCCGGTGCCGGGGACTTTCTTGTCCAGGGCCGGCGGCGCGTTGCCCACCTTGCCGACCGTGAAGCCACGCTTCTTGAGTTCCTCGCTCACGGACTTGGCCAGTCCGCTGCGTGGTGTGGCGTTGTAGACGTTGACGGTGATCTGACCCGGCTTGGGCAGCGCGACGGCCGGTACGGCGCTCGCGACGCCCGAGGTCTTGTCGGGGGCGCACTCGCGCTTTGCGGCAGCTGCCTTGGCTTTCCCGGAATCACCGAGGAAGACGTCGATGAGCTGCAGGGTCCCCCAGCCCAGCAGACCGAGGACGAGGGCGCCGGTGAGCGCGGCAAGGACGATCCTGCGGCGCCCACGCCGGCGCATCCGGGGATAGGTGTTCCCCGTGACGCGGTACTTTCCGCCCATGCCGGGGGGAGTGAGCATGCTCATGGAAGGCAGCGTAGTCCGGCCCGGTCAAGATGCCTACTAAATGATCTATTGCGGGCGGGGGTGCGACCCGAAAGGGGGCAAATACGCGTCCGTGCGGCCGATCAGCCGAGTTCGAGCACGCGCGCGTGCAGCACCTGGCGCTGTTGGAGCGCGGCACGGACCGCACGGTGCAGCCCGTCCTCCAGGTAGAGATCGCCCTGCCACTTCACGACGTGGGCGAAGAGGTCGCCGTAGAAGGTGGAGTCCTCGGCGAGCAGCGTCTCTAGGTCCAGCTGTCCCTTGGTGGTCACGAGCTGGTCGAGGCGGACCGGGCGTGGCGCGACGTCCGCCCACTGCCGGGTGCTTTCCCGGCCGTGGTCGGGGTACGGCCGCCCGTTTCCGATGCGCTTGAAGATCACACGGAAAGCCTACCGGGCAAGGGGCTGCGGGCGCAGCCATGACCAGAGGGCGTAAGCGCGACAAATAGCTTCAATACGGGATAGGGGTAGGGGTGAACTCACCCACGCGGGCCATGAAGAGGCCCCTCGGAGACCCGTCGTGAGGTTCCATCCGGTTGACGCGCCTGCGTGGACCCCGGCTCGCGGAGGCAGCCACCGGCGGTGACGATCCGCCACCGGAGCCGCGGTCCACGGGAGCCCTCAGTGCTGTGACACCGGCTGGCGCAGGGCGTGCGCGTACGTCTCGTCCGCATCCAGGCGACGCAGCTCCTCCGCGATCAGCTCAGCGGTGGTGCGGATCTTCAAAGCGACCCGGCGGTCCGGCCGCCCGGGCACCGCGAGCGTGGCCAGAGCGCCCTCGGGGCGGTCCACCCGTATCTCGCCCTCCGCCGTCACCAACCGGACGCGCGTGATGACCGGACCCTCGGTGACCACCCTGCGCACCGGGGTGTCCAGGCGGTGCTCCAGCCAGCGGGCGAGGAGCTCGGCGCTGGGGTTCTCCACCTCCGACTCCACCACCGCCCCGGTCACCGGCACAGGCCGCTGGTCGAGCGCCGCGGCCAACAGCGAGCGCCAGGGCGTCAACCGGGTCCAGGCGAGGTCGGTGTCACCCGGTGCGTAAGCCGCCGCCCGGGTGGCCAGCGCACCCAGTGGATCGGCGACCGCGTACGCATCGGTGATGCGGCGCTGCGCCAGCGCACCCAGCTCGTCGCGGGCCGTGTCCACGGGTGCGTCGGCCGGCCACCAGGCGACCACCGGCGCATCGGGAAGCAGGAGGGGCAGTACCACGGGCCCCGCCTCCCCGGCCAGGTCACCGTGCAGGCGCAGCAGCACGATCTCTCCGGCTCCGGCGTCCGAACCCACCCTCAGTTCGGCGTCCAGCCGGGTCTCACGCAGCCGGCGGGGCCGGTGCGCGGAGCGTTTGATGACGGCGATGATGCGGCACGGATGCTGTCGGGAAGCCTCGGAAGCCGCCCGTACCGCGTCATAGGCGTTCTCCTCGTCGGTGACGACCAGGAGGGTGAGGACCATGCCCGTGGTGGGGCTGCCGATCGCCCTTCGGGCGGCGACCAGAGCGGAGTTGACCCGGCTGGAGGTGGTGTCGGTGAGTTCGGTCTTCATGGGTGCGAGTCTCCCAGTGCGCGGCCGATCCGGCCGAAGTCCCCGGGAATCGCGCGGAGCTCCGGGGCCCGGTTCACTTCCGCTCCGCCTTCTTCGCCGCTTTCGCCTGCTGTTTGTACGCGCGGACCTTCGCCAGTGATTCGGGGCCGGTGATGTCCGCCGCTGAACGGTACGAGCCCTCCTCGCCGTACGCCCCGGCCGCCACCCGCCAACCCCGGGGGCGCACACCCAGTTGTTTGCCCAGCAGCGCCAGGAAGATCTGGGCCTTCTGTTGCCCGAAGCCGGGCAGGTCGGTCAGCCGTTGCAGCAGCTCGGCGCCGGTGTCCACGCCGGTCCACACGGCGGCGGCGTCCCCCTCGTAGTGCTCAACGAGGTACCGGCACAACTGCTGCACCCGTTTGGCCATCGCGCCCGGGTAGCGGTGCACGGCCGGCTTCTGCGACAGCAGTGCCGCGAAGGCCTCCGGGGCGTACGCGGCGATCGCATGCGAGTCGAGGTCGTCCGCCTCCAGGCGGCGGGCGATCGTGTAGGGGCCCGAGAAGGCCCACTCCATTGGAACCTGCTGGTCCAGCAGCATCCCGATCAGCGCGGCCAGCGGACTGCGACCAAGGAGCTCATCGGCCTCCGGCTGCTGAGCGAGGTGAAGCGTGTTGTCCATGCCCCGATCCTCCACCGCTTGCCCCCGTGCCGCATGCGGGCTCCTTCCCGGGTGGCTAGCGTGGGGAACCGCGAGCAGTGCGCACTCCCGCGCGCGGACGATGCACAGGAACAGGCAGCAGGAGAGAACCATCGCGGCGATCGCCGCAGGGACGGAGTGGGAACCATGGCCGGGATGCCGGAAGGTACGCCGTGTTGGGTGGACGCGATGTTCACCGACCTGGAAGGCGCCAAGAAGTTCTACGGGGACGTACTGGGCTGGACCTTCGGGGAGAGCCAGTCGGAGCACGGCAACTACACGCAGGCGTACTCGGACGGGAAGGCCGTCGCTGCCGTCGTCCCGCCGATGCCGGGCCAGGAGGTCCAGTCGGCCTGGTGCCTGTACTTCGCCTCACCGGACGTCAACGCCACCGCGGAGAAGATCAAAGCGGCCGGCGGTGAACTGATCATGAAGCCCATGGAAGTCGGCCCCTTCGGTTCGATGTGCCTGGCCAAGGAGCCCAGCGGGTCCGTGTTCGGCATCTGGCAGGCGGGCCAGCATGTCGGCTTCGAGAAGCAGAACGAGGCCGGCTGCTTCGTCTGGGCCGAGGTCTTCACCCGCGACGTGGACAAGGCCGACGCGTTCTTGCCCAAGGTGTTCCCCTACACCCCGCAGCGGATGGAGATGGGCGACGGCCCGGGCGCCGAGATGGACTTCAAGGTCTTCAGCCTCGGCAGCGGCAACCCGGTGCTCGGCCGGATGAAGATGGGCGAGGAGTTCCCGCCGGAGATCCCCCCTTACATCCAGGTCTACTTCGCGGTCCAGGACTGCGACGCAGCCGTCGAGAAGGTCAAGGCCCACGGCGGCAAGCTGCACTTCGGTCCGATGGACAGCCCCTTCGGCCGGTTCGCGGCCGTCACTGACCCGCAGGGAGCAGCCTTCGCGGTGATCGACCTGGGCAAGACGGAGGGCGAGATGCCGCCCCTGAAGGACGACTGACGCGCGACCCCGCCACCGGGGCGAAGGGACGGACCGAGGTTGCTCGGCGGCAGTGGGGCGGAACTGCGGGGTTCCGCCCCACAGCCGCGCCCACCGCGATGAGTAGAGTGCGCGTGCGAATCCCCGCGCGGGGCCCCGTCCCGTGCACCCGGCACCGAACCCCCGAGGAACCCGGCAGTGACCCCCGTCCCGTCCCCCACCGGCCCCGTCGCCGTCGTCGGCATCGGCGCCGACGGCTGGGACGGCCTGGACCCCGCCGCACGCACCGCACTGCGCACCGCCGAGGTGCTGATCGGCGGCCCCCGCCAACTCGACCTGCTGCCGGCCGACTGTCCGGGCCTCCGGGTGGCCTGGCCCACCCCGCTGCGGCCGGCCGTCCCCACCCTGCTCGCCGCCCACGCCGGGCGCCGCCTCGCCGTGCTGGCCAGCGGAGACCCGATGTTCTACGGCATCGGGCGGGCCCTGAGCGAAGTCCTCGGCCCGCAGGGCCTCAGGGTCCTACCGCAGCCGTCCTCGGTGTCCCACGCCTGCGCCCGCCTCGGGTGGCCGGTGGAGGACACCGAGACCCTCACCCTGGTCGGTCGGCCCGTCGCCCGACTCGCCGCGGCCCTGCACGCGGGCCGGCGGGTCCTGGTGCTCAGCGCCGGCGCCCACACGCCCGCCGAAGTAGCCGCACTCCTGACCGACCGCGGGTTCGGGCCCAGCCGGATGCGGGTGTTGGAGCAGCTCGGCGGCCCCGCCGAGCGGATCCTCGAAGGCAGCGCCGCCCACTGGACGCACCCGCCCGGTGACCCCTTGAACCTGATCGCAGTCGAAACCGAGCGCGCCCCCGGCGCGCTGAGGCTCGGCGCGACCCCCGGGCTCCCCGACGCCGCGTACGAACACGACGGTCAACTCACCAAACGTCACGTCCGCGCGGCGACCTTGGCCGCGCTCGCCCCCGCCCCCGGCGAACTGCTCTGGGACATCGGCGGCGGCTCCGGCTCCATCGCCATCGAATGGATGCGCACCCACCCCGCCTGCCGTGCCGTCGTCGTCGAACGGGACCAAGAGCGTGCCGAGCGGATCGGCCGCAACGCCGACCGACTCGGCGTACCCGCCCTACGCGTGGTCACCGGTGCCGCGCCCGAGGCGCTGGCCGGACTCCCCACCCCCGACGCGGTGTTCATCGGCGGCGGCCTGACCGTCCCCCAACTCCTCCCGGTGGCCTGGGAGGCGCTGCCGGCCGGTGGCCGGCTGGTCGCCAACACCGTGACCTTGGAGTCCGAGGCGCTGCTCGCCGACTGGTATCGGCGCCATGGCGGTGAGTTGGTCAAACTGGCCACCGCGCACGCGGTACCGGTGGGCGGCTTCACGGGCTGGCGCCAGGCCATGCCGGTCACCCAGTGGTCCATCAGCAAAGCAGCATCAGGAGAACAACGATGACCGTGTACTTCATCGGCGCCGGGCCCGGCGCCGCCGACCTGATCACGGTCCGCGGCGCCCGCACCCTCGCCGCCTGCCGGGTCTGTCTGTACGCGGGCAGCCTGGTCCCGCGCGAGCTCCTCGCCGAATGCCCGCCCGACGCGCGACTGGTGGACACCGCACAGCTCAACCTGGACGAGATCACCGCCGAGCTGGTGCGCGCCCACGAGTTCGGCCTGGACGTGGCACGACTGCACTCCGGCGACCCTTCCGTCTTCAGCGCCGTGGCCGAGCAGATGCGGCGGCTCGACGCCGCCGGCGTCCCGTACGAAGTGGTGCCCGGAGTACCGGCGTTCGCTGCTGCTGCCGCCGCCCTCAAGCGGGAACTGACCGTGCCGACCGTCGGACAGACCGTCATCCTGACCCGCATCGCCCAACAGGCCACACCGATGCCCGAGGGCGAGGACCTGGCCACCCTCGGCCGGAGCGGTGCCCTGCTCGTGCTCCACCTCGCAGTGCGCTACACCGAACGCGTGGTCGCCGAACTCCTCCCGCACTACGGAGCCGACTGCCCCGCAGCAGTCGTCGCCATGGCGAGCCGGCCCGATGAGATCGTGCTCCGTGGCACCCTGGCCGACATCGCGGAACAGGTCCGGGCCGCCGGGATCCTGCGGACCGCCGTCATCCTGGTGGGTCGCACCCTGGCCGCCGAGCAGTTCCGTGACAGCCACCTCTACTCCGCGGAACGCGACCGCCATCCCTGCTGAGGGCCGTCCCGCCCCGCTCGACCACCAGCCCTCACGGCCCCCGGCGCGGTGCGCAGCGGCCCACCACCGTGCCGGCCCGGTCGATGCAGATCACGTCCACGGCCACCGGGGCGCCCCGCAGCACGGCCAGGGACTCCTCCCGGGCCCCCGCCGCCACCAGGTCCCCCAGCGGCACACCGGCCGCCGCGCACAACTGGAGCGCCGCCAAACCCGTGTTGGCCGCGGCGACCTCGGATACGAGTGCTGCGTCGGCGCCGCCACGGCGGGCCAGTTCGGCGAGGAAACCCTTGTCCACCTGGGACCGGGCCGAGTGCAGGTCCAGGTGACCGGCGGCCAGTTTCGACAGTTTCGCGAAGCCGCCGCAGATCGTGAGCCGGTCCACGGGATGCCGCCGGACGTATTTCAGTACCGCCCCCGCGAAATCGCCCATGTCCAGCAGGGCGTCCTCCGGCAGGGCGTACTCGGCCATGACGGTCCGCTCCGAGGTGGACCCCGTGCAGCCCGCGAGGTGGGTGCGCCCCGCCGCGCGTGCCACGTCCACGCCCCGGCGGATCGAGTCGATCCACGCCGAGCAGGAGTAGGGCACCACGATGCCGGTGGTGCCCAGGATGGACAGCCCGCCCAGGATGCCCAGGCGGGGGTTCCAAGTCGAGCGGGCGATCTCCTCACCGTGGTCCACCGACAGGGTGATCTCCACATCCCCGGGGGTCCCGTACCGTGCGGCGACCGAGAGGACGTGATCCCGCATCATCTGCCGTGGCACCGGATTGACCGCCGGTTCCCCCACCGGCAGCGGCAGCCCCGGCCGGGTCACGGTGCCCACCCCCGGCCCCGCACGGAACACCACCCCGGAGCCAGGCGGCAGCCGGCGCACCGTGGACCGGACCAGCGCGCCGTGGGTGACGTCCGGGTCGTCGCCGGCGTCCTTTACCACCGCGGCCATCGCTGCACCCGATCCCAGCTCCTCGCGTGCCAGCGCGAACGCAGGTCTCTGCCCCTTGGGCAGCGTGATCGTCACCGGGTCCGGGAACTCGCCGGTCAGCAGCGCCGTGAACGCGGCCGTGGTCGCAGCCGTGGCGCAGGCGCCGGTCGTCCACCCCGACCGCAGACCGGTGTGCTTGAGTTGGGCGCTGCGCCCGCCCTTCGCCTCGCTCACGGAGCCGCCCCCATGCATGTCCTCGTCCTCGGCGGTACCACCGAGGCCCGTACCCTGGCCGGTCTGCTGCACTCCCGCGGCGAGCGGGTCACCAGCTCCCTCGCCGGGCGGGTGGCGAGCCCACGGCTACCGGCCGGTGAGGTACGGATCGGGGGCTTCGGCGGGCCCGCGGGCCTGGCCCGCTGGCTGCGCGAACACCAGGTGGACGCGCTCATCGACGCCACCCATCCTTTCGCTGACACCATCAGTTCCAACGCGGCGCGAGCCGCCGCCACCGCCCATGTTCCCCTGCTGGCGCTGCGACGGCCCGGCTGGGTCGCGGAGCCGGGGGACCATTGGCACCCGGTCGGCTCCCTGGAGGAAGCCGCGGCGGTGCTCCCGGACCTGGGCGAGCGGATCTTCCTGACCAGTGGCCGGATGGGGCTGGCGGCCTTCGCCGGGCCCGAGCTGGCCACGTCCTGGTTCCTGCTCCGCTGCGTGGACCCGCCCGAGCCGCCGCTCCCGGCCCGCCTACGGGTCCTGTTGGACCGGGGCCCGTTCACCCTCGACGGC
The DNA here is from genome assembly GCF_042869595.1 of Streptomyces sp. NPDC006879. Classification (NCBI taxonomy): domain Bacteria; kingdom Bacillati; phylum Actinomycetota; class Actinomycetes; order Kitasatosporales; family Streptomycetaceae; genus Streptomyces; species Streptomyces sp. NPDC006879. The sequence goes on from NZ_JBIAGC010000010.1 coordinate 59,861, forward strand.
GAGCGGGAACTCCTCGCCGCACACCGCGTTGAGGTGCTGGTCACCAAGGACAGCGGCGGTGCCGCCACGGCCCCGAAACTGCAGGCCGCCCGGGAGGCAGGCGTCCCGGTCGTCCTGGTGCGCCGCCCGCCCGCGCCGCCCGGCCTCCCTCAGGTGGCCACCGCCCAGGAGGCGGCCGTCTGGGTGGCCGCTCAGTCCTCCGGGTAGCGCCGTGGGGTCCAGGCGATCTCCTGCCCGGAACCGCGGCGCACCACCTGGGTCTGTGACGAGCCCACCAGCAGCAGCGTGCGCATGTCCACCTCCGCCGGGTCCAGATCGGCGAGGGCGACGATCCGTACCGACTCCTCGGGGCCGCCCACGTCGCGCGCCACCACCACCGGGGTCTTCGGGGACCGCAGCTCCACCAGCAGGTCGCGGGCTTGACCGACCTGCCAGGTGCGGCTTCGAGAGCCCGGGTTGTACAGCGCCAGCACCAGGTCGGCCTCGGCGGCGGCCCGCAGCCGGCCGGCGATGACGTCCCAGGGCTTGAGCCGGTCGGAGAGCGAGATCGTCGCGTAGTCGTGCCCCAGCGGGGCCCCCGCCTTCGCCGCCGCCGCGTTGGCCGCAGTCACCCCCGGAAGCACCCGTACCGGGACGTCCGCGTACGGCTCGGCCGAAGCGGCCTCCAGGACGGCGGTCGCCATGGCGAAGACCCCCGGGTCGCCGCCGGAGACCACCGCGACCCGTCGGCCGCGCCGGGCGAGGTCCAGGGCGAACACGGCGCGCTCGGACTCCACCTTGTTGTCCGAGCCGTGCCGGCGCTGGCCCGCCCGCAACGGCACCCGCTCCAGATACGTGGTGTATCCGACCAGGTCGTCCGCGGAGGCGAGAGCCCCTCGCGATTCGGGAGTCAACCACAGCGGCCCCGCCGGCCCGGTGCCCACCACCACCACCTCGCCGCCCGCCGCACGGCGGTCCACCGGCTCCGCGTCCACCCGGGAGGGCAGCACGGCCACCGAGAAGTACGGCACGGATTCCGCGTCCACTTCACCGAGTGGGGCCGTCCGCTCTCCCGCCATCGTCGCCCGCTCCACGTAGCGGGCGTCCTCCAGCCTGCCGGCTCGTTCCAGCGCCCGCCGCACGGTGGGGAAGGTCCGTCCGAGCTTCATCACCACGGCCGAGTCCGTCGAGGCCAGGCGAGCCGTCAACTCCTCCTCCGGCAAGGTGCCGGGGATGATGGTCAGCACCTCCTCGGCCTCGCACAGCGGCTCCCCGAGCCGGGCTGCCGCCGCGCTCACGGAGGTCACCCCGGGCACGACCTCGGTCTCGTACCGGTGTGCCAGCCGCTTGTGCATGTGCTGGTACGAGCCGTAGAAGAGCGGGTCGCCCTCGGCCAGCACCGCGACCGTCCGGCCGGCGTCCAGGTGGGCGGCCAGCCGGGCGGCGGCCTCCTCGTAGAAGTCGTTGAGCGCACCCCGGTAGCCGCCCGGGTGGTCCGTGGTCTCCACCGTGATCGGGTACTTGAGGAGCTCCTCGATGTGGTCCTCGCGGATGTGCCGGGCGGCGATCGACCGGGCCAGCGAACGCCCGTGCCGGGCCGAGTGATACGCCACCACATCGGCTTGGGCGATCACCTCGGCCGCCCGCAGCGTCATCAGCGAGGGATCGCCGGGGCCCAGCCCGACCCCGTAGAGCCGCCCGGTCATTCGACCTCACTCGCGATCGCGTTGAGCGCTGCCGCGGCGATGGCGCTGCCACCCCGCCGCCCGCGCACCACCAGGTGCTCCAGTCCCAGGGGGCTCGCCGCAAGAGCGTCCTTGGACTCCGCGGCTCCGATGAAACCCACCGGCACCCCGATGACGGCCGCCGGCCGGCCGGCGCCCTGCGCGATCATCTCCAGGAGGTGGAAGAGAGCGGTGGGGGCGTTGCCAATGGCCACCACGGAGCCCTCCAAGCGGTCCCGCCACAGTTCGAGGGCTGCCGCGCTGCGGGTGGTCCCCAGCTTCTCGGCGAGCTCCACGACACCCGGCGCGGCCAAGGTGCACAGCACTTCGTTGTCCGCCGGAAGCCGTTTGACGGTGACTCCGCTGGCGACCATCCGCGCATCGCACAGGATCGGGGCGCCGCCGCGCAGCGCCTCACGGGCCGAAGCCACCACCCCTGGCGTCCACCCGAGGTCCTGGACGAGGTCGGTCATGCCGCAGGCGTGGATCATCCGGACGGCGACCTGGCTGACGTCGGCCGGCAGCCCGGTGAGGTCCGCCTCGGCGCGGATGGTGGCAAAGGAGGCGCGGTATATCGCCGCGCCGTCCTTCTCGTAGTCGAACACTGTGCTCTCGCTCATCTCGTCGTGTCCCGGCCCGCCGTCACGGCGTCCGCCAATCCTGTTGCCGTCACCGGCACTTCCCGCTCTCTGGTGCCGCGCACGGTCACCGTGTACTGGCCCTCGCCGAGGGCCAGTACGTCCACCCAGTCACCGCGCGGACGACCACACCGGCGTTCGCAGCCCGACCAGTGGACGGGCAGCCCGCCGGAGCCGGGCACGGCGTCCGCGCGCACGTCGGCGCGGGCCTTGGTGCATCCGGGCTGTCCGGTACACGCCCCCACACCGACCCAGGGGGAGTCCGGGTCGGTGAGGAACCCGGCTGCGGCCAGGGCCTGCTCATCGCCTCCGGGTACCACCAGGGTCCGCCAGGGAGTCAGCCGCACCTCGTCCGCATGCTCGGCCAGCAGCCGGAAGGACGCCGCTGCCATCCGGCCCAGCCGGGCCGCCACGACCACCGCACCCGTCCCGGTTGGGCCCTGGGCCCGGCCGGGACGGGCCGCCGGATGGGGAGCGCCCTGCCCGCCGGTACCTCCGGCCACGTCCGACAGGTCCTCGGGTGCGGCGACCGGGCTCGCCGCGGCGTGCCCGAGCTCCCGTTCCAGCGCGTTCGAGGGGTCGACGTCCAAGCCCGCCGGCAGCTCGCACACCCGCCAGGCCCCGTTCCCCGCGGCCTCAGCGGCGGTCAGGAACGCCCCGGCCGCCGCGACCGCCGCCCGCGGGCCGCTCTCGGCCGCCACCCGTACCCGGTGCGGGCCGATCCTGAGTTCGGCCGAACCGGCCGCGGCTGCGATCAAGGTCACATCGGCTCCCAGTTCGGCGACGTCCCCGCGGCCGTCGTCCAGCGCGAAGAGGAACCGGCCGGAAAGGGCCGCCGCCCAGGGCCGGGAACAGAGCAGCTCATCCAGTTCCCGCACCCAAGGGCGCAGGTCACCGCGCCCGTGGCCGTCCAACCCGGCCAAGGGCGTGGCCAGGATGTTACGGACCCGCTCATGGGTTTCGGAGGGCAGCAGCCCGGCGTCGCGCAGATCCCGCGCGAGTTCTCCGCCACAGCTCTCGCCGAGCCCGCGCAGTTCGACGTTCCCGCGCGAGGTGATGCTCAGCCACCCGTCGCCGAACCGTTCGGCGACTGCCGCCAACACCCGCGCCTGAACCCCGCTCAACAGGCCTCCGGGCAGCCTCAGTCGCGCCAGGCGCCCGTCATCGGCGGTGTGCAGCCGCAGGGCGCCCGGGCATGCGTCACCGCGTTCGCGCAGGGGTGCTTGGCCCTGGTCGCAGGGCGTGGTGGGGGAGGCGGACATGGCGGCGAGCATACCCAGGACGGCCTGCCCTGCCACCTCCCCACGAGGCGCCCGCACGATGGCTCCCAGACGCCCCGGAGGCCCCCTCGACAGGGTCGCTACTATGCAGGCGACGGACCATTCGGCCCGTCATCGCCATCGACGGCGACAGGGGAGGAAGCCCGGTGTGATTCCGGCGCGGTCCCGCCACTGTGAGCCCGGTCCCCGGACCGGGCAAGCCAGGAACTCCCGCCGTCCGACACCGCCCGGGGCGCGGACACCCCGAGGAAGGCTCGACGCCGCATGCTTCTGCTCCTGTCGACGTCCGACACCGACCTGCTCAGCGCACGTGCTGCGAACGCGATGGGTGGCCCGGTCTCCTACCGTTTCGCCAACCCCGCCCGACTGGACCTCGACGCTCTCCCTGGGCTCCTCGACGGCGCCGAGCTGGTGGTGGTGCGTCTCCTCGGTGGCATCCGTGCCTGGGAGGACGGTTTGGACCGGGTACGCGCCGCCGGCATCCCGGTCGTCGTCCTCTCCGGCGAACAGGCCCCCGACGCACAGTTGATGGAGGCCTCCACGGTCCCGGTCGGCCTCGCGGCGGAGGCGCACGCCTACCTGGCGCACGGCGGCCCGGAGAACCTGAGCCAGCTGGCCCGGTTCCTCTCCGACACGGTCCTGCTCACCGGTCACGGCTTCGAGCCTCCGGCTCCCGCCCCGACCTGGGGTCCGCTGGAGCGAACTGCGGGGGAACCGAGGGGTGTTTCACGTGAAACACCCACGGTTGCCGTGCTCTACTACCGCGCTCACCACATGAGCGGGAACACCGCCTTCGTGGACGCGCTCTGCTGCGCCATCGAGTCCGCCGGCGCCCATGCCCGCCCCCTGTTCGTGGCCTCCCTGCGGGCCCCGGAGCCCGAGCTGATCGAGGCGCTGCGCGGCGTCGACTCGATCGTCACCACCGTGCTCGCCGCGGGCGGCACCCGGCCGGCGGACGCCTCGGCCGGCGGTGACGACGAGTCCTGGGACGCCGGCGCATTGACCTCGCTCGATGTCCCGATCCTCCAGGCCCTGTGCCTGACCGGCTCCCGGGAGGCCTGGGAGGAGAACGACGAGGGAGTTTCCCCGCTCGATGCGGCCAGCCAGATCGCTGTACCGGAGTTCGACGGGCGCCTGATCACCGTGCCGTTCTCCTTCAAGGAGATCGACAAGGACGGCCTGCCGACCTATGCCGCAGACGCCGAGCGGGCCGCTCGCGTCGCCGGGATCGCCGTACGCCACGCCCGTCTGAGGCGCATCGACAACTCCACCAAACGTCTGGCGCTGGTGCTGTCCGCGTACCCCACCAAGCACTCCCGGATCGGCAACGCCGTCGGCCTGGACACTCCGGCCTCCGCGGTCGCCCTGCTACGCCGACTGCGTCGCGAGGGCTACGAGTTCGGGCCGGAGGAGGAGATCCCGGGACTGGTCTCCGGAGACGGCGACGAGCTGATCCGCGCGCTCATCGATGCCGGCGGTCACGACCAGGACTGGCTCACCGAGGAGCAGTTGGCAGCGAACCCGGTGCGGATTCCGGCGGCCGACTACCGGCGTTGGTACGCCGAACTACCCGCCGAACTGCGTGAGCAGGTCGAGGAGCACTGGGGCCCCGCGCCGGGTGAGATGTTCGTGGACCGCACGCACAACCCGCAGGGGGACATCGTCCTCGCCGCCCTGCGCCGCGGGAACCTGCTGATCCTCATCCAGCCGCCGCGCGGCTTCGGCGAGAATCCGATCGCGATCTACCACGATCCGGACCTGCCCCCCTCCCACCACTACCTGGCCGCCTACCGGTGGATCGCGGCCCGGGCCGAGGACGGCGGGTTCGGTGCCGACGCCATGATCCACCTCGGGAAGCACGGAAACCTGGAGTGGCTCCCCGGCAAGAACGCCGGCCTGTCCGCCGCCTGTGGCCCCGACGCCGCCCTCGGTGACCTGCCGTTGGTCTACCCCTTCCTGGTCAACGATCCAGGCGAGGGCACCCAGGCCAAGCGTCGAGTGCACGCCACCCTCGTGGACCACCTGGTGCCGCCGATGGCACGTGCCGACTCCTACGGCGACATCGCACGCCTGGAGCAGCTCCTCGACGAGTACGCCCAGATCTCCTCGATGGACCCGGCGAAGCTGCCGGCGATCCGCGCGCAGATCTGGACCCTGATCCAGGCCGCCAAACTCGACCACGACCTCGGCTTGGAAGACCGGCCGGACGACGAGGGTTTCGACGACTTCCTGCTGCATGTCGACGGTTGGCTCTGCGAGATCAAGGACGCGCAGATCCGCGACGGCCTGCACGTCCTCGGGTCGCCACCGGCCGCCGGCGACCGCGTCGACCTCATCCTCGCCATCCTGCGCGCCCGCCAGATCTGGGGCGGCTCCCATTCTCTGCCAGGGCTGCGCGAGGCGCTCGGACTGGACGAGTCCGCCGCTACCCGGACCACCGCCGACGCAGCGGAAGCCCAGGCCCGCGAACTCGTCCAGGCGATGGACGACGCGGGCTGGGACCCGGCGTCGGTGGCCTCCGTGGTCTCCGCCGCCGGCCACGGCGACCACGCCCAGGTGCGGGCCATCCTCGACTTCGCGGCCCGCGAGGTCGTACCGCGGTTGGCCGCCACCACGGCCGAACTCGACCACACGGTGCACGCGCTGAACGGTGGGTTCGTCCCGGCCGGCCCGTCCGGATCGCCGCTGCGCGGACTGGTCAACGTCCTGCCCACCGGACGGAACTTCTACTCCGTGGACCCCAAGGCCGTTCCTTCGCGCCTGGCCTGGGAGACCGGTCAACTGCTCGCCGACTCCCTCCTGGAGCGCTACCGCACCGACAACGGCACCTGGCCGACCTCCGTGGGGCTTTCCCTGTGGGGCACCAGCGCCATGCGCACCGCCGGCGACGACGTCGCGGAAGCACTGGCCCTGCTCGGAATCCGTCCGGTGTGGGACGAAGCCTCCCGTCGGGTGACTGGCTTGGAGCCCGTGCCGCTGGCGGAGCTGGGCCGACCGCGGATCGACGTCACGCTGCGCATCTCGGGATTCTTCCGCGACGCCTTCCCGCACGCCATCGGGCTACTGGACGATGCGGTGCGACTCGCGGCCTCGCTGGAGGAGCCAGAGCAGGACAACCACGTGCGCGCCCACGCCCAGGCCGACCTCGCGGCGCACGGAGACGAGCGGCGCGCCACCACTCGCATCTTCGGATCCCGCCCGGGTACCTACGGCGCCGGCCTGCTCCAGCTGATCGACTCGCGGGACTGGCGCACCGATGCGGACCTCGCCGAGGTCTACACAGTCTGGGGCGGTTACGCCTACGGGCGGGGACTGGAGGGGCGGCCGGCCCGTGAGGACATGGAGTCGGCGTACCGGCGCATCGCGGTCGCGGCCAAGAACACGGACACCCGTGAGCACGACATCGCGGACTCGGACGACTACTTCCAGTACCACGGCGGCATGGTCGCTGCCGTGCGGGCCCTACGCGGAACCGCGCCCGAGGCGTACATCGGCGACTCCACGCGCCCGGAGACGGTCCGCACCCGAACCCTGGTGGAGGAGACCTCCCGGGTCTTCCGCGCCCGGGTGGTCAACCCCAAGTGGATCGAGGCGATGCGCCGCCACGGTTACAAGGGGGCCTTCGAGCTGGCGGCAACCGTCGACTACCTCTTCGGCTACGACGCCACCACCGGGGTCATCACGGACTGGATGTACGACCGGCTGACCCAGGCCTACGTACTCGACGAGGAGAACCGCGCCTTCCTCCAGGAGGCCAACCCGTGGGCGCTGCACGGTATCGCCGAACGTCTGCTGGAAGCCGAGTCTCGGGGCATGTGGGCCAAGCCCGACCCGCAGGTACTCGAAGGGCTGCGGGAGGTCTATCTGGAGGCTGAGGGCGCACTGGAGTCAGAGGACTGAACCCTGCTCCCCTGCTCGTGCGCACAGATGGGCGCCCGACGGCCGGGCGGTCCCCAGCGGACCGCCCGTCTGTGCGGGCGCCCGTCGGCGTGATGGAGAAGGGCCTCGGCGGGCCGGCCCCCACGGGCAGCGCGGCGACTGGGCGCGGACGTAGGCCGGTGGGCCTAGGCGCGAAGGAGCCCATGGCCAGAAGGCGCGCATGATCCCGATGCTTTCGGCCCTTTGCTCTGGCTTCTGGCTGCGGGCCTACCGCCGGGACCGGGCTCCTTCCTAGGATCGAACTGGGCGTTCCGCCCGTAGGCATCCCCCGATCCCAGACCTTCACGGAGGTTTCACGCCATGTCGATCGAGCTGAACCACACCATCGTCCGGGCCCGGGACAAGAAGGTTTCAGCTGAGTTCATTGGCCGGATCCTGGGCGTCGAGGTCAGCCCCCAGTGGGGCCCCTTCGTACCGGTCCAGCTGAGCAACGCCGTCACCCTCGACTTCATGGACGTCGAGGGTGAGATCCCGTCCCAGCACTATGCCTTCCTCGTGACGGAGGAGGAGTTCGACGGGATATTCCAGCGGATCAAGGACTCCGGCGAGGAGTTCTACGCCGACCCCGGATTCAGGCGCCCGGGAGAGATCAACCACAACGACGGCGGTCGCGGAGTCTACTTCCGCGACCCCGACGGCCACAGCATGGAGGCCATCACCCGACCCTACGGCGGCTGACCTGGAACGGCCCCGCCGACGGGACGAGGCCCGTCGGCGGGTGAACGGCCGGGCGGCTCGCGCCGTCCGGCCGTCGTTTCCCCATGGCAGCCGGGCGGGCCCATTTCCGCAGCGTGAACGGCCTTCTGATCGCTTCTTCTGCTACAGGGTCCCGCTTGTCGAGCTCCGCACGTCGTTCGCGCACTGACCGCCGTCCTACGGGGCCGGTCGTCGCATTCCTCGTCACCGGCCGGCCCTCACCCGTCCGGATCTTTCGGGCCGGAGTCGCACCCGCTGGCAGCCGTCATCCTGGCGCTTGCCCACACCGCAGGGGTAGACGTACAATTTCTTGTACGTGAAGGGAGGGTCGATTGTGAAGACCATGACGTACTCGGAGTCGCGCGCGCGGTACGCCGAGGTGCTCAACTCCGTCACCGACGACCGCGAAGAGGTCGTTATCACCCGGGCCGGACACGAGCCGGTCGTCATCGTCTCCCTTGAGGACTACGAGTCCCTGAAAGAGACGGCGTACCTGCTGCGGAGCCCGGCGAACGCCCGGCGCCTGCTCGCGTCCATCAACGAGCTGGAAAGCGGCGGCGGCACCGTACGCGAGCTGGCGACCGACGAATAACGGCCGCGAATGAAGATCACCTTCTCCTCCCGTGCATGGGAGGACTACCTGTGGTGGCAGCTTCAGGACCGGAGGATCCTGAAGCGCATCAATACGCTCATCGCGGACATCGCCCGGAACGGCAACGAGGGGATCGGCAAACCGGAACCGCTCAAGCACGGATTCCAGGGCTACTGGTCGCGCCGCATCAACGACGAGCACCGACTGATCTACAAGGCCACCGAGGATGGCGTCCTGATCGCCCAGTGCCGCTACCACTACGAGAGCTGACACGGCTCAAGGATCGAGCAGAGCCCCTGCCGGTCCAAGAACGCCGCCGCCCTCTACTACCAGGTCGCCCGGCTCCTGGACGGAGACCCCTTCGTGCTGCTGCTCCTGCGGGGCCGCGACGAGCGGGCGCTGATCGACTAGCTCGGCCGCCGCAACACCGCCCCGCCCGCGCGGCTCACCGAATGGCAGGACGCCGTCCGCCTCGCCGCCACGCACCCCACCACGGAAGTCTTCTCCAGGATCGCCTCGAACTGCGGCCGTCCCCCCCGGCGAACTCGCAGCCTCCACCCGCGCGTGGCAGCGCGGCATCCCTGGACGTTCGGGAGAGCCCCTGGAGCCCGCCCGCCTCCCGCAGTTCCGCGTTCTCCTGGCTGGTGGTCCCGGGCTTGGCCCCGTCGTCGATGTCCGCCCGGCGCTTCCACTTCCCCAGCGTCATCGGATGGACACCGAGGTCGGTGGCGACCTGTTCGACGGTCACGCCCGGGCCGCGGTTCCTCGCGACCCGCACGACGTCCTGGCGGAACTCTTCCGGATAGGGCTTGGGCACAGCGACATCCTTCCCGCCTGCCCTACAGGCAAGCCACTTCAGATGTCACCCGAACCTGCACCAGACCCGCCCGGGAACGACTCTGTACGCCTGCCCTGACCACGCGGCGGAGCTGACCCCGGCCAGATGCCGGGAGAACTGGAGAGTCCCCGCTAGGGGCTCCATGGTCCCGCTCGTCCGCGCTACTGGGCGGGCGGGGCTCATTTCCGCAGGTTAGACAACCTTTCGATTGCTGCTTCTATCACACCCTTCCGCTTGCAGAAAGCGAAGCGGACATAGGGGGTGCCCGCCTCGGTGTCGTCGTAGAAGACCGCGTTGGGGATCGCGACCACACCCGCGCGTTTCGGGAGGGACCGGCAGAAGCCAATGCCGTCGCTCTCGCCGAGCGGGCGGATGTCGGCGGTGACGAAGTACGTTCCGGCCGGCCGGAAGACCTTGACGCCCGCGTCGGCGAGCCCTGTACACAGCAGGTCCCGCTTGGCCCGCAGGTCCTCGCGGAAGGCTGTGAAGTACGTGTCGGGCAGCCGCAGGGCTTCGGCGACGGCGTACTGGAAAGGGCCGGAGGCGACATAGGTCAGGAACTGCTTCGCCGACCGGACGGCGGTGACGAGTTCCTGGGTGCTGGTCACCCAACCGACCTTCCAACCGGTGAAGGAGAAGGTCTTGCCCGCCGAGGAGATGGTGACGGTGCGTTCGCGCATCCCGGGCAGTGCGGCGATCGGGAGGTGTTCTCCTTCGAAGACGAGGTGTTCGTACACCTCGTCGGTGACGACGAGGAGGTCGCGCTCGACGGCGAGTGCGGCGATGGCGGACAGTTCCTCGCGGCTCAGCACGGTGCCGGTCGGATTGTGGGGGGTGTTCAGGAGCAGCAGTCGGGTGCGCGGGGTGACGGCGGACCGGAGTTCGTCGAGGTCCAGGCGGAAGGCCCCCTCGTGCGGGCGCAGGGTGACGGGGACCCGGCGGGCGCCCGCCATCGCGATGCAGGCGGCGTAGGAGTCGTAGTAGGGCTCAAGGGCGATCACCTCGTCCCCGGCCTCCAGCAGGGCCAGCAGGGCCGCGGCGATCGCCTCGGTGGCGCCGGCGGTGACCAGTACTTCCTGGTCGGGGTCGTACTCCAACCCGTAGTGGCGCTGCTGGTGTGCGGCGATGGCGGTACGCAGCTCGGGGACGCCCGGCCCGGGCGGGTACTGGTTGCCGCGGCCGTCGCGCAGGGCGCGTACCGCTGCCTCGCGGACCTGCTCGGGGCCGTCGGTGTCGGGGAATCCCTGTCCGAGATTGATGGCCCCGGTCCGTGCGGCGAGCGCGGACATCTCCGCGAAGATCGTCGTCCCGAACTCGGCCAGGTTGCGGTTGAGAAGCGGTCGGTTCGCCCGAGGTGCTGTCATGGCGGCCATCCTGTGCCGAACCTCTGGACTTCCTCAAGTGCGCTTTGAAACCGATGGCGCGCGGGCAACTCCGGATCACGCGGGACGAGGGGGTCCCGTAGTCGGGGGAACCATGGGAAGTGAAAGGGGTGGGGTCGCATGGCGGGTTTCGGTTTGGCGTTGGCTGCTGTCTTCCTTGTCGTGTTCGTCGTCATCGCCGCCAGGACTGGCAAGCGCAGGACGAGGGTCGGCTACAAGGCGGCTGGGCGGACATCCGGTAGTGGTCGCGGCCGCGGGAGCTCGTCGGCCAGCTGGTGGGTGGCTGGTGGAGCGGGTGGCCATCACGGCGCGGGTGGCGGTTCTTCGTGCGGGGCCGGTTTCTCAAGTGGGGGCGGGTGCGGAGGTGGATCTTCCTCTTGTGGTGGCGGCTCCTGCGGGGGCGGCGGCTGACACGTGACGTACGCCGTGCCGGCCTTGGCGCCTCTGTGCGGCTCATGGGATGGCCGCAGCTGCGTCGAGGCAGCTGCGGCCCCCGGTCTTCGGGGCACCGTCGGGTTTCAACTAGCTGCTGTCCCCCTCTTGTTGAACACGTGAACTGGGTAGCCCCCGAGGGGATGTAAACCCAACCAAGTTGGGTAAAACCGCTGTGAGTGCCGTGTGTTTCATGATTCCCTCGGTTGAGTAGACCGGTCCTCGGACTTCCTTCGGATCCGACTCGGCCGCCGCCCTATCCGCCGCCTCGCGGCCGGGGGCGAGCCCGGTCGTCCCACTTCCCTCGCGCGTTAGCGGAGCCGACTCATGCTCACGACCCTCAAGACCACCTACACAGATACCCGTGCTGCCGACCTGGCCTGGGCCCTGGGTCGTGATCCGCTGCCCGCTTTGGCCGTGATGAAGCTGGAGTTGGCGGGTGCGAAGGTGGAACTGCGGCTCCTCGGCGCGTCCCACCAGGTGTTGGCGGAAGAAGACGAGGTGCGCTGTTCGGAGACGGTGGCCTGCATCCCCGGGAGCAGTACGCCCCTTCCGCTCGGGGTGGCCAAGCGGATCGGTGACTGGGAGTACCAGTTCGCCGCCCGGGTAGAGACCCTCTCCAGGGGTTCCTTCGCGGGGCGTGCGCAGGAACTGCTCGCGCTGGTCGCAGATCACCCGAACGGCCTTGCGGGGACGTTTCCGGGGAGCCCCTACGCTTTCACGGCCATGCTCGTACAGAAGTGTGAAGGGCAGATGCGGTGGCGGACTTGGCACGCCTATCCGCAGGAGGGACAGCTGGTCGCCACCCGGACCCGGGTCGGAGTGCGGATGCCCGCCGTGACCTGACCGAGGAGCGTACGCGCCGGGGTGCGCGCCGAGCGATGCACCGGATGCGCCGGGTATGAATGCCCGAGCTTCCCTGAACTCATGTGCAGCACAAGGTAGTTACACCCATGTGGGTGACCGGTTCGAGCCGGAGCGTAACGTACCGTCGCCTCATGATCGACCGATCCCCCTCCGGGGCCGGGGTGACCACCCGCTCGCCCACCGGTCCGAGCAGCGGGCTGAGCAGGCGCGCCGAGATACTGCCCGTCCAACCCGGGACCGGCCGGTTCCTCGTGCTGGCCACCGTGTTCATCTGCGCCGCCTGCGGACTCGTTTACGAACTGGAACTGCTCGCCCTGGCCTCCTATCTGATCGGCGACTCCGTCACCCAGGCGTCCGTGGTCCTGTCCGTCATGGTCTTCGCCATGGGTGTCGGCTCCCTGCTGGCGAAACGTCTGCGCACCCGGCCCGCCGCCGGGTTCGGGGCCATCGAAGCCGTGCTCGCCCTGGTCGGCGGGCTGTCGGCCATAGCGCTGTATGCGAGCTTCGCGTGGCTGGGCGAATCCCGCCTCGTCCTGGTCGGCTTCTCCCTCGCCATCGGGGTGCTCATCGGTGCCGAGATCCCCTTGCTGATGACGCTGATCCAGCGAGTGCGCCGCCAGGACGCGGGCGGTGCCGTCGCGGACCTGTTCGCCGCCGACTACGTGGGCGCGCTCGTGGGCGGCCTCGCCTTCCCCTTCCTGCTCCTGCCGCTGCTCGGCCAACTCACCGGGGCCATGCTCACCGGCACCATCAACGCGGTGGTGGGCGGCGCCCTGGTGCTGTGGCTCTTCCGCCATGACCTCACGGTGCGGACCCGCTGGATCCTGCTCGGGGTGAACCTGGCCGTGCTGTCGGTCCTCGCCGCCGCCACCCTCCTCGCCGGGGACTTCGAACGGGCCGCACGCCGTGCCGTGTACGGCACGGACGTGCGCGTCGCCGTCCAAACCGATCTGCAGGAACTCGTCCTGACCGGTCCGGACCACGGCTCCCCCAGCACCCTCGACCTCTACCTCGACGGCCGACTGAGGGTCAGCGGCTACGACGAGCATCGCTACCACGAGGCGCTAGTGCACCCCGCCATGGCAGGGCCCCGCTCCCGCGTCCTGGTGCTCGGCGGAGGCGACGGGCTGGCCGCGCGAGAAGCGTTGGAGTACCCCGATGTCCGCTCCGTCACGGTCGTCGAACTCGACCCCGGCGTGGTGCGCCTGGCCCGTACCGATCCCATGCTCTCCCGACTCAACGGGCGCGTCTTCGCGGATCCACGGGTCAAGGTGGTCACTGCCGACGCGTTCAACTGGCTCCGTGAACAACAGGCGCGGTCCCGCTACGACGTGATCCTCTGCGACCTCCCGGACCCCGGGATCACCCCGAGCACCAAGCTGTACTCACAGGAGTTCTACGGGTTGGCGCTGAGAGCACTCGGCGAGGGCGGGCGCATCGCCGTGCACGCGGGGCCGCTGACGACCCGCCCCCAGACGTACTGGACGGTCGAATCGAGCTTGCGCGGGGCAGGGCTGCACACCCGGCCCTATCTGGAAAGCGGGCGGCTCTCCGGCTTCGCTGCCGGTCCCGACCGGTCTACCGGGCGCTCCGATTCCCCACGTGACTGGGGATTCGTCCTGGCGGCGCGCACCACACCAGGTCTGACCGTGCCCCCGAGCGCACCTGAGCTGCGCTCGCTCTCCTCGGCCACCTTGGCGGCAGGGGCCCAAGACGCCGAGCGGCTCAGGGTGAGCGGCCTGCCGCCTTCGACGCTGCTCCACCCGCGCTACACCTGAGGCAGGACCACAGGCATCGGGTCGGTCCCGCGTCTGGCGCCCCGCAGTACCGGACATCGTGGGGCGGACCCCGGTCCGGCGGACGCACACGGGTGCGGATGGCGGGCGCGTGGGTAGGCTCGACAGCTATGGAGCATCAGGTGTTCGTCCCGGTCCCGGTGGAGCGGCTCCGCCGGGTGTTGCGCGACCCCGTGCGGCTGGCCCGTTGCGTCCCCGGGCTCCAGCAGGATGCCGAGGGCGCTTCCGGGCCGCTGGCCGGGCGGCTCAAGCTGCGGGTGGGCGGGCGCACGGTCACCTACCAGGGGGCGCTCACCGTCGCCGAGCGGGATTCCCACACCTTCGTCCTGGGCGGTGAGGGAGTGGAGGTACGTGGTCAGGGCAGCGTGAAACTGACCGTGGAGCTCCTCCTGGTCCCACAGGAGGAGGGGACCCGTCTGGAGTTCAACGGTGAGGCCAGTGGCGAGGGCCGCATCTGCGGATTCCCTCCCGAAGCCGCCACCGCGGCGGCCCGCAAGCTCCTCGACAAGGCGAGCGTCGAACTGGCCGAGCTGGCCCAGCAGCCGCCTCCCGCACCGCCTCAGGCCTCGGCGCCGGGTACCGACGGCGAGGGAGTCCCCGAGGGGGCTCCCGTCGAGGAGGCCGGCGGGAAGGCGGACCTCGACGCTGAGGGCGGGGGCGAGGCCGACCTGGACGCCGAGGACGCCGAGGGGCCGCGTTCCGTGTTCGAGAGCGAGATTCCGCCGCCGGCCCTCGACCCCTTCGCCGAGGAAGCACCCGACACGCCTGACCCAACCGCCGGGCACCGCCCGGCCGAAGCCGCGCACGCCCGCCGGACGATGATCGGCCGCAGTGCCGAGGAGGTCGACCACGCTCCTCCGCGTGGCCGCTACGCACCCGTTCCGGGACCCGACGGGGGAGGGCAGTCGGCCAGCTTGCGTTGGATCGCGCCGGCCGCGGCGCTCGCTGTCGCCTCGGCCGTCGTCATCGGCAGGGCCCTGCGTCGGCGGCACTGAGCCGCGCAGCCGTACGGCCGGTCGCCTACATCGCGCCGCCGACGCGCCCTGCGGCGCAGCGCGTTGCCAACTCAGCGCCTATGGTCGGTGCCATGACGGACGAGCAGACGCGATTGACCGCTGGCGGGGCTGAGCTGGCGATCGACCACGAGCACGGCTGCCGGATCAGCAGCCTGCGGATCGACGGTATCGAACTGCTGCGCCAGGGGCCGCGCTACGGCGCCTTCCCGATGGTTCCGTGGTGTGGCCGCATCGAGCACGGTCAGTTCCGCAATGGTGGTGAGCGCTACCAGATGCCTCTCAACTCGCCGCCACACGCTATCCATGGCACCGGTCGCGACAGTGCCTGGCGGCCCGCGCACGTGCAGAAGGCGGAAGCCGCTTTCACCAATGACCTCACCGAGCCGTGGCCGTACGAGGGACGGGTCACCCAACTCTTCGTGCTGGGCGAGAACTCCCTGAAGCTCACCATGGGAGTGGAAACCTACGCCGATTCCTTCCCTGCCCAGGCAGGCTGGCATCCGTGGTTCGTGCGGCGGCTCGGTGTGGCGGACGCCGAGGACGAGGCGGTGGGAGGCGAGGTGCAGATCGCCTTTGATCCTGCCTGGCAGGAAGAGCGCGGCGCCGACCACCTGCCGACTGGACGGCGTATCGAACCGCTTCCAGGGCCCTGGGACGACTGTTTCGGCATGCCCGAGGGGGTGGATGTGACGCTGACCTGGCCGGGTCGGATGGAGCTGAGGATCACCAGCCGTTCGGAGTGGGTGGTGGTCTATGACGAGCAGGCCGAGGCCGTGTGCGTCGAGCCGCAGTCCGGTCCGCCGAACGGCCTCAACACCCTGCCCCGGCTGGTGACCCCCATCGATCCGTTGGAGATCTCCACCACGTGGAGCTGGCGGGAGCTGTGATGCGGGGCCGGCCGGGACACCCCTCAAGGGCTGTCCCGGCCGGCCGAGGGGCAGCCCTTAAGCTCGGGGCCATGAGTGACGTTCGTGGTGACCTTCTCCAGCAGATCAAAGACAAGGCCGTCGTGCACGGCAAAGTGACCCTCTCCTCGGGCCGCGAGGCCGACTACTACATCGACCTCCGTCGGATCACGCTGGACGGAGAGGCGGCCCCGCTGGTCGGTCAGGTCATGCTCGACCTCACCGCCGAGCTGGACTTCGACTGCGTCGGTGGTCTGACCCTGGGCGCCGACCCGGTGGCCACCTCGATGCTGCATGCCGCTGCCGCGCGGGGCAGCCGGCTGGACGCCTTCGTGGTCCGCAAGGCTCAGAAGGCACACGGCATGCAACGTCGAATCGAGGGCACCGAGGTCCGGGGCCGTCGTTGTCTGGTGGTGGAGGACACCTCCACCACCGGAGGTTCGCCGCTCACCGCAGTCGAGGCCGTGCGCGAGGCCGGTGGCGAGGTCGTGGCGGTGGCGACGATCGTCGACCGCGGCGCCGCCGGGGCGATCGCCGAGGCCAAACTTCCCTACCTCACCGGGTACCAGCTCGCGGACCTGGGCCTGTCCTGACCCTTTCGGGTGGCGCCGTCTCAGGGGATGGGACGTGGGCCGTGGGTGATGCCGTGCGGGGAACTGCCCGGGCACCCGGCGCCAAGTCGTGACACGGCCCGCAGGGGCTGTGCGAACCGCCTTTGACCTGGTGTTCTTCACGCATGGCGGAGCGTTTCACGTGAAACACTCCGCCATGCGTGCTTGCGGGTGGAGTCCGCCGGGTGGAGTGTGTCCGGGAGTCTGGAAAGATAGGCGCGACGGTGACGTCGCCCCCAGGTCAGGGCCAGCAATAAGCACACCACCCGCACATCATGAGGAGCGGACAGATGCCCATCGCAACCCCCGAGGTCTACAACGAGATGCTCGACCGGGCGAAGGCAGGCAAGTTCGCCTACCCGGCCATCAACGTGACCTCCTCCCAGACCCTGCATGCTGCGCTGCGCGGCTTCGCGGAGGCGGAGAGCGACGGCATCATCCAGATCTCGACCGGCGGTGCGGAGTTCCTGGGCGGCCAGTACAGCAAGGACATGGTCACCGGCGCTGTCGCGCTCGCCGAGTTCGCGCACATCGTTGCCGCCAAGTACGGGATCACCGTCGCGCTCCACACCGACCACTGCCCGAAGGAGAAGCTGGACGGCTACGTCCGCCCGCTGATCGACATCTCCGCCGAGCGCGTGGCCAAGGGGCAGAACCCGCTCTTCCAGTCGCACATGTGGGACGGCTCGGCCGAGACCCTGGCCGACAACCTGGCCATCGGCCAGGAGCTGCTCGCCAAGGCCGTGGCCGCCAAGATCATCCTTGAGGTCGAGATCACCCCGACCGGTGGCGAGGAGGACGGCGTCAGCCACGAGATCAACGACGAGCTCTACACCACCGTCGACGACGCGATCCGCACCGCCGAGGCCCTCGGCCTGGGCGAGAAGGGCCGCTACCTGCTCGCTGCCTCCTTCGGTAACGTGCACGGTGTGTACAAGCCGGGCAACGTCGTGCTCCGTCCCGAACTGCTCAAGGACCTCCAGCAGGGCGTCGGGGAGAAGTACGGCAAGACCTCGCCCTTCGACTTCGTCTTCCACGGCGGCTCCGGCTCCAGCGAGCAGGAGATCGCCACCGCGCTGGAGAACGGCGTGGTGAAGATGAACCTCGACACCGACACCCAGTACGCCTTCACCCGTCCGGTCGCGGACCACATGCTCCGCAACTACGACGGCGTGTTGAAGGTCGACGGCGAGGTCGGCAGGAAGTCCACCTACGACCCGCGCACCTGGGGCAAGCTCGCCGAGGCCAGCATGGCCCAGCGCGTCACCGAGGCCTGCGCCAACCTGCGCTCCACGGGCACCAAGCTGAAGTAGCGCCCTCGGCTCCTCCTCCCAAGAGCCCGCCGCCCCACCCGGGGCGGCGGGCTCTTGGCGATCCGGGCGCACCGTTGTGCAGACTGGGGTCATGAGCCTTCACGAGAACCTGCTCGGGGGACCTGCCCCGACCCATCTGCCCGAGGACCCCGAGCCCCGCGAACTGCTGGCCGCGGGCAGCGACCCGGCCGAAGTCGCCGCGAAGTACCCGGCCTCCTCACTTGCCTGGGCACGCCTGGCCGATGACGCCTTCGAGGGCGGTCGCGCCGTCGAGTCCTACGCGTACGCCCGGACCGGCTACCACCGCGGTCTGGACTCGCTGCGTCGGGCCGGTTGGAAGGGCCACGGCCCGGTGCCCTGGGAGCACGAGCCGAACCGTGGCTTCCTGCGTGCCCTGCACGCCCTGGCCCGAGCCGCGGGGGCCATCGGGGAGCAGGAGGAGTACGAGCGCTGCTCGACCTTCCTGCGCGACTCCTCTTCCACGGCGGCTGACACCCTGAGCTGACCTGGCGTTCTGCCCGCGGGGCTCCGCCGGCCGGCGATCGTCGGCGGGGGAGTCCCCGGTGGGCGGTCCTACCGAGGCCTGATCGAGGGGGCGTTCCCACCTGGTCGGTCCGGACCAGGAGCGGTGGACCGGTGGGCTTCTGCGAGGTCTCCCGGTCCGGCCGCAAGGGGGTGTGGATGCGGTGTTCCTCACCCTGAAGCCCTGCACGGGTGAGGCTTATGATGCCGGCAGGGGACCGGGGCTCACGACCACCAGGAAGGGGCGGACCGCTACCCGGAAGTTCGTGTCGAGGAGACAGCGATGTCGCATTCCCTTGATGCCTCCGGAGCCGGTTCGGTCACCCCGAACCTCGACTTCGCGGGCACGACTCCGTACGAGGACTACGTGAAGGCGGACGTCCTCACGCACCTCCAGAACCCCCTCTCCGACGATCCCGGGGAAATGGTCTTCCTGGTCACCACCCAGGTGATGGAGCTGTGGTTCACCGTCATCGTCCACGAATGGGAGACCGCGGCCCGCGCCCTGCGCGAGGACGAGATCGTCGTGGCGATGGACGCGCTGCGCCGCTCCGCCCGCGAGCTGGAGGCGCTCAACGCCTCCTGGCGGCCACTGGCACAGCTCACCCCGGGACAGTTCAACGCCTATCGGGCAGCCTTGGGCGAGGGCTCGGGCTTCCAGTCCGCCATGTACCGGCGGATGGAGTTCCTGCTGGGCGACAAGTCGGCCTCCATGCTGGTGCCGCACCGTGGTGCTCCTCGGGTGCACGCCGAGTTGGAGAAGGCCCTGCACGAGCCGAGTCTGTATGACGAGGTGTTGCGGCTGTTGGCGAGGCGCGGCCATGCGGTACCCACCGCGGTCCTGGAGCGTGACCTCACCGCGAAGTACGAGCCCCGCACCGAGGTCGAGCATGTCTGGGCCGAGGTCTATGCCGGTGATCAACAAGGTGAACTCGTGCGGCTGGGCGAGGCCCTGACGGATGTCGGCGAGCTGATCTGGCGTTGGCGCAACGACCATCTGGTGGCCACCCGGCGGGCCATGGGGTCCAAGATAGGTACGGGCGGCTCGGCAGGCGTGGCATGGCTGGAGAAGCGAGCCCAGAAGAACGTGTTCCCCGAGCTTTGGACGGCGCGCAGTCATGTCTGACCACCAAGCGGCCAGCGAGGGAGCTCAAGCTTCCGGATTTCTCGACGTCCAGGGGCTGGGTCGGCTCCTCAAGCGGGCTGCGGAGTTGGACGCCGCAGACGCGCTGGCCGGGTTCCGCGAGCGGTTCCTGCTACCCGATTCCCTGGTCTACCTGGACGGGAACTCCCTGGGCGCGTTGCCCGCCGCCGTTCCGGGCCGTCTCGGTGAGGTGGTGGGCCGCGAATGGGGTGAGCTGCTGATCCGTTCCTGGGACGAGAGCGGCTGGTGGAGCGCGCCCGAGCGGATCGGTGATCTGATCGCCCCGATCGTCGGGGCGTCCGCGGGCCGGATCGTCGTGGGTGATTCGACCAGCGTGAACATCTTCAAGGCGCTGGTCGCAGCGGCCCGG
Source organism: Streptomyces sp. NPDC006879 (assembly GCF_042869595.1). Lineage (NCBI taxonomy): Bacteria > Bacillati > Actinomycetota > Actinomycetes > Kitasatosporales > Streptomycetaceae > Streptomyces > Streptomyces sp. NPDC006879. The sequence continues at coordinate 79,905 of NZ_JBIAGC010000010.1, forward strand.
CGGCTCGACGAGCTCGCCGGCGACCACGGTCGCGACGAGCTGCTCGTGGATGCGAGCACCTTCCCGACGGACGGCTACATCGCACGCTCCGCGGCCCGGATGACCGGTCTGCGGGTGGTTCCCGTCGATCCGGCGGAGCTGCCCGGGAGGGTGGGTCCGGCCACCGCGGTGGTGCTCGTCAACCATGCCGACTATCGCTCGGGGCGGCTGCACGACCTGCCGGGCATCACCGAAGCCGTGCATGCGGCGGGTGCCCTCGTCGTCTGGGACCTGTGCCACAGTGCGGGTGCCCTGCCGGTGGATCTCGATACGCACGGCGTGGACTACGCGGTGGGGTGCACGTACAAGTACCTGAACGGGGGGCCGGGTGCGCCCGCGTTCCTCTACGTCGCGCAGACCCACCAGGCAACCTTTGACTCGCCGCTGCCTGGTTGGAACTCGCATGCCGATCCCTTCGGCATGACGGCGCAGTACCGGCCCGCCGAAGGCGCGGCACGCGGTCGGGTGGGTACCCCGGACATCCTTTCGATGCTCTCGCTGGAGGCGGCGCTGGGTGTGTGGGAGGACGTTTCCATCGAGGCCGTGCGTGCCAAGTCGCTGGCCCTGACGGACTTCTTCCTGGAGTGCGTCGAGGCGTACGTGCCGGCAGGCCGGGTGCAGCCGATCACCCCGCTGAACCATGCTGAGCGTGGTAGCCAGGTTGCGTTGCGGGTTCCGGCTGGAGATGCCGGGCCGCTGATGCAGAAGCTCATCGCGCGGGGCGTGGTGGGTGATTTCCGGCGGCCGGACGTGCTGCGCTTCGGGTTCACCCCGCTCTACGTGAGTTTCGCTGACGCCGAGCGGGCCGCGCGGGTACTGGGTCACATTTCCGAGTGAGCACCGCGTCGGGTACTGCTCTACCCGGCGAAACGAAACGCCTCCGGCGGCGGCCGGGCTCCATTCCCGACCGCCGCCGCGGGCACCCCTGTCTTCCGGTCGCTGTCCGGCCGGGAAGGTTCCCGCGTGTCGGTAGCGTCCCGCTGCCCGGAACGATCCGTACGAGAGGTTGCACCGCATGTCGGACCCCGCCGTGGAACAGGACGGTGCCGAGGCCGCCTCGCTCTTCTCCCACCCGACCGTCGCCCCCGAGGCCACCGCCGCGTACGGGGACCACCCCGACCAGGTGATCGACTTCTATGGGCCGAAGGTCGGCAGCGGACCGGCCCCCCTGGTCGTGGTGTTGCACGGGGGCGCGTGGCGGGCCCGCTACGACCGTCAGCACGCGACGCCCTTCGTGGACTTCCTCGCCCGGCGTGGGTTCGCGGTGGCCAACGTGGAGTACCGGCGCGGCGGAACCCTTCCGCACCAAGGGCAGCGCGGACCGGGCGTCCGGTCGGAACCGGCCGCGGGACGCTGGCCGGAGACCTTCGACGATGTCGCGGATGCCATGGACGCCCTTCCCGCGCTGGTCAAGAGCGCCCTGCCACAGGCTGATCCCGCCCGTGTGGTGCTGACCGGCCATTCGGCGGGCGGTCAGTTGGCGCTCTGGGCGGCGGCCCGACATCTGTTGCCCGTCGACGCGGCCCGGCGGCTGCCCGAGCCCCCGGCGTTGCGTGGGGTGGTGGCCCTGGCGCCGATCGCGGACTTCTCGGTGGCGCGGGAACTGGACGTCTGCTCGGGGGCGGGTACCCAACTGCTCGGTGGGGCAGCCACCTTCGAGGAGCGTCGCCGGTACGCCGACCCGGCACTGTTGCTCCCCACGGACATCGCCACCACCGTGGTGCACGGGCGTGCGGACATCGTGGTTCCTCCGCTGGTCTCGGAGTCCTATGTGCAGGCGGCGGCGCTGGCGGGGGAGATGGTGGGGCTCACGCTCCTTGACGGGGTCGGGCACTTCCCGTTGATCGACCCGGCGGCGGATGCCTGCGCCGTGGTGGCGGAGGAGATCGCCCAGCTGGGTTGGTAGGCCTCAGGTAGGCCCGAGGGCGCCCAGTAACGGTGACGAGACCCGGGCGACCGCCTGGGTGAGGGAATGCAGGATCGGGGTTTCGCCTCCTTTGCGCCAGACCAGGCCCCATTCCAGTGGTGGTGCGTCCTGGATGGGGATGTAGGAGATGTCCGGGCGCTGGTAGAAGCGGGTCACCTGCTGGCCGACGGGGTAGCAGCCCTTGTCGGCGGAGATCAGCGCCAGAGCCTCTTGGAGGGAGGCCGCCGGCGGCCCCTGGGCGATGCCCTGTGGGGTACGGGCCTTCGCCCAGTAATCCGGCATGGTGGGCGTCGTCAGCATGGTCACCTCGGCGAGTTCGTCGAGGGTGACGAGGGCGCGGGCGGCGAGCGGGTGACGCGCGGAGACCGCGAGCAGCCGGGGTTCGCGCACCAGCGTGTGGCTGGTGGTGAGATCGGGCTCGGAGACCGGGAAGCTGGCGTTCATCAGCTGGACCTCGCCGGTGCGCAGCGGTGTCTGGGCGACGCCGAAGGCGACCTCGCGGATGAGTACTTCGCAGCCGGGGTGCTCGGCCCGGAAGATGTCGGCGGCATCCACGAACAGGTGGCCCCACAGGGCTCCCACGAAGCCCACGGTGATGGTTCCGGTGGTGCCGCGTGCGCTGGCGATGGCTCGGCCGACTGCTTCGCCGATGGCCCGGTGGTGGGGGGTGAGTTCCTCGTGCAGTTGGCGGCCGAGCGGTGTCAGGGCAACGCGCCGGCTGGTGCGTTCGAAGAGCGGTGCCCCGATCCTGCGCTCCAGCTTCTTGATCGTCTGGCTGATGTGGGAACGGGAGACCAGGAGCCTTTCGGCCGCGCGGCCGAAGTGCAGTTCCTCGGCCACGGCGATGAACCCTTCGATCTCATGCCGCTCAAGGGTCATGCGATCTCCACTGCCGCTCCATCAGTAATTCAGACTGACTGATTGTTGCAGCATTTGGTGTTGTTCCGACGTTATTTCTGCCGCATCGTGAGACCGGTTGATCACTCTCTGGTCGTGAGTGCCACCTCATCCCGGGGCTGACGAACGGCTGGGGACAGCCCTGCGGGCCGCGCCGGCCGCCAGAGGTGGGTAACGGGGGTTTCCACCTCCGGCGGCCGTGCCGGACGGACCCCCGGCGGCGCCCGGACTTCCTCCCCGGGCGCCGCCCGGCGTGGTGTGAGGTGGAGTGCCGGCGCCCGAACCTCGAACGAGGTCACGAGTATCGTCGGCTCCGGTCAACGGCCCCTCCACGAAACGGTAATCGGCCGCTGTGCGCGGCCCGACCGGAAGCGAGGCTGCTCCGGGTCCTCCTGGCGGGCTACGGTGACCAGCGCGTAGTACCTGAGGCGGACGGCACCAGATCCCCATCCGTGGTGACGACGCCCGGCAGCGGCGGAGCCTACGGTGAAGGCGTGAATCAGACGACCGGCGGGACCAGCTCCCAGCAGCAGATCCACCAGGAGATCGACCTGGTGAAGAGGGCGCTTCGTACCCTTCGGGGCGACCTGTTCACCGATGCCTTCGCCTACCGTCCCATGCCCCAGATGCGGACCGACCGTCCCTTCGTGCGCTTCCTCCCCACGGGCCTGCGGCGTCATGCCGGTTGGGCGCCGCACGTGGTGGTCTGTCTGCTGGCCTTCATCGTGGTGGTGGCCGGTGTGGTCAACGGTCAGCCGTTCAACGACGGCCTCAACCTCGGGCTGGGCCTGATCGTGGCGCTGCCGGTGCTGATGACGCTGGTCCGCCCCATCGCCGCCTGGTGGGTCTCGCTGGGCGCCTGCGTGCTGGCGGCCGTCCTCGACTGGGGCAACGGGTGGCCCTGGGTGGGTGCTTCCCTCTTCGGGTACCTGCTGGTGATGGCCCTGGTGGCGGCCCGCACCGGGCCGCGGGTCGCCGGCTGGATGTGGGGGGTGACGCTCGCCTACGGGATTCTTGTGAGCATGGTGGTGGACCCGAGTCGATCCACCAACGTCCCACAGGTGGCGCTCGGTTCGGGCGTGCTACTGATCCTGGTCAGCAGCCTGTACATCCGGCGGTCGGCCGCGGCGCGGATCATCGAGGAGAAGCAGGTCACCGCGGTCGAACGGTACAAGCGCACCTTGTTGGAGGAACGCACCACGATCGCGAGGGAGTTGCACGACGTGGTGGCCCACCACATGTCGGTTGTGGCGATCCAGGCCGAGGCCGCGCCCTACCGGGTGGAGAACCCGCCGCCGGAGCTGGAACAGGCGTTCTTGACCATCCGGGAGAACGCGGTGGCCGCGCTCACCGAGCTGCGCCGTGTCCTCGGGGTGGTCCGGTCCGCGGACTACGAGGCTCCCGACGCGCCACAGCCCACGCTGGCCTCTCTCGACGGCCTCCTTGCCAACGTCCGGGAGGCGGGCCTGGAGGTGGAGAAGACCCTGACCGGCGCCCGGCGGGATCTCCCGCCAGGGGTGGAGCTCTCGGCGTACCGGATCGTGCAGGAAGCCCTGAGTAACTCGCTGCGCCACGCGCCGGGCGCGCGGGCTTCGGTGGAGGTGTCCTACGTGCTGGGCGGTCTCGGCCTGCGGGTCGTCAACGAGGCACCGACCGGCGACATCGTGTCCTCGCCGGGTGCCGGGCACGGCATCACCGGCATGCGGGAGCGGGTGGCGATGCTCTCCGGGGACATGACGGCCGGGCCGACGCAGGACGGCGGTTACGAAGTCGCCGTGTTCATACCCCTGGCCCGACCGGAGGAGCCGGTGGGCTCCGGGGAGGAAGCGGCGTGACCATCAGGGTGCTGATCGTCGATGACCAGATGATGGTCCGTGAGGGCTTCTCGGTGCTGCTCGGCGCCATGCCCGACATCGAGGTCGTGGGAGAGGCGGTGGACGGTCGCGAGGCCATCGCCAAGGTCGCCGAACTCGGGCCGGACGTCGTGCTGATGGACATCAGGATGCCGGTGCTGAACGGGTTGGAGGCCACCCGGGCGATCCTCGCCGCGGACCGGGACGCCAAGGTGCTGGTCCTGACGACCTTCGACCTCGACGAGTACGTGTACCAGGCCCTTCGGGCCGGGGCCTCGGGATTCCTCCTCAAGGACGCCTCCGCCCGGCAACTCGCCGAAGGAGTGAGGGTGGTGGCTTCCGGAGAGGCGCTACTCGCCCCCTCGGTGACCAAGCGGCTGATCACGGAGTTCTCCAGGCTTCCGGACGCGGCACGGCCCGCCGACCGGACGGCCCCGGTGGGCGAGTTGACGGAGCGGGAGACGGAGGTGTTGGTGCTGATCGCCCAGGGCCTGTCCAACGCGGAGATCGCGGAGAATCTCGTCATCGCCGAGTCCACCATCAAGACCCATGTGAGCCGCATCCTGGTCAAGTTGGGTCTACGTGACCGGACCCAGGCCGCGGTGTTCGCCTACGAGACGCGGTTGGTGACGCCCGGATGACCGGCAGGCGTATCCGGCCGGACGCCCCCGCGGGCGTGTCGGTGCGCTCCTGGCCTTCCTCAGCGGCCCGTTGCGGAGAAGTGCTGGTAGTCCGGGTTCGACCAGGTGCCGCCCCATTCCCAACCGACTTCGGCGAAGGCCTTCACCAGCGGCCCGTCGGTGTGCACCATGCCCGGCCGTAGGGGGTCGCGGTCCAGGTAGGCGTCGCTCGCCGCCGGGTGAACCCGGCCGCCGACGTCGACATAGGGGTTCTCGGAAGGGTTGACGTCGATGGCGTCGCCCCAACTGTGACGGGAGAGCCGGCCGGGATCGCCCGTCACCGGGCGGCAGTTGAAGGCCGAGGTGTTGTCTGCTGCCATGGCCCGTGCATCGCTGCCCTGGTACCGGTCGGCCACCTGCATGCGACGGATGGGGAAGCGTTCCTCGAAGGCCCGCTCGAACACCGAGAGGACGTCGCGCACCACTTCGTCCCGTACGACCAGTTCACCCGCGTGGAGCTTGCCGTCGAAACCCCAGTGGTTCATCTGGATCAGTCTGAGCCGCTCCGGCGGTACCGGGCAGCCTGGCCGGTAGGTGGTGGCGAGGGCGGTCGCCGGTACGGCGCTCACCTTGGCCTCTAGCCCCGGGGAGTCGGTTCTGGCGAAGAAGGCGGAAGGCGCATCGGAGCCCGGTGGGGGAACACTTCCGGCGCTGCCCGCGGCCAGCACCAGCAGCAGGGTCGAGACCAGCAGCAGACGGGAGAGCGCGGTCGTGTAGGTCGGTGCGCCGCGAAGGCGCCCGGCCGTGGTCGGCGGTCCGGAGGCGAAGCCCACCCCTCCACCGTACGGACCCGCGGCGCACCCCGCGCGTGGGGCGGGAAGCTGCCCGCGAGGGAGGCCGGGGGCCCGTCCCGCCCCTGGCCCGCGGCCCGCTCGCGGGCGCGCGGGTCCCCGTCCCAGGTAGCGTCCCCACTTGACCGGTTGACCCCGTCCAGAGGCGGGGGGATTCCAGCGGTCACCCGCTGGGGTTCCTGCTTTCACCGACGACCACCCCGACCGGGAGGACTCCCGTTGAGGTCTTACACCGTCTCCACAGACGGACAGGCGCCGCCAGCCCGGCGGCCAGGTTGCGTGCCGCGTTCACGACGCGGCCGTGTACCACGCCGCAGCCACGCGTCCATGCGCGGACGTTCAGCGGCATCTTCGCCGCTACCGTGCCGTAGGTTCCGTTTGGCTTGGCGCTGGTGAACCACCGGTCGACCACGACGAGTTCGCGCCCCACCAGGCGCGCTTGTACTCCAGCATCGGCCGGCGGCCACAGACGTCGAACCGCCTGGGGGCGATTCGATTGCCCCTGTCCCGCTCCGCAGGAGCTTCGTTTCCTCCCCGGCCCGAAGGCCGGGCCATCCACGAAGGAGTCCGGGTGAACCCTTCCTCCGCCGCTTCGGCCGTCTTCGACCCCTGGTCGGCCGAGTTCGTCGCCGATCCCTACGCCGCCTACGCCGCGCTGCGCGCCCGCGGGCGGGCTGAGTACTTCGAGCCCAGTGGCCAGTGGCTGATCCCGCACTACGAGGATGTCAGCACTCTGTTGCGGGACCGTCGGCTGGGACGCACCTACCTCCACCGTTTCAGCCATGAGGAGTTCGGCCGCCCGGCTCCGCCCGCCGAGCACGAGCCGTTCACCACACTCAACGCCAACGGGCTGTTGGACCTGGAGCCTCCAGACCACACCCGTATCCGCCGGTTGGTCTCCAAGGCCTTCACCCCGCGCACCGTCGAACGCCTGGCGCCGACGGTGCGCAGGCTGGCGGGTGAGCTGGTCTCCGACCTGGTGGCGGCGGGCGGGGGTGATCTGCTGGCCGCCGTGGCCGAGCCGCTGCCGGTGGCGGTCATCGCGGAGATGCTGGGGGTGCCGCAGGCGGACCGCGCCCTGCTGCGGCCCTGGTCCGCGGACATCGTCGGCATGTTCGAGTTGAACCCCTCCGAGGAGACCGCGCGTCGTGCTGTTCGAGCGTCCGAGGAGTTCTCCGGCTATCTGCGCGAAATGATCACCCGGCGCCGCGCGGAACCGGGCGAGGACCTGGTTTCCGCGCTGATCGCCGCCCACGACGAGGAGGACCGGCTCAGCGAGCAGGAGATGGTCTCGACCTGTGTCCTGCTGCTCAACGCGGGACACGAGGCGACGGTGAACACCACCGTCAACGGCTGGTGGACGCTGCTGCGGCACCCGGAGCAACTGGCCGAGCTGCGGGCGGATCCGACCGACGAGGGGTTGTCCACAGCTGTGGAGGAGCTGATGCGCTTCGACACGCCGTTGCAGATGTTCGAGCGGTGGGTGCTGGACGACATCGAGGTCGGTGGGGTCACCCTCCCGCGGGGCGCCGAAGTCGCCTTGCTGTTCGGCTCGGCGAACCGTGATCCGGCGCGGTTCGCCCGCCCGGACGAGTTGGACCTGAGGCGCTCGGACAACCCGCACATCACCTTCGGCGCCGGTATCCACTACTGCCTCGGTGCCCCGTTGGCCCGCCTGGAACTCGCCGCCTCCTTCGGCGCACTGTTGCGGGACGCTCCGCCGATGCGGCTGGTGGCGGAGCCGAGCTGGCACGAGGGGTACGTGATCCGCGGCCTGCGTGAGCTGCTCGTCGCGTTCTGACCGCGGCAGGCGCGGGCGGGCCCGGGACCTGGGCCCACCCGCGCCTGCCGCGGGGGTTTGGTTCATCCGGCGAGGTCACGGCGGCGGAAGGCGCCCAGGCCGGCGGCCACCAGCACGACAGCGATGCCCGTCAGCGTGGCCGGCGCCCCCCAGGCCATCGCAGCCCCGGGCAGCTTGGGCAGGTGGGAGAAGGGCGACAGGTACAGGACCGCGTCCGGAAGGTTGAGGGCCGGCCCGAGCCAGCCGATGGCCAAGGTGATGCCGGCAGCGGCCCAGGCACCGGCCGCGAACTCCGCCAGCGCCCCGTACAGCAGGACCGTGAGGCCACCGAGAACCCAGACCGCCGGTACTTGTACCAGGCAGGCGGTCAGGAGGGCGCCCAGGTCGTGCCCGGAGCCGAGACCGAGGCCGAGACCGCCCAACAGCAGGGTCGCGGCGGCTCCGGCGAAGGCGATCAGCAGGTGGCTGCCGGCCCAGCGCAGTCGCCCCAGGGCCAGTGCGAGGACGGGCTCGGCGCGTTGTCCTTGTTCCTCGCCGTGCAGGCGCAGTACCGAGGCGACGATCTGGAGGGCGGCCACCATCCCGAGCATGCCGGACATCGCGGCGAGGAAGGTGTCGATCAGCGCGGCCTGTCCGCCCATCCGTTCCAAGATCGTGCGGGTCTGTTCGTTGTCGCCCACCAGGTCGGCCGCTCCCTGCGCCATCCGGCCGAACACCAGGCCAGCGATCAGGAACCCCAGGGCCCATCCCAAAGTCGCGCCGCGTTGCAGGCGCCAGGCCAGGGCGCCCGCCGAGGCGAGGCGGCCGACGGCCGGACCGGGCCGTCCCGGTAGCAGTCCGCGGCCGAGGTCGCGTCGCCCGGCCAGCAGGTAGGCCAGGGCGCACTGGGCGGTCAGTGCGGCGGCGAACAGGGCGAACACCCACCACCGTTCGCCCCCGAAGGGGCGTACGTACTCGCTCCAGCCCAGCGGGGACAGCCAGGTCAGAGCAGCGGAGCCGGACGTCGAACCGGCGTCGCCGGCCGCCCGCAGGAGGAAGGCGAGGGCGAGGAAACCGGCTGCCAGTCCCTTCGCGGCTCGTGCGCTCTCGGCCAGCTGCGCGGCGAGGGCCGCCACCGTCGCGAAGAGCAGCCCCGTGCTGGTGACGGCGGCGCCGAGCGCCACCGCACCGGGCAGGCCGTACGGGGCCAGGCCGATGATCACCAGCAGGCCGAGGGCGGCATTGGCGGTGACGGCTGCCAGCAAGGCCGCGGTGAGGGGTGCACGACGGCCCACCACGGCGGCGGACAGCAGCTCCTGACGTCCCGTCTCCTCCTCTTCCCTGGTGTGACGGACGACGATGGTCAGGCTCATCGCGGCGGCCAGCAGCCCTGTGAGGACGCCTCCGCGCCAGGCTGTCAGAGCCCCGATCGAATCCCCGAAGGCGTTTCCGTACAGTGCGCGGAACGCGCTGTTCGCGCTGATGCTCCGGGCCAGTTCGGCACGCTCCGCGGTGGTGTCGTACACGGTTTCCAGGGCGTTCGGGATGCTGGTCACCAACAGTGCGCTCACCGCGATCCAGACGGGCATCATGACCCGGTCCCGGCGTAGCGCCAGCCGCAGCAGCACCAGGGTGCCCGTGAAGGGGCGGTTCACCGCGTGCCCCCGTCGGGGGTCCCGGCCGGCTCGTTCGCGTAGTGCCGCAGAAAGAGCTCCTCCAGGGTGGGCGGAGCGGAGGTGAGGGAGCGGACGCCCGACGCGGTCAGGGCGCGCAGGGCGCCGTCCAACCCGTCGGCGTCGACCTGGAAGCGGACCCGTGTCCCGTGTACCTCCAGGTCGTGCACGCCCGGCAGCCCGGCCAGTCGGTCGGGTGTTCCGCTGAGATCTGCCTGGACGCTGGTGCGGGTGAGGTGGCGCAGTTCGGCGAGGGAGCCGGTTTCCACGGTGCGCCCGGCGCGGATGATGCTGACCCGGTCGCAGAGGTCCTCGACTTCGCTGAGCAGGTGCGAGGACAGTAGGACGGTGCGGCCGGCGGAGCGCGCCTCGGCGATGCAGGACTGGAAGACCTCCTCCATCAGCGGGTCGAGGCCGCTGGTGGGTTCGTCGAGGATCAGCAGTTCGGCCTCGGCGGCGAAGGCGGCGACCAGGGCGACCTTCTGTCGGTTGCCCTTGGAGTAGGCGCGGCCCTTCTTCGTCGGGTCGAGCTCGAAGCGGCGCAGGAGTTCGGCCCGTCGGGCCGGGTCCACCCGGCCGCCGCGCAGCCGACCGTAGAGGTCGATGACCTCACCGCCGGTGAGGTTGCGCCACAGGGTCACGTCGCCGGGGACGTAGGCGATGCGCCGGTGCAGGGCGACGGCGTCACGCCAGGGGTCGCCGTCGAGGAGCCGCACGTTGCCGGAGTCGGCGCGCAGCAGGCCCAGCAGGACGCGGATGGTGGTGGACTTTCCGGAGCCGTTGGGCCCGAGGAAACCGTGGACCTCGCCGTGTGCCACGTCGAGGTCGAGCCCGTCCAGGGCCTTGGTGCTGCCGAACGCCTTGTGGAGTCCGGCGACGCTGATTGCCTTCGTCATGGCTCTGGAACGTACGCTGGTTTCACAAATTTGTGAAGTTAAGGAAACGTATAAAGTGTCGGGACCAGCGGAGTGACGAGGAGATGCCGATGAGTACGGCCGAGGAGGCCGCCAGCACCGGCCGGGACGCCGAGGCGGTCAGTCGCTTCGTGGAACGGTTCGCGGCCCAACTGACCGAGGCGGGCATGCAACGGATGGCCTCACGGGTGTTCGCCGCACTGCTGGCCAGCGACGACGGCTGCCTTACCTCCGCCGAACTCGGCGAGCGACTGAGGATCAGCCCCGCTGCCGTCTCCGGCGCAGTCGGCTACCTGAGCCAGGTCAGCATGATCAGCCGGGAACGCGAGCCCGGATCCCGCCGCGACCGCTACCGGCTGCACAACGAGCTCTGGTACGAGACCTTCACCCGCCGGGACCAGGTGCTGACCCTGTGGGAGCAGACCCTGCGCGAGGGCGTCGCCACTCTCGGCGCCGACACCCCCGCGGGCGCCCGGGTCGCCGAAACCGCGGCCTTCTTCGAGTTCCTCCAGCAGGAGATGTACTCCCTGCTCGACCGCTGGCGCGCCCACCGCGCCACGCTGGACCTCCCCGGAGATTGAACAGCCCACCTGGTCACGACCGCGGGGACCGCCACTCAGCGCCCCTCGGGCCGTTCGTCGTCGGGCTGCTCCTCGTCGTTCGCCCCGTCCCCGCGACGCCGGTGACCGGGCAGGCTCTCGTCCCCGTCGTCCGCGAGCTGCGGCCCGCTGCGGCGCTCCCGCTGCCGGGCCGCCCACTCCTGGAGGAAATCGTCCACGCTCCGCTGCGGCAACAGCTCCGGCAGCTCCTCCCACACCCACACCGCGCCCTCCCGCCGGCGGGCCCGCGCCACCACGCCGACCGCCCCGCCGAGGAGCGCCACCGCCAGACCCGTCAGGAGCAGCACGTCCTGAGCGCGCGAAGGACGCACGTCCGCCGGAGCCGCCCAGGCGCCCACCTCCACCAGAGCCATCAACAGCGCCCCGCCCAGGACCACCCAGCGAAACACCCGCCGGTGCTCCTGCGGCCACTGCGGGATCACCGAGCCCGGCCCGGGGGCCGGCGCCTGCGGCTGCTGCGGATCGGGGAGGTCGAGCACACCGTGGAGCAGGCCCCCGCCGGCGGCCCGCGCCCGGGCTGCCGCCACCGCGGCCCGGGCCAACCGCTCCCTGCCGCGCACTCCCCGTACCGGCACCACCCAGCTCAACCGTCCGCTGTCCGGCACCGTGGCCACCCCGCCGAAAGCCGGATCGCCACAGAACCAGAGCACCTGGGCGTCCCCCGGATCCACCAGCGCCGCCCGCCTCCGGAAGGCCCCGCGGGTCAGTGGCCACAGCCGTCCCGACGGCTCCGCCAGCAGAACCATCGCCTGGTGGGTCCTGCTGGCGAAGGACACCGCCCGGTAGGCCAGCCAAGGACCGGAGGCCAGTCTCTGCCGCATCCGCCGCGCCAAGTGCAACTCGTAGAGCCCGTACAAGCAGATCAGGAGTGTGCACGGCAACAGGATCCGGGCAGGGACCGACACCGGAAGGGGGCCCGCCCAGGCAGCCGCGCCGGCGGCTGCCGATAACGCTCCGACCGCCGCCGTACGGCCGCCCCGCCGCCGGAAGTCCGCGAGTGCCCCGACCGTGCCCGGTACCTGCAGAGCCACCGGCGCCATGTCCCGCACCTCCTCCGTCCTCCGGCCCGGCCCGGTGCTCACCGAGGCACCGTCAGGCCCCACGCACCGGCCCACAACTCCCAGGTCCGGGACCGAACGGGCCCGCTCACCTGGTGGTCGGCCCGGTAGCGGAAGTCGGGGCCCGAGACGGTGACGGAGGAGGCGCGGGCCGTCAGCGCCGGCCCGGCCCGGCCCGCGGAACGCACCACGACCTCGGCGACGCCGCCGCCGGTGGCCACGGAAACGTCCCGCACCGGGCGGTCCAGATCGCTCAGGACGACACCGTCCGCCTCCACCCGCAGCCGCTGCCCACGCGGTGGCTCACCGCGTCCCCCAGGTCCGGGTACCAGGGTCCGGACCAGTGAACGGCAGGCCCCCCAGACGCGGGGCCCGCCGGAGGCCGGCCGGTCGGTGCCCAGTGCTTCGGGAATCCGCAGGCCGCCCAGGACCACCCCGTCGCTGTCGTCGACCAGCAGGTCGTGCGAGCGCACCGCCCCGTCGAGGACCGCCCGGGCCGCCGCCACCGCCCCGCCGGCCACGCCCAGTGAACGGGCCAGCGACAGTGCGGAGGGGGCGCCGACCGGCACCAGGGCGAGGGCGTCCGCCCCCAGGTCCCGTTCCCGGTGCAGCAGCGCCACGGTCCGCACCAGCGCTCCGTCGTCGCCGACGACCACCGTGCGGCGACCACCCCGGCGGGCCAGTGCCCGCGCGAAGTCCGTGGGCCCCTCAGGGACACACACTTTGGCGGGTGCGCCGGCGCACAGTACGTCCCTGGCGATCCGTACTGACTCGCCGTCGAGGCGGCGCGCCACCGGGTCGATGAGCACCAACAGGCCGGATCCGGCCGCGCTGCGCGGCTGGTCGACGGGGCTCAGGGCGGGCTCGGAGGCCTCTGGAGCCGACACCTCGGTCCTTCCTCGGGTAGCATCTTTGTGCAAGAGGCCCTTGCGCTATTGCGCCAGGGCCTTCGTCTATTCCGGGGCACCGGTCCGACGGCTCAGCCTGTGGTGTACATCGTCGTACGCCCCCTGACCTTGGGCATGCCCCATCCGGAAGAGGTGTACGCCTGTGCCCGCTCTTGTGCTGCTCGGAGCCCAGTGGGGAGACGAGGGCAAGGGAAAGGCCACCGACCTCCTCGGTGGTTCCGTTGACTACGTGGTGCGCTACCAGGGCGGCAACAACGCCGGCCACACGGTTGTCGTAGGCGACCAGAAGTATGCGCTGCACCTTCTCCCCTCCGGCATCCTCTCTCCTGGGTGCACCCCGGTCATCGGTAACGGCGTGGTGGTGGATCCGGCCGTCCTGCTCGCCGAGCTGCACGGCCTCAATGAACGCGGAATCGATACCTCCAAGCTGCTCATCAGCGGTAACGCCCACCTCATTACGCCGTATAACGTCACGCTCGACAAGGTCGGGGAGCGTTTCCTGGGCAAGCGGAAGATCGGTACCACGGGTCGGGGCATCGGGCCGACCTACGCCGACAAGATCAACCGCGTGGGCATCCGCGTCCAGGACCTGTACGACGAGTCGATCCTCACCCAGAAGGTGGAGGCGGCGCTGGAACGCAAGAACCAGCTGCTCGCCAAGTTGTACAACCGCCGGGCCATCGACGTCGCGCAGACCGTCGAGGAGATGCTCCAGTACGCGGAGAAGATCCAGCCGTACGTCGCCGACACCACCTTGATCCTCAACGAGGCGCTGGACGAGGACAAGGTCGTGCTCTTCGAGGGCGGCCAGGGCACCCTGCTCGACGTCGACCACGGCACGTACCCCTTCGTGACCTCCTCGAACCCGACCGCGGGCGGCGCCTGCACCGGCACCGGAGTGGGGCCGACCAAGATCTCCCGTGTGATCGGCATCCTGAAGGCGTACACCACCCGCGTCGGCGCCGGTCCCTTCCCGACTGAGCTCTTCGACCAGGACGGCGAGGACCTGCGCCGCATCGGCGGTGAGCGTGGCGTGACCACCGGCCGGGACCGCCGCTGCGGTTGGTTCGACGCCCCGATCGCCCGCTACGCGACCCGGGTGAACGGTCTGACGGACTTCTTCCTCACCAAGCTGGACGTACTGACCGGCTGGGAGCAGATCCCCGTCTGTGTGGCGTACGAGATCGACGGCAAGCGGGTCGAGGAGCTGCCCTACTCGCAGTCCGACTTCCACCACGCGAAGCCGATCTACGAGATGCTGCCCGGCTGGTCCGAGGACATCACCAAGGCCAAGACTTTCTCCGACCTGCCGAAGAACGCGCAGGCCTACGTCAAGGCGCTGGAGGAGATGAGCGGCGCCCCGATCTCCGCGATCGGCGTCGGCCCCGGCCGCACCGAGACGATCGAGATCAACTCGTTCCTCTAGAGCCGTGACAGGAAGGGCGTGCCGGGCGTCGCCTGCCGGTGGACCCTTCCGGTAGCGGCACGAGCAGAAGCGCACCGGTACCGACGCCGAGGGGCGGGACTCAGGTTCCGCCCCTCGGCGCGTTCCTGCCGGCGGGAGCCCGGGGCGGGGTCTGCCGCCGGCAGCGTTCAGCCGGCGACCTTCCGGTAGGTGAGCGGAACGCCGGTGCTACCGACCAGCTCCCGGGTCAGCGTCCCGTCCGGGCGGAGGGTCAGCCGGCTCCACTCGCCCGGCGAGCAGGTGGCCGGGTTGCCCGAGGTGACGGTGGACGGGCTCAGCCGCAGCGGTGGGCCGGCGGCGAGCAGGGTCGCGTTCCAGACGCAGGTGTGGGTGGGGCCCTGACCGGTGAGGGTCATCACCGGATCGCCCGGCCGGCCCTGGCGTAGGACCAGCCTCCGCGTGTTGGTTCCGCCGTTGCCCTCGAAGGACGCCGCCCAGACGCCGAGATAGGCCGGCGGCACGGTACCCGCGCTCCCGGCCGGCGCCGCGGTGGTCGCGGTGGCCACCGGCGGGGTCGGGGCCAAGGCCTTCGGGTCGTTCCCGCCGGGGGCGTCCGCCGCGGGGGAGGCCCCTGGCCCTCCGTCCGGGCCGGACGCGACGGAGGTGTGTGCCTCCGGCTGGTGGCCCGGGTTCTGCGGGCCGGCGCCGGAACTGCGGTAGACGGCGTACACCCCACCGGCCGCCCCCAGCGCAACCGCCACGGCCAGCGCGGCCAGGGCGACGGCGGACCGCCGGGAAGGAGCCGGCGCCGTCGGGACGGCTCCCCCGGCCGACGGTGCCGCCGTGGTGGGCGGCCCGACCAGGGTGGTGGCCGGCCGCACCGGGCCGGGCGCTTCCCACTCCAGCAGTTGCACCGCGTGGCGGCCGAGGTCGGTGACCAGCGGGCCGGGTAGCCAGGGCTCCAGCGGGCGGCCGTCCGCCACGGTCTCACCGGCGCCGACCCGGGTCAGGACGTCCTCCGGCGTGGGCCGGACGGTCGGGTCCTTGGCCAGGCAGTCACGGACCAGCGCCCTGAGCGATTCGGGCAGTCCGGGGAGTTCGGGTTCCTCGTTGGCGATCCGGAACATCACCGAGTGCGGGTTGCCGTCACCGGTGGGATCGGCGAAGGGGAGCACGCCGGTTGCGGCGTAGGCCAGCAGCGAGCCCAGGCTGAAGACGTCGCAGGCGGGCGTGACGGCCTCGCCACGGACCTGCTCGGGAGCCATGAAGCCAGGCGAACCCACGACCTCCCCGGTTCGGGTCAGGCCACCGCTGGTGAGCGGCTCCAGGGCGCGGGCTATCCCGAAGTCGATGACCCGGGGTCCGTCCAGGGTCATCAGGACGTTGGAGGGTTTGAGGTCCCGGTGCACGATCCCGGCTGCATGGATGTCGCGCAGCGCGTACGCGAGCCCGGCCGCCAGGATGCGGACCGAACGCTCCGGCAGCGGGCCGTGAGCGGTGACGGCCGAGTGCAGGCTGGGGCCCGCGACGTAACCGGTGGCCACCCAGGGGACCCGGGCATCGGTGTCCGCGTCCAGGACCGGAGCCGTCCACTGGCCGCCGACTCTCCGGGCGGCCCCGACTTCCTGACGAAAGCGCCGGCGGAACGGCTCCTGCACGGCGAGTTCCGGGCGTACCAGCTTCACGGCGACGGTCCGGCCCCGGTCCGAGCGGGCCAGGTACACGTGGCCCATGCCGCCGGAGCCGAGGCGGGTCAGCAGCCGGTAGGACCCGATGTGCTGCGGATCGCCGGGCGCGAGCTGATCCATGTGTGTCCGGTTCCTCCCCCTGATCCCCCGCACTCCTCACGGAGTGCCTCAACGCGCCGAGGATAGTGGGGTCCCGGTCACGCACCGGGCTCACTGGCGGTCACGCCTGTGTAACCGCTGCCGTGACGCCCGTCGCGGGGCGAGCGGTCGGGGCCTGAGCGCTGCGCACGCCGCAGGCCCCGGGTGGCGCCGTCGGGTCTTCGAGCCCGACGGGCGACACACTGCCGAGGCCACCCCCTCGGGCACGTACAGGGCGTCGGTGTCCCGTCCACCTGGTGGACTTCTAGCCTTGGCCACATGACCCCTCATGCCGATCCGCAGGCCGGGGCAGCCGTCAAGGCCGCCGACCGTGCGCATGTGTTCCACTCCTGGTCTGCCCAGGCCCTGATCGACCCGCTCGCCGTCGCCGGCGCGGAGGGCTCGTACTTCTGGGACTACGACGCAAACCGCTACCTCGACTTCTCCTCCCAGCTGGTCAACACCAACATCGGGCACCAGCACCCCAAGGTCGTCGCCGCGATCCAGGAGCAGGCCGGCCGGCTCTGCACCCTCGCCCCCGGCTTCGCCGTGGACGTCCGCTCCGAGGCCGCACGCCTCATAGCCGAGCGGACCCCGGGTGATCTGGACAAGATCTTCTTCACCAACGGTGGTGCGGAAGCGGTGGAGAACGCCGTCCGCATGGCCCGCCTGCACACGGGCCGTACGAAGGTCCTCAGCACCTACCGCTCCTACCACGGAGCCACCGCCGCCGCCATCAACCTGACCGGCGACCCGCGTCGCTGGCCCTCGGACACCGGCTCCGCCGGCGTCGTGCACTTCTGGGGCCCGTTCCGCTACCGCTCGCCCTTCCACGCCGAGACCGAGGAGCAGGAGTGCGAGCGCGCTCTCTCCCACCTCGCCGACACCATCGCCTTCGAGGGCCCCGGGTCGATCGCGGCGATCATCTTGGAGTCGGTGCCCGGCACCGCCGGCATCATGGTTCCGCCGGCCGGTTACCTCGCGGGCGTGCGCGAGCTCTGCGACCGGTACGGGATCGTCTTCATCCTCGACGAGGTGATGGCCGGCTTCGGGCGGACTGGCAAGTGGTTCGCCGCTGAGCACTGGGACGTCACGCCCGACCTGTTGACCTTCGCCAAGGGCGTCAACAGCGGTTACGTGCCGCTGGGCGGGGTGGCGATCTCCGCCGAGATCGCCGCCACCTTCGACCGTCGCCCCTTCCCCGGCGGTCTGACCTACTCCGGGCATCCGCTGGCCTGCGCCGCGGCCGTGGCCACGATCAACACGATGGCCGAGGAGGGAATCGTCGAGAACGCCGCGCACATCGGTGAGACGGTGATCGGGCCCGCCCTCGCCGAGATCGCCGAACGGCATCCCTCGGTCGGCGAAGTGCGGGGTCTGGGTGTCTTCTGGGCCCTGGAGCTCGTCCGGGACAAGGCCACGCGCGAGCCCCTGGTGCCGTACAACGCGGCCGGTGCGGACAACGCGCCGATGGCGGAGTTCGCAGCCGCCTGCAAGAAGTCGGGCCTGTGGCCCTTCGTGAACATGAACCGCACCCATGTCGTGCCCGCCTGCACCGTCACCGAGGCCGAGGCGAAGGAAGGACTCGCGCTGCTCGACGAGGCGCTCTGTGTGGCGGACCGCCACACCAGCGCCTCCTGAGGCTGGCCGCGGGGCCCCGGTCGTCCCGCGGTTGGCGAGAACCCGCCAGCGATCGAGCGGGCGGGTTCTCGCCGTGCCCACCGTTTCCGGCCATCGGCACCTGCGCCATGACCTGGCCTAAGGTGTCCGAAGCCCTACAAAGGAGACGGACCCCATGGCCGGCAGCCAAGCTGTCACCCGCAGCACCCTGCGCCAGCAACTAGCGGACGCGCTGCGCGACGAGGCGCTGGCGGGACGCCTGGAGCAGCGCCGCGAGTTCACCGTCAAGCAGATCGCGGAGCAGTACGGGGTCTCCGCCACCCCGGTACGCGAGGCGCTCTTCGACCTGTGCGCCCAGGGGTTGCTGGAGTCCGTGCAGCACCGCGGTTTCCGGGTGCGGCAGTTCACCGTGGCCGACTTCAAGGCCATGGTCGAGGCCCGCTCACTGGTGGTGGACGGCGTCTTCCGGCGCATGGCCGAGCACGGGCCGGGCACCGGGCTGGCCGAGGCGCTGGTGTCGGTGCGGCGTCGGGCCGAGGAGGCCAGGCGAGCCGCGCGGACCGGCTCGCTGGAGGTCCTCATCGGCTATGACCTGCGGTTCTGGCGAGAGCTGAGCGAGCTGGTCGGCAACGTCTACATCACCGATTTCCTGCACCGGATCCGTGTGCAGGCCTGGGTCTTCTCCGTGCCCTACCTCCGGGAGGCCCCCCTGCTGCGCGAGGAGCTGTGGGGCGGGCACACCGCGCTGGTCGAGGCGATCACCCGGCGGGATCTGGACGAGGCCCGGGAGCTGGTGCAGGAGTGCAACCGGCAGGCCCTGGACTGGGCGGACCGGCTACAGGCCCACCTGCTCGACGTCCGGGGGGCGGTACCGGCCGCGCCAGCCCCGTCCACGGCACCGGCCCCCTACGCCGGGTCCCTTCCGCATACCGGGCCGGGGGCACCACCGGGCCCCGGCGCCGCGCCACGCTCGGAGGGGGCGTGACCGAGACCCGGCCGGCGGTGTCGGCCTGGAACGCGGTGGTGCACGGTACCCGCACGGTAGAGCTGAGCGTGGTCGTCCCGGCCTTCGACGAGGAGCAGCGCATCGGGCCCACGTTGGACGCGCTCTGCGCCTATCTGGGCCGCCATCCGGCCACCGCCGGTGGCCAGTGGGAGCTGATCGTCGTCGACGACGGTTCGACGGACGGTACCGCCCGGGCGGTTCGGGCCGCAGCGGCCCGGGAGCCCCGTATCCGCTTGGTGAGCACGGAGCAGAACCGGGGCAAGGGGTATGCGCTGCGGCTCGGTGTCGCGGCCAGTGCCGGCCGCCGGGTGCTGGTCACCGACGCCGACCTGGCCACGCCCGTGGAGGAGCTGACCCGGCTGGAAGAGGCGCTGGCGGGCGGTGGACGCGATGAGGAGGCTTTGGCCGGTGCGATCGGTTCCCGCTCGCACCCGCAGTCGAGGATCGAGCGGCACCAGGGCCGGATGCGTGAAGTGCTCGGACGGGTCGGCAACCGGCTGATCCGTGCCGTCGCGGTGCCCGGCATCCGCGACACCCAGTGCGGTTTCAAACTCTTCGACGGCGACCGGGCGCGGGAGGCCTTTGAGGCGGCCGAACTGGATGGCTGGGGGATCGACGTGGAGATCCTGCAGTACTTCCGCGCGCGTGGCTGGGCGGTGGTCGAGGTCCCGGTCCGCTGGGCGCACCAGGACGGTTCCAAGGTCCGGCCGGCTGACTACCTGAGGGTGTTGGGCGAGCTCCTGCGGCTCAAGCGTGGAGGGCTCGCGGTCTGCGCACTGTTCCTGATGGCCTCGACGTTCCTCTACAAGGGGCTGTGGGCCGATCTGGACCGCCGCTACCTGGCGGATGCCGGGATGGACCAGAACCAGTGGGAGTGGTTCTTCCGGGTCACCGCGCAGAACGTGGTCGATTGGCGCAATCCGCTCTTCACCGACCTCCAGAACTTCCCCGACGGCGTGAACCTCATGGCCAACACGGTGATGCTGGGTCTGTCGGTACCGCTGACGCCGGTCACCCTCGCCCTCGGTCCGACCGTGACCTGGGCGCTGGTGTTGACCCTGGGGCTGACCGCCACCGGTCTCGCCTGGTACTGGCTGATCCGCCGCTGGTTGGTGCGCAGCCGTTGGGCGGCGGTGCTCGGGGCGGCGCTGTGCGCCTACGCGCCGCCGATGATCTCGCACGCCAACGCCCATCCCAACTTCTGTGTGCTCTTCATGATCCCGGTGATCATCGACCGGGCGTTGCGTTTGTGCGCGCCCGGGCAGGGGCGCCGGGTGGTCCGCGACGGCGTGTTGCTCGGCGTGTTCTCGGCCTACCAGCTGTACCTCGGAGAGGAACCGTTCCTCCTGGCGGCGGTCGGAATGCTGCTCTTCGCCACCGCGTACGCCCTCGCCGACCGTGGGCACGCAAGGGCGGCGGTGGGACCACTGCTGCGCGGTCTGGCGGTGGCCGCGGCCGTTGCCCTGCCGTTGGTCGCCTACCCGCTGTACTGGCAGTTCTTCGGGCCCCAGAGTTACCGATCGGTGCTCCATGGCGACGGAGCCGGCAACAGCCCGCTCGCCTTCGTCGAGTACGCCGGGCGCTCGCTCTTCGGCAACGACCGCACCGCCGACCCGCTGGCTCTCAATCGCACCGAGCAGAACGCCTTCTACGGATGGCCCCTGCTCGCGCTGGCGGGGATGATCACCTGGTGGTTCTGGAAACGGCCAGCCGTCAAGGCGCTCGCCGCCACCGCGGTCGGCGCGGCCCTGCTCTCCCTCGGGCCACGGATCCGCATTCCGGGTACCGAGACCGTGCTTCCCGGGCCCTGGAGGGCGTTGGCCCACCAGCCGCTCTTCGAATCGGTCATCGAGGGGCGGGTGGCCATGGCCTGCGCACCCCCGCTCGGCCTTCTGGTGGCGTTGGCCGCCGACCGGCTGGTCCGGGCCGACCGCCAGAGCGCCACCCCGGCCCGGCTCCGCACCCTGGGACTGGCCGCCCTGGCGGCGGCACTGCTACCCGTGGTGCCGACGCCGTTCCCCGTCACCGACCGGCCACCGGTACCGGCCTTCGTCACCCAGGGACTGTGGAAGAGGTACGTCCAGGACGGCCAGACCCTGGTGCCGATCCCGGTGCCGGACCCCGGGGACGCCGCCGCCCTGCACTGGCAGACCGTGTCCGACCTGGCCTTCAAGCTTCCCGGCGGTTACTTCAACGGGCCGTGGGGCCCGGACCGGATCGGCATCTACGGCCCTTCCCCACGGCACACCTCCAACATGCTCCGGGACATCCGCTACGGTGCCGACCCCCCGGAGATCGGTGCCTCCTGGCAGCGCCAGGCCCGCGAGGACCTGGACTTCTGGAAGGCCGGGGTGCTGGTGCTCGCCCCGCAGGACAGGGACGCCGAACTCCGCGAGACCGTGACCAAACTGCTGGGCAGGCAGCCACGTTGGGAGGGCGGGGCCTGGATCTGGCCGGTCGGCGACTGAGCCGAGTCGGTGGGGCTTTCGGCCTGCCCGGACCCCTTCGCTGCGGGTGGGGGGCGCACTACGCTGGCCCGAGCAGTGTGAAACCGCCCCGATAAGGAGCCTGCGTGGCCTGTGACCTGTGGCTGGTACCCCTTGTCGACGTGCTGTGCCACAGCCCCGACAATCCCTTCGCCGAAGAGATCGCCGCCTACGACAAGGCGCTCGGTGAAGCGGGGCTGCCCTCCGTGCCCGTGTTCGCCTACATGCCGGGGCTGGCGGGCGATGTCGCGCCCGTCGCCGGCTTCGACTACGACGCCCTGCACTTCCTGCGCCGGGCCTACCTGTTGCAGCTCTGTGGGCTGGCGGTGACTCCGGTGGACGAGCTGGGCGGGGACTACGAGCAGCTCCTGGAGATGTTCGAATCGACCGCCCAGCAGTCCCACTTGGTCTGGCACTACGACCATGCCGGCGCCTACGTCCCGGTCGACTTCTCGGTTCCGCTCGCCAACGAGGAACTGTTGGCGGGGGGCGGTCCGCTCGGCTCTGCACAGGGCCTGCTGCGCGAGCTTGAGTACATCGCCCCGGCCATCGGGATCGATCCCCGCAACCCGCCTTCGGCGCCCGCCCCTCCCGGGCGCCCCACCTCGCTGGAGGAGCCGGCGGGCCCCATCCCCTACGACGACAGTCCCTTCGCCCGGGAACGACACGTCTGGCTCGGGCTGCACGCGGCTGCGACCCGCAGCCTCGGACAGGGCTCGATGATCATTTTCAGCTGATCCGGCGTGCCGACCGGTCGGCACGCCGGCCCGCTGAGGGCCGTGCTGCCCGACCGCCCCGTCGGGCGGCCGGGGCGGTCCTCAGCGGGGTTGCTCCGGCGGACGCTGGCGCGGCATGTTCGGCCGGGTGCCCGGCGGCAGCGGGAACCGTCCGGGTTGCCCTCCCACCTCGGGCCGCACGGCGGAAGGGGACAAGGACTGCATCGCCAGCGGCGCGGACCCGGAGCGGAACTCCACCATCCAGTCCGCGGTCTCCGAGCGCACCAGTTCGGTGACGTCCTCGGAGAACCGCCGCAGCACGCTCAGGCACCGGTCTGCGGCTTCGCTGGCCGTCCCCTCGGTCGGTCCCAGCACCTCACGCACGTTCTCCGAGGCCCAGTCGAACTGGAGCGTCTGGAGCCTGCGCTGCACCGCCTGCGCGGTGGCCACGTCGCGCATCCACCCCGAGGTCAGGCCGAAGAAGCGGTCGCAGGCCAGGGCCGCGGCGGCGCCCAGCAACGCGAGGTAGCCGTACACGGCCACCCCCGGCGCCGACCCGGCGAGTTCCAGCAGCGGCAGGGCGGCACCCGTCACCGTGCCCACGGCCGCCGTCACCCGGAGCACCCTGGCCCCTCGCCGCTTCCAGGCACGGTCGGCCAGGTACCACTGGGCGGTGCGCAGTGCGTCGGCCTCCACCCGGCGGTAGATCTCGTCCAGCGGTTCCGCGGGTTCGCCCCAGTCCCCGAGAGGGAACGGCCGGCCGGTCAGGTCCTCCGCCTTCGGCCTGCCCTCCTCCCGGGGATCCCGGGGTGGCCCCTCGGGCTGCATCTCCGGCTGGCTCACCCGGCACTCCCTCTTGCCTGCGCTGACGTGTGATGGTGCGCGAACGCGTAATGGTGGTGCGCGTGCGCGTACTGGTGCGCATGCTCTTCCTACCGCCGAATGGGGCTCCGTGGACGAGGAATCCCAGGATTTCCGCCCACAAGCAGGTCTTGATCAGCTGCAGCCCCTGTTCTTCTCTCACTCGAAAGAGTTGGTCCTGACAGCGTAGGGCGCGGTGCGCGGTGAGCACGTAGGCTCGGTTTCACCGAAGAAAGAAGGAGTGACCGTGATTCCCGGTGGTGGCCAGCCCAACATGCAGCAGCTGCTCCAGCAGGCTCAGAAGATGCAGCAGGACCTCGCGCGGGCCCAGGAGGAGCTGGCTTCGACCGAGGTGGCCGGACAGTCCGGGGGCGGGCTGGTGACGGCCACCGTGACCGGCTCCGGAGAGCTCCGGGCTCTGGTGATCGACCCCAAGGCAGTGGACCCGCAGGACACCGAGACCCTCGCCGACCTGGTGGTGGCGGCCGTGCAGGCGGCGAACGAGAATGCCCAGGCGCTCCAGCAGCAGAAGCTCGGGCCGCTGGCGCAGGGGATGGGCGGAATGCCGGGCCTGCCCTTCTGATCCGCCGGTCCGACCCGCTGGGCGTCCCGGTGCCCAGGGCGCACCCCTCTCAACTCCACAGGTACCGGCAACATCGAGGAAGAAGGCAGTCCGTTGTACGAAGGCGTGGTTCAGGACCTGATCGACGAACTGGGCAGGCTGCCCGGCGTCGGGCCCAAGAGCGCGCAGCGGATCGCCTTCCACATCCTGCAGGCCGAGCCGACCGATGTGCGTCGGCTGGCGCATGCCCTGCTCGAAGTGAAGGACAAGGTCCGCTTCTGCGCGGTCTGCGGCAACGTCGCGCAGCAGGAACAGTGCGCCGTCTGCCGCGACCCGCGACGCGACCCCTCCGTCATCTGTGTGGTGGAGGAGCCCAAGGACGTGGTCGCGATTGAGCGGACGCGTGAGTTCCGGGGCAAGTACCACGTGCTCGGCGGCGCGATCAGCCCGATCGAGGGCGTGGGCCCGGACGATCTGCGCATCCGTGAGCTCCTGGCGCGCCTCGCGGACGGCACGGTGACGGAGCTGATCCTCGCCACCGACCCGAACCTGGAGGGCGAGGCGACGGCGACGTACCTCGCCCGCATGATCAAGCCCATGGGCCTGAAGGTCACCCGCCTGGCCAGCGGGCTCCCCGTCGGGGGAGACCTGGAGTACGCGGACGAGGTCACGCTGGGGCGGGCCTTTGAAGGAAGGCGGCTTCTCGATGTCTGACGCAACGCTGCACGCGGTGGGCCAGGATCCGGACGATTTCGCCGTCCAGATCGCGGACCAGATCGAATCCTTCATCGTGGCCGTCACCGAGGTGGCCAAGGGAGAGGACCCGGACAGCGCGGTGCCCTTCCTGCTGCTGGAGGTCTCCCAGCTGCTGCTGGCGGGTGGGCGTCTCGGTGCGCACGAGGACGTCCTGCCCGAGGAGCGCTATGAGCCGGATCTCGGCCCGGAGCCGGACGTCGACGAGCTGCGTGAGCGGTTCGCGCTGATGCTCGATCCGGTGGACGTGTATTCGGAGGTGTTCGACCCCTACGAGCCGCGCAAGGCGCCCGTCGCGCACCGCATCTCCGACGACCTGGCGGACGTGGTCACCGACCTTCGGCACGGCCTGGCGCACTACCGCGAGGGGCGCACCACGGAGGCGCTGTGGTGGTGGCAGTTCTCGTACTTCACGAACTGGGGGCCCACCGCCTCGGCCGCCCTGCGGGCCCTGCAATCGCTGGTCGCACACGTGCGGCTGAACCAGCCCTTGCAGGAGCTCGACGGTTTGGACACCGACGAGGACCTCGCCGAGGAGGAGCTCGCCGAGCAGGCCGGTCAGGTGATGGTCGAGGAACTCGGGCTGCCGCTGGGGCTGCCCAGGGGCTGAGCGGTTTTTCGGAAACTAACCCGAGATGAACGTCACATCTCACGATGTGGTACCCGAGGTTCGGATTCCGGTCGCTGGTTAGACTGCCTTCGAATAGGACGAACCGAGCGAGGAGCGCACGTGGGCCTTGTCGTGCAGAAGTACGGAGGCTCCTCCGTAGCCGATGCCGAAGGCATCAAGCGCGTCGCCAAACGGATCGTGGATGCCAAGAAGAGCGGCCACCAGGTGGTCGTCGTGGTTTCAGCGATGGGCGACACGACGGACGAGCTGATCGATCTTGCCGAGCAGGTGTCGCCGATGCCCGCAGGGCGCGAGTTCGACATGTTGCTGACCGCAGGAGAGCGCATCTCCATGGCTCTGCTGGCCATGGCCATCAAGAAACTGGGGCACGAGGCGCAGTCCTTCACCGGTAGCCAGGCGGGCGTCAT
The DNA here is from genome assembly GCF_042869595.1 of Streptomyces sp. NPDC006879. Classification (NCBI taxonomy): domain Bacteria; kingdom Bacillati; phylum Actinomycetota; class Actinomycetes; order Kitasatosporales; family Streptomycetaceae; genus Streptomyces; species Streptomyces sp. NPDC006879. The sequence goes on from NZ_JBIAGC010000010.1 coordinate 105,318, forward strand.
CACGGACTCCGTCCACAACAAGGCGCGCATCATCGATGTGACGCCGGGCCGGATCCGCACGGCGCTGGACGAGGGCAACATCGCCATCGTCGCCGGCTTCCAGGGCGTGTCCGCCGACAGCAAGGACATCACCACCCTCGGCCGCGGCGGGTCGGACACGACCGCCGTCGCGCTGGCCGCCGCGCTCGACGCGGAGGTCTGCGAGATCTACACCGACGTGGACGGCGTCTTCACCGCCGACCCGCGCGTGGTCAAGAAGGCCCGGAAGATCGACTGGATCTCCTCCGAGGACATGCTGGAGCTCGCCGCCTCCGGCTCCAAGGTGCTGCTGCACCGCTGCGTGGAGTACGCACGCCGATACAACATCCCGATCCACGTCCGCTCGTCCTTCTCCGGACTGCGCGGTACCTGGGTCAGCAACGAAAAGCCGCAAGGGGACGAGCAGGTGGAGCACGCCATCATCTCCGGAGTCGCTCATGACGTCTCCGAAGCCAAGGTCACTGTCGTCGGCGTCCCGGACAAGCCGGGCGAGGCCGCGGCGATCTTCCGTGCCATCGCGGACGCCGAGATCAACATCGACATGATCGTGCAGAACGTGTCGGCCGCCTCCACGGGGTTGACGGACATCTCCTTCACCCTTCCCAAGACCGAGGGGCACAAGGCGATCGAGGCGCTGGAGAAGACGCGCGCCGCCATCGGCTTCGACTCCCTGCGCTACGACGACCAGATCGGCAAGATCTCGCTCGTCGGCGCCGGTATGAAGACCAACCCGGGAGTCACCGCCGACTTCTTCAAGGCGCTCTCCGACGCCGGGGTGAACATCGAGCTGATCTCCACCTCGGAGATCCGCATCTCGGTCGTCACCCGCGCCGAGGATGTCAACGAAGCCGTGACGGCCGTACACACCGCCTTCGGGCTCGACTCCGACAGCGACGAGGCCGTCGTCTACGGAGGCACCGGCCGATGAACACCGACGCCGGCGGCGGCCGGCCGGCCCCGGCGCTCGCCGTGGTCGGCGCCACCGGCGCCGTCGGCACGGTCCTGCTTCCGATCCTGTCCCAGCGGGCCGACGTCTGGGGTGAGATACGCCTGATCGCCTCGGCCCGCTCGGCGGGCCGGGTGCTCGGGGTTCGCGGGGCCGATACGGAGGTCATGGCGCTCACCGAGGACGCCTTCGACGGCTTCGGCCCCGGGGACGTCGTCATCTTCCTCACCCCGCGGGAGGTATCGGCACGCTGGGTGCCGGTGGTGACCGCCCGCGGCTGCGTGGCCGTCGACCGCTCCGGGGCCTTCCGGATGGACCCGGAGGTTCCGCTGGTCGTGCCCGAGATCAACCCCACGGCGGCCCGGGTTCGCCCGCGGGGCGTGGTGGCGGGGCCCGGCTGCGCCACGCTGTCCATGATCGGAGCCGTGGGCGCCCTGCACGCCGAGTACGGGCTCGCCGCTCTGTCCGTCTCCTCCTACCAGGCGGCGAGCGCGGCCGGACGTGCCGGCGTGGACGTGCTCCGTAAGCAGCTGGCCCTGGTCGCGGGTACGGCGCTGGGTGAGCAACCGGGCGACGTGCGGCGGGCAGTCGGCGAGGAGACCGGGCCGTTCCCGGCGCCGCTGGTGTTGAACGTGGTGCCCTGGGTGGGGGATCTGGCGGAGGACGGATGGTCCTCCGAGGAGCTCTCGCTGCGCGCCGAGACACGCCGGCTGCTGGCCTTGCCGGAGCTTCCGGTCGCCGTGACCTGTGTCCGGGTGCCCGTGGTGACGGGCCATTCGATGACCGTGCACGCCCGGTTCGAGCGCGAGGTGAGTGCGGCGACCGCGCACGAACTCCTCGCGGCTGCGCCCGGGGTGGTCCTGGTCGACGATCCGGCTACGGGTGAGTTCCCCACCCCGGCGGACGCGGTGGGTACCGACCCGGTGTGGGTCGGCCGGGTACGTCGGTCGTTGGACGACGTGCGGTCCTTGGAGTTCTTCGTGAGCGGGGACAACCTGCGCAAGGGAGCGGCTCTGAACGCCGCGCAGATCGCGGAGCTGGTGGCGGCCGAGCTCTGACCGGGCCGCCCCGCCCCGGTGCGTCCGCGCTGCCGGTGGCCTTATTCACATGCAGGGCATGAGGATTCCCTTTGTAGGATCTTCAGAGTTCCGCACCCTCTGCGACCACAGAGCTGTGGGGCCGTCTGCGTGGTCACTTGCGCCCTTGCGCGATCTCGCCCGTGCGACGTCACGGATAAATGGGGCAAACGGGGGGCAGGGGTGTGACTGGAATCGATGCGCCACGGGGTTATCTGATTGAGATATCACCCGCGTACAACCTTGATCGGCTGTCGCGTGTCTCACCGGCGTGGCAGAGGTTCTTGAATTGGCAGTCATCCCGGTGCGCACCCCCCTCGTCCCCGCGCTCCCGCGCTCTCGCAGGGCAGGTGCGGGCGCGGTGAGCGCACCCACTCCCGCGCTCCGACCCACTTCCGGAACAGCCTCCTCCGTCTGCCAGGAGCAGGTCGAGGGCGGTCTGATGACCGCACCCGGACGCCTCGGCGTGACACGGACCGGCACGTCGGGCGCGGGCGGCGCGAACGGTGCTGACGCGGTGGCGGGCACCACCGTCGACCACCTCACCGCGACCTACCGACAGCACTACCGTTCGCTGCTCGGCCTGGCTGCCCTCCTCCTTGACGACACGGCCTCCTGCGAGGACGTCGTGCAGGAGGCCTTCATCCGGGTCCACTCCGCCCGTAACCGGGTGCGTGACCCCGAGAAGACCCTGGCCTACCTTCGGCAGACCGTGGTCAACCTTTCCCGCTCCGCGCTGCGCCGTAGGATCCTGGGCCTCAAGCTGCTGTCCAAGCCGATGCCGGACATGGCGAGCGCCGAAGAGGGCGCCTACGACCTGTTGGAGCGAGAGGAACTGATCAAGGCGATGCGCGGCATCCAGCGCCGTCAGCGCGAGGTGCTGGTGCTGCGTTACTTCGCGGACATGACCGAGGCCCAGGTGGCTGAGACGCTGGGCATATCCCTGGGTTCGGTGAAGGCGTACGGCTCGCGCGGCATCGCGGCACTGCGGGTCGCGATGGAGGCCTCCTCGTGAGCGACGCCGGAAAGTCCACCAACGAGTCCCGGAAGCAGCCGGCAGTAGAGACTCCGGCCTCCGCGGCCGTCGAGACACCTGCCCAGGCCCTCGCCGGATCGGTCACCGAGGTCTCGCCCGACGCACCCACCGAGACTGTCGAGCCGTCAGCCGAAGCACTGTGCAGGGCCACCGGCGAAACGGCCGGAACCCAGCTGGACGAAACGGCCCTGCGGGACCTCTTCCACGGTGCCGTCGAAGGACTGGAACCCGCACGGGACTCCCTCGACCGGCTCCGGCACGCGATCCCGGCCCGCCGCGCCCGCAAACGGCAACTGGTGGTGGGGGCCGCCGCTGCCGTGCTGCTCGTCGGCGCGGCGGTACCCGCCCTCGTCCGCCTCGCCCAGTCCTCCGCTTCCGGAGACGACCGACGCTCCTTCGCCAGCCGTGGACTCCAAGACCGTGGCAGCACCGGTGGGGAGCGCCCCACCGGCAAGGGCCGCTACCTGCGCGGCACCGAGAGCCCGCTCCCGCCCACCGGGTCGCCGCGAGCCAGCGGCAGCCCCTCGCCCAGCGCCAGCGCGAAGGACGAAGCGCCCTCCAAGGCGCCGGGCGGGCACGGCCGCGACCCCGGGCACCCGGGCGGTGCCAAGGCCTCGGCGGGCTCCTCCGCCGCCCCCGGACGCACGCCGTCGCCCACCAAGCCGCCAGCGGCGGCTCAGTCCCCGGTCTGTCGTGCCGGACAGCTGGCCACCGCCTTCGTCGATGTCGGCGAGCCCAACGGCGAGGGCAAGGTCTATGGAACCTTCCGCATCACCAACACCTCCGCTTCCGACTGCCGGGTCGGTGGCGCCGGCCGGATCACCGCATCGGCGGCCGGTGCCGCCGACCCCGCCCGGATCAGCGTGGTCGACCACACCTCCGCAGACGCGGCCAGCGGCCTGCCGGACCCTTCGGAACAAGTCAGCCAGCTGATCCTGCGTCCGGCGAAGTCCTACGACGTGGAGTTCGCCTGGGTGCCTTCCCAGGCCTGCCCGACAACCCCGGACCCCGCACCCTCACCGACCGCTGAGACGCCGGAGGAGGGCGCCGACGGCGGGGGCACGGACGGCGACGCGACGGTCGGTGGCTCCGCGGACTCCGACGGCGGCCAGACCAGCACCGAGGAACCGGACCTCCAAGCGCAGGGCGGGGCCCTCGCCCGGGCAACGGTCGACGGCAGCGTCTCGGTCAGCTACGCCGCGGAGCCCGGTGCCCCCACGGCCAGAGCGGTCATCCCGAACGCCTGCGCCGGCACGGTCTACCGGACCGGTGTGCTCCCGGTCGACTGATGCCGGAGGGCGGTCGTCCGGGCCCGTGGTGCGGGAGTGCGCCTCAGGAGGAGCTGCCGCCCGCAGGCCCGCTCTTTGCGGCTCCACGGGAACCCGCCGCACCGCCCGCCGGGACCGTCTCGGCCACCGGCTCTGCGGCCCCGTCGAGCCCGGCCTCCGCGTCCCTGAGCGCCTCGACCTCACGCCGGTACAGTCGCACCCACATGAACAGCACGAACGCTACGAAGACGAACCACTCGCCGGTGTAGCCGAGGTTCTGGAAGGCCTTCAGATCCAGCCCGGTGTTCTGCGGGGCCGCCGCCGGAACCGCGCGCATCCCGGCCGCGTCCGCCGGCGCCTGGGGCAGGGTCACCCACGCCGGATAGACCTCGTAGGGCACCAGGTTCACCAGAGAAGCCGCGCTGATGAGTCCGACCTGCCCGGCCGGCAGACCACCACCGGCGTGCGCGCCCTCGGTGCCGGAGTTCTCCGGCGCCTGGAGCGCTCCCGTCACCTCCACCCGCCCGGCCGGCGGCGCCGGCAACGCGGCGGCGTCGGCGGGACCCGGGAGCCAGCCACGGACTACGGGCAGCGCCTTCCCACCGTCCGTGCGCAACAGCGTCAACACGTACGAGCCGGACTCGCCGTCGAGTTCCCGCGCCGGTACCAGGAACTGCTCGGCGTACCGCCCGGAGGCCTTGGCCCACTGTCCCGAGGTCGCCTTGGTCACCGGCAGCAGGGACTCCAGGGGCCGCGCGTCCTGTGGCGAACCCTCCCGTGGCGCGCTCGCCTCCCGGTGCGTCTCGACGCGGTCCTCGAAGCGCCCGAGCTGCCAGGTCCCCATGAACAGGCAGAAGGGGACCGCCAGCAGGACGAACAGGTTGATCCCCCACCAGCGCGGGGTCAGCAGGAAGTGGCGCACCCCTCCACCGTACGGGCCCCGACCGTCATGCTCGGGGCCGGGGCCCGCCACCAGTGAAAGGGGACTCTCGGCTCGGACCGGGCGGGATCAGGGGGTGGGCAGATGGCGTCGGACGAAGTCGATCTCCATCGCGACCTGCTTGATCCGTTCCTCCACCACCAGCGATCCGTGCCCGGCGTCGTACCGGTACACCTCGTGCACCGCCCCGCGCTCGGCCAGCCGTGCCACGTAGTTGTCGATCTGCCGGATCGGGCAGCGCGGATCGTTCAAACCGGCCGCGATGTGCACCGGGGCCCGCACCTCGTCCACGTAGCTGAGCGGGGAAGACGCGGCGAAACGCTCCGGGACCTCCTCCGGGGTGCCACCGAACAGGGTGCGGTCCAGTGCCTTCAGCGCCTCCATCTCGTCGTGGTAGGCGGCGACGTAGTCCGCCACCGGCACCGCGGCCAGCCCGACCGCCCACGCCCGCGGCTCGGTACCGAGGCCGAGCAGCGTCAGATAGCCGCCCCAGGAGCCGCCGGAGAGCACCAGTCGGGCAGGGTCGGCGATGCCCGCGGCCACGGCCCACTCCCGCACCGCCGCGATGTCCTCCAGTTCGATGAGGCCGACCCGGTGCTTGAGGGCGTCGGTCCACTCGCGTCCGTAGCCGGTGGAACCCCGGTAGTTGACCCGTACCACCGCGAAACCGTGGTCCAGCCAGGCGGCCGGGGTCGCCGCGAAGGCGTCACTGTCGTGCCAGGTCGGTCCCCCGTGGATCTCGAAGACGGTCGGGTACGGGCCCTCGGCGCCGGTCGGGCGCTGCACGAGGGCGTGGATGCGCCCGCCGGGTCCCTCCACCCAGGCGTCCTCGACCGGGACGGAAGCCGGGGCCTTCAGCCCGGGCGGGTCCAGGACGGAGCGGCCCGTCGTGGACCGCACGGCAGAGGGCTGGGCCGCCGAGGACCACAGGTACTCGACTGTGCCATCGGGCCGTGCGGTGGCACCGGACACCGTTCCCGCCGGCGTCGCGACCCGCTCCATGAGACGGGAGGCCAGGTCGTAGCGCCACAGTTCGCTGCGCGCCTCGAAGCCGTGCTCGACCAGCAGCGCCGAACCGTCGGGGTACCACTCGGCGCTGACGTCGCCGGGCAGATCGATCGCCAGCTCCAACTCCTCGCCGGTCGACACGTCCCACACCATCGGTTCCCAGCGGCCCCGCCGCTGGTGCCCCACCAGGAGCCGGGCGTCACCCGGGATCGGAGCGAAGCCCAGAACCTCCAGACCGAGCTCCTTGCTGCCGCCCTTGGAATCGTCCAGCTCGGCCACGGTGGCGCCCGCGAGGTCCACCACGCGCAACGCGCTGTGCATCGCGTCGCCGTGCTCGGTGTGCTCGATCGCGATCAGGGTGCCGTCGTGGGAGAGGTCGCCCACGCCGGCCGACTCCTCGTGCCGGTAGATTTCCACCGGTTCCGCCCCGGGCACGGCCACGTGGATGGTCGAGCCGTCCTCGTCCGTGGACCGGCCCACCACCGCGGTGCCGTCCCGCCCCAGCGCGAGCCCCGCCGGGTAGGAGGGGGCCAGGCCGGGTGTCGCCGGCTCGTCCGCGCCGCCCGAGAAGGGCTGGCGCATCCACACTCCGAACTCGTCACCGTCGGTGTCGGAGAACCACCAGATCCATTCTCCGTCGGGGGAGAGGGTCCCGTCGGTGGTCCCGTTCGGCCGGTCGGTGGCCTGTCGCTGCGTCCCGGTCGACCGGTCCCAGGCGTACAGCTCGTAGGTGCCGGTCGCGTTCGAGACGAACAGCGCGCGATCGGAGGCGTCCTCCGCCCAGTCAGGCAGCCCTACGCGTGGCGCCCGGAAGCGCTTCTCCCAGTCGGGCATGGTTTCAGCGTCAGTCATGGCCCCATCCAACCCCACCACCGTGCCACCTGGCGCTGTCCGTCCCGAGGAGGCCCGCGGTGAGGTGGTGGAGCCGATCGGCACCCGCGGTTTCTGCCATGGCCCGGCGGGCGTGCCGGTGCCCGAGATGCCGCGCCGCGGCGCCGGAGGGACAGTGGAAGGTACCTCCGCCGGAGAGGAGACGGACCTATGGCCAAGAAGGCGCACAGCCACTCGTCCCAGCCCGACCCGGAGCGCGCCAAGATCGCCGCTGCTGAGGCACGTGGCAAGGCCGCGGTCCGCGACATCAAGTCGGTGGCGGCCAAGACCCGCGGCATGCAGCAGAGGTCGCAGCAAAAGCGCGGCTGACGCCCCGCCGCCCCGCTCCGTCTCAGGGAGCCGTGCCGATGACCACGGTGGCGCCGAGGTCCTCGTCCTGCTGTACGCGTACCCGGGCGAGGCCCGCTTCGGTCATGGCCGAAGCGGTGTGCTCGGCCTGCCGCCCGCTCGTCTCGATCAGCAGGTGCCCGCCCGGCGCCAGCCACTGTCGTGCTCCGGCGGTCACCCGCCGCTGGATCCGGAGCCCGTCGACGCCGCCGTCCAGTGCCACCCGGGGCTCGTGCAAGCGGGCCTCCGGCGGCAGCAGCGGTATCTCCTGAGTGGGCACGTAGGGGGCGTTCGCCACCAGCACGTCCACCCGGTTGCGCAGCCGTGTGGGCAGCGGGGCGTAGAGGTCCCCGAGGTACGCCCGGGCGTCCTCGATGCCCGCCAGGTTCCGGCGGGCGCAGCGCACCGCCGCGGGCTCCAGGTCCACCGCGTGCAACTCCACCTGATGTTCGCCGGCCAGGACGGCTCCCACCGCACCAGCTCCGCAGCACAGGTCCACCAATACGTTTCGGCTGGTCAGGACTGCTCCCGCCTGTCGGACGAGGAACTCGGTACGCACCCGGGGCACGAACACACCCGGGTCGACGGCCAGTCGCACCCCGCAGAACTCGGCCCAGCCGAGGACGTGCTCAAGGGGCTCGCCGGCGACCCTGCGCCGCACCCCCGCCGCCAAGGCGGCCCCCGGTGCCAGGGTTTGTGTCAGCAGCCGCGCCTCCTCCTCCGCGAACACGCAGCCGGCGGCCCGGAGAGCGCCCACGAGGGCGTCGAATTCCGTCATGGCCGCCACGTTAGAACAATGCGGGCCTTGTCATGGACCCCGCGGGCCGCGGCATGGGGTTCACTCCGACTGTCGTGCCGAGGCCGCGAGCACCGCGATGATCGCCGGGCACGGCATGCTGTGGCCGTGTCTACGATAGCTGCGCACTACCAACAGCCCGATGGGGCAGGCCGGATGGTCGTCTGTGGTGATGACGGGCTGGCCCACCGCCTCGCCGCCGAACTCCGAGACGTGTACCAGGAGCGGGTCACCCTGGTGGTGCCGGCCGCGCGTGATCCGCAGCCCCGGGCGGGGCGGACCAGGCCCCGGAGCTTCGGGCTCTTCGGGCGGGTGCCGATGGCGCGGACGAGGTCGACTGCCGGGGAGCGCCCGGCGGTGCGGGAACTTCGGGTTCTGGAGGCGCCCGAGCCCGACGAGGAGGCCCTGGCCGGGGCCGGGGTGACGGGTGCCGCGGCACTGGCCCTGGTCTACGAGGACGACGAGACCAACGTGCGGGCCGCACTGGTCGCTCGGCGGCTCAATCCGCGGCTGCGGCTGGTGATCCGGCTCTACAACCGCAAACTGGGCCAACACCTGGAGGAGTTGCTGGACCAGGCCGCCATCGTCGCGGAGCCGGGCATCGACCTGCGCGAGCTGGACTCCTCGACGACGGTGCTGTCGGACGCGGACACGGCCGCACCGGCACTCGCGGCCTCCGCGATCGCCGGCACCAGCAAGGTGGTGCAGGCCGACGGTCTGCTGCTGCGTGCGGTGGAACGCACCCCGCCGCGCAGCGGCCGGGTCGCCGATCCGGGCCTGTGCACATTGGCCTTGTTGTCCTCGACCTCCAACGATCCCGCTGGCAGCGAGGGTTCGGAGCTCAGCGGGGACCGCGGCCCGCAACTGCTGCCCGATGACCGGGCGGTGGCGGCGGCAACCGGGCGTGGCATCGTGGCGCTGGAAGCGGTGGCGCATGACCGCCCGGCGGTGTCCGGTCGACGCCTGAGCCCGGTGTCCTTGCCGGTTTCCTCACTGTTCTCGCGACGTCTGAACTGGTCGCTGGCCGGCATCGTGGGGGCCGTCGCCGCGCTGACGGCGGCATCCACCTTGGTTTCCGGTGAGTCCCCGCTGCACGCCGCCTACTTGACCCTGCTCGACATATTCGCCATCAACGACCCGGCGCTGGAGGATGAGACCGAGCGTCAACTCCTCCAGATCCTTGCTGGCTTCGTGGGCCTGCTCCTGCTGCCGGTGCTGGTGGCGGCGGCCCTCGAAGGCTTCGGGGCCTTTCGGACCGCTACGGTCCTGCGGCGCCCGCCGCGCGGGCTGTCCGGACACGTCGTGCTGCTCGGGCTCGGAAAGATCGGCACCCGGGTGTTGGCCCGGCTGCGGGAACTGGATATTCCGGTGGTGTGCGTGGAATCCGACCCGGAGGCGCGCGGACTTGCCCTCGCCCGCCGGCTGCACGTGCCCGTCGTCCTTGGCGATGTCACCGACGAGGGGGTGCTGGAGGCCGCCCGGATCCACCGCGCCCACGCCCTACTGGCGCTGACCAGCGTGGACACCACGAACCTGGAGGCCACGCTGTACGCCAGATCGGTGCGTCCCGACGTGCGGGTGGCGATGCGGTTGTACGACGACGACTTTGCCACCGCCGTCTTCCGCACGCTGCGCGCGGCCCATCCGGCGGCGTTGACCCGCAGTCGCAGCGTCACCCACCTCGCGGCGCCCGCCTTCGCCGGGGCGATGATGGGGCGGCGGGTGCTGGGCGCGATTCCGGTGGAACGGCGGGTCCTGCTGTTCGCCGCCGTGGAGGTGGCGGGTCTGGCACCGTTGGAGGGCCGCACGATCGCCGAGTCCTTCCGTCCCGGTGCTTGGCGGGTGCTGGCCCTGGACACCGCCGCCCCGGAGGACCGGCGGCCGGACCTGTCGGCGGCGCCGGCCGACGACCGGGTGAAGTCCTCCGGACTGGTGTGGGACCTGCACTCCGGCTACGTCCTCAAACCACAGGACCGGGTCCTCATCGCGGCCACCCGGCGGGGTCTGGCCCAGTTGCTCGGCCGCCGGCAGGGACGGCTGGCGGGGGAGGGCGGGCCGGCGGCGGTGACGTAAGGGATTCGTCACCCCGGTAGGTATGGCCGTGTGCGGGTCCCACGGCGTTGAATGCAGACGTCGGACGGACCCGGTCGAATCGAAGGAGCAGGCGTGGAAGAGCACAAGCGGCGCGGACGCAAGTGGGTCGGGGTGCTGGTCGCGGCGACCGTGGTGCTGGGCGTCGGCCTGTACTGGTTCCAGCCGTGGAAGCTCTTCGTCGACGAAACGGTCGAGGAGGCACTGCCGACCGTGGTGCACACCCCGGCCGGCGCCGGCACCGAGCCGCCCACCTCGGATTCCTCCGCGGCGCCGGCTCCGGCCGGACCGGAAGTCCTCACGCAGGGCTCGCTGATCAGCCACGAGCACAGCACCTCGGGCACGGTGAAGCTGATCCGCCTGGCCGACGGTTCGCACACGCTGCGCCTGGAGGACCTCGACACCAGCAACGGGCCGGACCTGCGGGTCTGGTTGACCGATGCTCCCGTCAAGGAGGGCAAGGCGGGTTGGAAGGTCTTCGATGACGGCAAGTACGTGAGCCTGGGCAAGCTCAAGGGCAACAAGGGTGACCAGAACTACGCGGTCCCCGCCGACGTGGACGTGTCCGCCTACACCAGCGTCACCATCTGGTGCGACCGCTTCGACGTCTCCTTCGGCGCCGCGGAGTTGGCCGCGGCCTGACGCCGGTTGTTCCGGGCGTGCGGGCCCGTGCCAGGCTGACCCTGTCGTCGGCGCGCGCGGGGCGCGCTCGGATCGGGGGAGAGCCGTGGTTGAGCAGCAGCACGTCGAGGAGTACTTGACCGGGTACGCCGGGATCCTTCTCGACGCCTGTGCCGCGGGCCGCCGCCTCACCCGCGACGAGTTGGAGCTGCGCCGCACCGAAGGGGAGCGGGCGGCGGAAGCCGGTCTGGGGCTGCGATCCCTGATCCGGGCGCACCTGACTGCCGCGCAGCAAGTACAGCCTGAGGTGCCGGCGCGTGAGGCGGGGTACCTGCTGAAGGCCGTCGAGCTCGCCGTGGACGCGTTCGCCGAGGGCTATGAGCGGGCGCAGCGGTTGGCCGTGCGCCAGCAGGAGGCGGCCCGCCGGGAGTTCATCGACGACCTGCTGTACGGGCGTACCGACCCGGGTCGCCTGGCGGAGCGCGCCGAACGCTTCGGGCTGCGCCTCTCGCAGGCGCACGCGGTGGCGGTGGCGCAGGGCGCCGAGCCCTACGGCGACGGATATCCCGTGGCGCGGGCCATCGAGGCGTCGGTCCTGGCCCGCTTCGGTAACCGCAACCTCCTGCTCACCACGAAGGACGGCAGGCTGCTCTGCGTGGCGCCGGGTGACCAGCCCGAGGTCCTGGCGTACTTCGCGAAGCAGGCGTACGCGGCTACGGACGGTGGCCGGGTCGCGATCGGCCGGACCCATCCGGGGGCGGGCGGGGTGGTCCACTCCTATGAGGAGGCCCTCAACGCGCTGGATCTCGCGGAGCGGATGGCGTTGGAGGGGCCGGTGCTGCACGCTTCGGACCTGCTGGTGTACCCGGTGCTCACCCGCGACCGGCAGGCCATGGCGGATCTGGTGGAGAGCATGTTGGGCCCGTTGCGGCAGGCCCGCGGCGGTGCGCAGCCGTTGATCGACACCCTGAACGCCTATTTCGACAGCGGCTGTGTGGCGACGGACGCGGCGCGCCGGCTCAGTCTGAGTGTGCGGGCACTGACTTATCGCCTGGAGCGCATCCACACCCTCACCCAGGCGGATCCTTCCGACCCCCGCCACCGGTACACCCTGCAGACCGCGGTGATCGGTGCCCGGTTGCTGGGCTGGCCCGGCTCCGGTGCCTGAGGGGGCGGTGCGCCTACGGTCCGGGCGTCCGTTCCGGTGCGGCCGGGTGCTGCGGCTTCGGAGGTGAGGTCCCGCTGGTAGATGTCGGGGATGCCGTCGGCGTCGGCGTCCACGTTCTCCTCCTCCCACAGCTTGCGGTACACGCGGTTGCGACGGCGCAGTACCAGGGTGGCCAGGACGGCCGCGGTGAGGGAGGCGATGAGGACGGCGGCCTTGACGTGCTCACCGACCTCCTGCCCCGGGAAGGCCAGCTCACCGATCAGGAGGGCGACCGTGAAGCCGATCCCGGCCAGCACCGAGAGGCCGAGTACGTCGGCCCACGCCAGGTCGGGGTTGAGCTGCGCCCGGGTGAAGCGGGCCGCGAGGTAGGTACCCAGGAAGATTCCGATGATCTTGCCGAATACGAGGCCGATCACCACACCGAGGGGTTCGGGGGTGGTGAACACCTCGGCGAGGGCGGCGCCGGAGACGCTGACGCCGGCCGCGAAGAGGGCGAACAGGGGGACCGCGACGCCCGCCGAGAACGGGTGCATCCGGTGCGAGACCCGGCTCGCCGGGGAGGAGTCCTCCCCCTTGTCGCGGGTGGTGCGCAGGATCAGGCCCATGGCCACGCCCGCGACGGTGGCGTGGACGCCGCCGTTGTACATCAGCGCCCAGATGGCGATGCCCAGCGGCACGTACCACCACCAGCCGCGCACGCGGAAGCGCTGGAGCAGGTAGAAGACGACGAGTCCGGCGACGGCTCCGCCCAGCGCCCACAGGTTGAGGTCGGAGGTGAAGAAGACGGCGATGATCAGGATGGCGCCGAGGTCGTCCACCACGGCCAGGGTGAGCAGGAAGGCGCGCAGGGCGGCCGGCAGGTGGGTGGAGATGACCGCGAGGACCGCGAGGGCGAAGGCGATGTCGGTGGCCATCGGGACCGCCCAGCCGTCGGGGCTGCCGCCTCCGGCGGCGGCGGTCAGGGCGTAGAGACCGGCCGGTACGACCATGCCGCAGACGGCGGCGATGACCGGTAGCGCGGCGGTGGCGGGGGTGCGCAGCTCGCCGACCACGAGCTCACGCTTGAGTTCGATGCCGGCGACGAGGAAGAAGACGGCGAGCAGGCCGTCGGCGGTCCAGTGTCCGACGGAGAGGTCGAGGCCGAGTGCCGCTATCCCGAAGTGGAAGTCGCGGATCTGCTCGTAGACGTCGCTGAACGGGGTGTTCGCCCAGATCAGTGCCACGACGGCCGCACCGAGGAGGACGAGCCCGCCCACCGTTTCGGTGCGCAGGGCCTCGGTCACGGCTTGGCGCTCGGGCCAGGGAAGGAGGCCGAGGACGGTGCGCTGGCGATTTGCGGCCATGAGGGAGGTACCTCCGGGGCATGGGTGGGAATGGGCACACGGCCCCTAAACGCCGACCAGACTTCCCGGCACACCCTGCGTCATCGCTGCCCCTCCAGCCGTCCTGACGCGTCGTCCCTCACCCTAGCTTGCCCCTGCCGGACGCACCAGGGGACTCCTCACCTGCTCAAACGCATGCGGGCGGGTCCGTCCGTAGCCGGTTCGGCTACGGACGGACCCGCCCGTCACGGGGTACCGCGTGGGTCAGACTGCCCGGCTCAGACGGAGGCCTTGACCGGGTCCTCGTCCTGTCCGGAGTCCTCGGCGGGCTCCTCCTGGCCGGCGTCACGGCGGCGGACGTACGCCAGGAAGCTGTCCAGCTCCCGCTTGACCAGCGGGGCCAGCAGGTACAGGCCGATGATGTTGATGACGGCCAGCATGAAGAGGACCGCGTCAGCCATGTCGATCAGCGTCTGCAGGGTGAGCAGCGAACCGGCGACGGCGAACACCGTGTACAGGACCTTGTAGGTGGTCTCACTGGCCTTGCTGCGGCCGAAGAGGTGCGACCAGGCCTTGAGTCCGTAGTAGCCCCAGGTCAGCACCGTGGAGATGGCGAACAGCAGCACGGCGATGGTGAGGATGTAGGGGAACCAGGGGAGCACGGTTCCGAAGGCGTCGGAGGTGATCGTGACGCCACCGATGGACTCGCCCTTGCGGGCCTCGACCCAGCTCGCCGGGTTGGCGATGACGATGGTCAGGGCGGTCATGGTGCAGATCACGACGGTGTCGATGAACGGCTCCAGCAGGGCGACCAGGCCCTCGCTCGCGGGGTGCTTGGTCTTGACCGCGGAGTGCGCGATCGGGGCGGAGCCCAGGCCGGCCTCGTTGGAGAAGGCGGCCCGCTTGAAACCGATGATCAGGGCACCGAGCACACCACCGGCGACCCCCTGAGGGTTGAAGGCGCCTTCGATGATGGTGGAGACGGCGGCGGGGAGCTCACTGACGTTGACCAGGATGACGGTCAGGCAGGCGACGACGTAGATGCCGGCCATCGCGGGGACCAGCTTGCTGGTCACGGAGGCGATGGAGCGGATGCCGCCGAGGAGCACGATGCCGACGACGGCGGCGATCAGCAGGCCGAAGAACAGGGCGCCGGCGGAGGAGCCGATCGCGCCGTCCTCACCGCCGGTCACGGAGACCAGCTGGGCGTAGGACTGGTTGACCTGGAACAGGTTGCCGCCGAAGAGGCCGAAGAACAGGATCATCGCGGAGGCCAGCACGGCGAGGACCTTGCCGAGGGACTTGCCGCGGGCGCCAAAGCGCTCGGTCAGGCCCTTGGGCAGGTAGTGCATGGGGCCACCGGAGACGGTGCCGTCGGGGTGGACTTCTCGGTACTTCACACCGAGGGTCACCTCGACGAACTTCGTCGCCATGCCCAGCAGGCCGCAGAGGATCATCCAGAAGGTGGCGCCCGGTCCGCCGATGGAGACGGCGACGGCGACACCGGCGATGTTGCCGAGTCCGACGGTGCCGGAGACGGCTGCGGTCAGTGCCTGGAAGTGGTTGACCTCACCGGCCGACCCCTTCTCGTCGTACTTGCCGCGCACCACGTTGAAGGCGAGCCGGAACTTGCGGATCTGGACCAGTCCGAACCAGCCGGAGAAGACCAGACCCGCAACCACGAGCCAGGCGACGATCAGCGGAAGATCGGTGCCCCCCACGGACACGGAATAGAAGACGACGTCCCCGAGCCATTTGGCTATGGGCTCGAAGAGACCGCTGACGGATTCGTCGACGGAGCTGGTGATGGAGTCGAGTGACATCAGGCTTTACCTCGATGGCGCAGAACCGGCGCAGTGCGGTGCGTCGGTGTGAGTGCGGGCTTGAGCGAACGCCGTTGTCCGATCGGCGACTCTGAGGGCGTTGGTCCGCGGACTCGGACCTCTGCCCCGGTCGTGCTGAGCCGGTGCGTGCCGGCGGCTCCGTCCGTGAGCTAGGGGTGGTGCCGAAACGGAGTTGCGCATTCATAGCACGCCCCTTACGTGATCTTTAGTGACGTGGATCACAGGGAGGTCCCGCGGGCCCGAGAACGCCAGGGCCGGTGACTCGATCGTTATCCGGATCTGAGGTTCAGCTGAGCGAACGGCTTGCGACTAAACGTCCGCTTAGCGGTGCACGTTCGGGGTGGGGTGGGGCCGCGAGGTCGGCATGTGGAGTGCATAAAGATTGCCGGAGGTCGGCAATGCGCCCAGTTGGCTTCCCTTGCAAGGATGGTCAAGGGGGGAAACGGGGGACGGCCTCGATGCCGGGGGGTGGAAACGCTCCCCGGCATCAAAGCTGCCATTGCCTGGCCCGGGGCAGGGAACCGAGCAAGTGGACCGAGCCAGCAGACGGAGCAAGAGGGGGAGAACGGTGAACGAGTTCCTAGAGGCCTCGTGCGGTTTTCCGGCGGTCCTCTTCAGCACCGTGCTGATCGTGACCGTGGGCTTCTGGCTGCTGGTGCTCTGCGGGGCGGTCGAGCACGACGCCTTCGACGGCGACGTGGACGGCAACCTGCTGGGGACGGCCGAGGGCGTCCCGGTGGCGGTCGCCGTGTCCCTGATGAACGCCCTCGCCTGGTTCACCAGCCTCACCGGGAGCATCCTGCTGCACCGCTCCGGAATCGAGGGGTCGATGTACGCCGCCGCGGCCACCGCAGTCCTGCTGCTCTCCCTCTTCCTTGCCTGGTGCGTGAGCCTGTTACTGCTCCGTCCCCTGGCCAGCCGCCTGGCCGTGCAGCCCGAGCACTTTCGAGAGGACTTCCTCGGACTGACCTGCACCATCCGCACCGGGCGGGTGGACCAGCAGTTCGGTCAGGCCGAGGCGGCAGCACGGGACGGGTCCACCGCGCTCCTCCAGGTCCGCCAGAGCGGGGACGGCGACTCGCTGACGCTCGGTAGCACCGGGCTGTTGTACGCCTACGACGAAGCCGGCGAGTTCTTCTGGGTCGCGCCCTATGACAGCGCGCTCGATCCCCGCACCGCCCGCTGAGCGCCCGCTCCACCCTTCAGCACACCTCCACCGCTAGGACTTCACCATGGATGCCATCTCCTTGGGCATCGGCGTGCTCATCGCCGTTGTCCTGCTCATCGCGGTCGGCTTGCTCTTCGTGGTCAGCCGGCTCTTCCGCAAGGTCGAACAGGGCAAGGCACTGATCGTCTCCAAGATGCGGAAGGTCGACGTCACCTTCACCGGTCAGGTCGTGCTGCCCGTGCTGCACAAGGCCGAGGTCATGGACATCTCGGTGAAGACCATCGATATCAGCAGGACCGGCCAGGACGGCTTGATCTGCCGGGACAACATCCGCGCGGACATCCGGATCTCCTTCTTCGTCCGGGTCAACAAGACCGTCGAGGACGTCATCAAGGTCGCGCAGGCCATCGGGACCGCCCGGGCCAGTGACAAGGCCACCTTGCAGGAACTGTTCAACGCCAAGTTCTCCGAAGCCCTCAAGACAGTCGGCAAGCAACTCGACTTCGCCGACCTCTACACCAAGCGCGAGGAACTCCGGGACCGCATCATCGAGGTCATCGGTACCGACCTCAACGGCTACAGCCTGGAGGACGCGGCCATCGACTACCTGGAGCAGACTCCGCTCCAGCAACTGGACTCCTCCAACATCCTGGACGCCCAGGGCATCCGCAAGATCACCGAACTGACCGCCATCGAGCACGTGCGGACCAACGAGTTCCAGCGCACCGAGGAGAAGGAGATCACCCGGCAGAACGTCGACGCCCGGGAAGCCATCCTCGAACTGGAGCGCCGGCAGGCCGACGCGGAGATCAAGCAGCGCCGGGAGATCGAGACCGTCCGGGCCCGCGAAGAGGCCGAGACCCAGCGGGTCCAGGAGGAAGAGCGGCTGCGCGCGCAGAGCGCCTTCCTGCGGACCGAGGAACAGCTCGGCGTGCAGCGCGAGAACCAGGCCCGTGAAGTCGCGGTGGCGGAGAAGAACCGCGAGCGGGTCATCGCCATCGAGACCGAGCGCATCGAGAAGGACCGTCAGCTGGAAGTCATCGCCCGGGATCGGGAGACCTCCCTGACGCGCATCTCGGCTGAGAAGGAGGTCGAGGCCGAGCGCCGGGACATCGCAGAGGTCATCCGGGAGCGGGTCGCGGTGGACCGCACGGTCGCCGAACAGGAGGAGTCCATCAAGCGGCTGCGGGCCGTGGAGGAGGCCGAGCGCAACCGGCAGGCCGTGGTCATCGCGGCCGAGGCCGAGGCGCAGGAAAGGCTCGTCAAGGACATCAAGGCTGCGGAGGCCGCCGAGCAGGCCGCGGTGCACCGAGCGGCCGAAGAGATCACCCTCGCCGAGGCCAGGGTCAAGGCCGCCGATCTCGACGCCCAGGCCAAGCTGCGGCTCGCCGAAGGCACCCAGGCCGAAGCGGCAGCACCCGGGCTCGCCGCCGTGCAGGTCCGCGACAAGGAAGCCGACGTCATCGAGAAGGCGGGGCTGGCGGAAGCCGAAGCCACCGAGGCGCGGCTGAAGGCCCAGGCGGCCGGTACCCGGGCGCAGGCCCTGGCGGATGCCGAGGCCATCGGCGAGAAGCTGAAGGCGGAAGCCGCGGGTCTGACCGAGAAGGCCGCCGCGATGGCCGCCCTCGACGAGGCCTCCCGTACCCACGAGGAGTACCGGCTGCGGCTGGAGGCGGAGAAGGAGGTCAAGCTGGCCGGCCTCGAAGTCCAGCGGCAGGTGGCCGAAGCGCAGGCGATGGTCGTCACGGCAGGCCTGGAGAAGGCCGACATCAGCATCGTCGGCGGGGACTCCGTCTTCTTCGACCGCCTGATGTCCTCGATCTCCCTCGGCAAGGGCGTGGACGCCTTCGTGCAGCACTCCGACACCGCGCAGACCCTCGCCAAGCCGTGGCTCGACGGAACCTCGGACTTCACCGAGGACCTGACCCGCGTCCTGAGCTCGGCCTCTACCGCCGACGTGCAGAACCTCACGGTTTCCGCGCTGCTGATGAAGCTGATGCAGGGGACCGGCGCGCCTTCCGGTCAGCTTGGCGAACTCCTTGACAAGGCAGGGAAGTTGGGGATCGCCGACCTTCCGATCGCGCAGCTGGGCGCCGGCCTCAACGGGACGGCCAAGGTCTGACACCCCTTCCGGGGCCGCCGGCACGGGGCGGCGGCCCCGGTCTCCCCCGCCCCCGCCGGCACGGGGCGGCGGGGGCGGGACCCACCCGCGCCCGCCGCACACCAGCAGCCGAACCCCGCCGACACCGCACGCACTCGCAGGGAGCCACACCATGACCAGCACGCCGACCATGGACGCGGGCACCTACGAGGTGCTGCGGGACCGGCTCGCCGCACAGGCCGCCGAGCTGGCCCGGCGCGCCGAAACCCTCAACACCCGCCGCGTCGAGGAGTTCGGTTCCACCGGCCTGGCGCTCGAAGGCACCGGGCGCATCCACACCGAGGTCGGCTGCGTGCCCCGGGACGTCCTGGCCGTCGGCGACAGCCTCCTGTTCGGCTACAACCTGGTGCCGGGGCGCGGACCCGAGACCTCCGTCGGCGACGTCTTCGCGCTCCACGACCGCGAGCTGAACCCGCTGCCGCCGCAGGCCGTCCCAGGGCTGCTGGACGACCCCGATTTCGTCCGTGAGTTCGCCGCCCTGCACCGCTACTACCGACAGACCCGGCTCCTCCAACTGCGCCGTCTCGACGGCAAGATCCTCGCCGTCTTCCAGACCGGGGAGAAGAGCGAGGACATCAAGGTCCTGCGCTGGACCCTGGCGGCGGACGGATCCGTGGCCTTCCTGGACGCGCGCGGTGAACGCGACCACGTCTTCCCGCCCTCCCACGAGGTCGAGTGGACCACCGCAGCCCGCGAGGACCACGTCCTGGGCCGCCACCCGCACGTGTCCATCGAGGGCCGGGTCTATGTGGCCATGGTCGGTGGCACCCTCACCGTCAAGGCCGAGGACGACACGGAGACCGCGCAGGGGATCTACTCGGAGCCGGTCGAGGAGGCGCTGCAGTCCCTCGCCGACGCCGACATCGAGTACGCCGGGGTGGGCCCGCTGACCCTGCTGCGGGTGCGCCCGTACAAGGAGGAGACCCACCGGTACCTGGTGCACAGCGCCACCACCGGCACCGTGGTCCGACTGGATGGCATCGGCCGGGCCGTGCGTCGGCTCCCCGAGGACCAGGGAATCGTCTTCCCCGATGGC
Organism: Streptomyces sp. NPDC006879; assembly: GCF_042869595.1. Lineage (NCBI taxonomy): Bacteria > Bacillati > Actinomycetota > Actinomycetes > Kitasatosporales > Streptomycetaceae > Streptomyces > Streptomyces sp. NPDC006879. Next base: position 125,056 of record NZ_JBIAGC010000010.1, read on the forward strand.
TACCACCTGGCCACGGGCACCGCCAGGACCTTCGACACCGACGCGGAGCTGCAGTCGGCCCTGGAGTTCGAGCGGGCCGTGCGCTCACCCAACGGTGAGGACGTGCTCTACGTCTTCCACGCCCGCGCCACCGGCCGTAGCCTGCTCCTCTCCTACAACCTCATCCGCAAGGAGCTCGCCAGCCCGCTCGCCTGCCACGGCCACGCCCTCTTCGACGACGGCACCCTGCTGGTGCTGCGCGCCGACGCCGCCGAGCCCGCCCGGGTGCACCCCGTCCAGCGATGGAGCTCCCCGTACGTCAGCGACACCCACGCCGCCGCCCGCCCTACTGGCGCCGGCGAGCTGGCCCGGCTCGGCAACGCCGACCTGGTCCGCGGTATCTCCGACTGCCTGTCGATCGCCGCCGGCGTGCGCGATATGCCGCCGGGCACCGAGGTGTACGAGAGCCTCGTCGCCGCCTGCGTGCGGGCCGCCGACCACCACCACTGGCTCGCTGACCCGGCCGTAGGTGACCTGAGCGGCCCGCTGGAGGAAGTCCGTGCCACCGCCACCCAGGTGCTGGCCGAGTTCCGCACGGTGCAGACCCTGACCCGGCGCGCCGCCGACGCCCTGGGCGAGGCGGCCATGCAGGTCGCTTCCCTGGTCCGTCGCATCCGCGGCGAGGCGCCGGCGGACACCGGCGACTGGGTGGACCGGCTCACCGAGCTGCGCCGCGCCCAGGGGCACCTGCTCACGCTCAAGGAGATGCGGTACGCCGACACCGACCGCATCGACGCGCTGGCCGTCGACGTGGAGCACGACATCGCCTCCTTCGCTGGCCGCGCGGTGGCCTTCCTGGAGCGTCCGGACGCCTTCGCCCCCTACCACGCGGACGTCGAGCGGCTCGCCGAGGAAGCCGGCGCGGTGGCCAGCACCGCTGAGGCCGCCCCACTGGCCGCCCGGCTGGACGAGCTGACCGAGGGCCTGGGCAACGTCACCGAAGTGGTCACCGGCCTCGACATCGGCGACACCACCGTCCGTACCGCCATCCTGGGGCGGATCGCCGCAGTCCTCGGCGGGGTCAACCGTGTGCGCGCCCTCCTCGATGCCCGTCGACGAGAACTCCTCTCCCAGGAAGGGCGGGCCGAGTTCGCCGCGGAGTCCGCTCTGCTCGGCCAGGCCGTCACCGGGGCGCTCGCCGCCGCGGACACGCCCGAGGGTTGTGAGGAGCAGCTCTCCAGGCTGCTGCTGCGCGTGGAGGACCTGGAATCCAGGTTCGCGGACTCAGAGGGCTTCCTCACCGAACTGGCCGCCAAGCGCACCGAGGTGTACGAGGCGTTCTCCGCCCGCCGCCAGACCCTCCAGGACGACCGGGCCCGCCGCGCCGAACGGCTCGCCGAATCCGCCGCCCGGGTCCTGGAGACCGTCACCCGTGGGGCCGCCACCTTGGCCGACCCTGACGAGGTCAGCACCTTCTTCGCCTCGGACCCGATGGTGGCCAAGGTCCGACGCACCGCCGAGGAACTGCGCGAAATCGGTGAGCGGACCAGGGCGGAGGAACTCGACGGCCGCATCAAGTCGGCCCGCCAGGGAGCCGTCCGGGCCCTGCGCGACCGCACGGAGTTGTACGCGGACGGCGGCCGGACGCTCCGCCTGGGCCGCCATCGGTTCGCGGTCAACACCCAGCCGCTGGAGCTCACCTTGGTGCCGCAGGGCGAGGAGTTGGCCTTCGCCCTGACCGGCACCGACTACCGCTCCCCGGTCACCGACCCCGAATTCACCGCCACCCGTCGATTCTGGGGGCAGACACTCCCCTCGGAGAACCACGAGGTGTACCGCGCGGAGTTCCTCGCGGTCCGGCTGCTCGCTGAGCACGGTCCCGAGGCACTGGCCGCCGCGGACCTGCCGCCCCTCGTCCGCCAGGCCGCCGAGGCAGCCCTGGACGAGGGCTACGAAAGGGGCGTCCACGACCACGACGCCACCGTCATCCTGACCGCGCTGCTGGAGCTGCACCAGAACGCCGGGCTGCTGCGCTACCCGCCGAAGGCGCGCGCAGCGGCGCAGCTCTTCTGGGAGCACCGTACGACCGCCGAGAGCCGCACGCGCTGGGCCGGCCGAGCCGCTTCGCTGGCCCGAGCCCGCGACACCTTCGGGCTGGTGACTGCGATCACCGACTTCCAGGGGGAGCTGGCCCGGGCCATGGGCGGCGACGATGGGCCGGTTGCCGCCGAGTATCTCTTCGAGGAGCTGGCGGGCAGCCCGGAGGGGTTCGTCACCAGCGCCACCGCGCGCACCCTGCTGGAGAAGTTCCGCCGTGCGCTGGACACCGCGGCGTACCAGGAGAGCCTGTGCGCGCTCGAAGAGCCCGCGGACCGGCAACAGGTCGTGGAGGCCTGGTTGGGCGCGTACACGTCCGCGTCCGGCGAGGACGTGAGCGTCGGCGACCTGGCCGAGGCGGTGGCCGTCGAACTCTGCGGTGGGCTCGCCCGCTACGACTCGGACGCGGCCTTGACCCTGCGGGTCGAGGGGCTGCTTGGCCGGCATCCGCGCATCGCCGGCCGTACCTTGACCGTCCGCATCGACGAACTGCTCACCCGCACCAGGGCGTTCACCGCCGACACGGTGGCGGGGTTCCGCGACTACCAGCGGCGGCGCACCGCGCTGGTTGCCTCGGAGCGCACCCGGCTGCGGCTGGACGACTACCGGCCGGAGGTCATGTCGGCTTTCGTCCGGAGCCGGCTCCTGGACGAGGTCTGCCTCCCCCTGATCGGGGACAACCTGGCCAAGCAGCTCGGTACCGCGGGCGATTCGAAGCGCACCGACAGCAACGGCCTGCTGCTGCTCGTCTCCCCGCCGGGCTACGGCAAGACGACGCTGATGGAGTACGTGGCCGACCGCCTCGGCCTGGTCCTGGTCAAGGTCAACGGCCCGGCGCTCGGGCACGCGGTCACCTCGCTCGATCCGGACGAGGCACCGAACGCCACGGCCCGGCAAGAGGTCGAGAAGATCAACTTCGCTCTTGAGGCCGGCAACAACACCCTGCTCTACCTCGACGACATCCAGCACACCTCGCCGGAGCTGCTCCAGAAGTTCATCTCGCTGTGCGACGCCACCCGCCGGATGGAGGGCGTCTGGAACGGCCGAGCGCGCACCTACGACCTGCGCGGCAAGCGCTTCGCGGTCTGCATGGCCGGCAACCCCTACACCGAGTCCGGCCAGCGCTTTCGTATCCCGGACATGCTCGCCAACCGCGCCGACGTCTGGAACCTCGGCGACGTCCTGACCGGCAAGGAGGACGCCTTCGCGGTCAGCTTCATCGAGAACGCCCTGACCTCCCACCCCGTACTCGCCCCGCTCGCCGGTCGGGAACGCGCCGACCTCGACCTGCTGCTACGTCTGGCCGAACGGGACCCGGCGGCCCGGGCCGACCGCCTGGCGCACCCCTACCCGCCGGCCGAACTGGAGCAGGTCCTCGCGGTGCTGCGCCACCTGTTGACCGCCCGTCGGACGGTCCTGGCGGTCAACGAGGCGTACATCGCCTCGGCTGCCCGGAGCGACGCCACCCGCACGGAGCCGCCATTCCTGCTGCAAGGCTCGTACCGCAACATGAACAAGATCGTGGCCCGGATCGACCCGGTGATGAACGCCGCGGAACTGACCGCGGTCGTCGACGACCACTACACGGGCGAGGCCCAGACCCTCACCTCCGGGGCGGAGGCCAACCTCCTCAAACTCGCCGAACTGCGCGGCACCCTCACCCGGGAGCAGGCGCTGCGCTGGGAAGCGGTCAAGGCAGCCTACGTGCGGACCCAGGCACTCGGTGGCCGGACCGAGGACCCGCTGGCCCGTGCGGTGGCCGCGCTGGGACTCCTCGCTGACCGGGTGGCCGCGGTGGAGTCCGCCATCACCCGTGCTGGCGACCCCCGCCACCGCTTGGCGAGGCCGCCCCGCACCGGATCCGACCCCACCCGGGGCGCCTGACCCACGGTGGCGCGGAGGTCACCGGCAGAACACTGGCACCCGCTGGACCATGTTGTTGCCGAAACCACCTCGGTTCCAAGGCTGTTCGAGGGGCTGGGCGTGACCTTCCGCGTCGAACGCCCGGACGGTCAGGGTGTGGTGTCCGGGCGTGGCCGTCCACTGCGCCCGCCAGGCCTGCCAGGCCTTGCGGTGTGCCCCTGGTGGGGTCACCTCGGCGAGGGTCCAACTGCGCCCTCCGTCGGAACTGAGCGTCACCTGGGTGACGGGCCCGAAGCCCGACCAGGTCCGGCCTTCCAACCGGACTGGGCCGGCGGGCACGATCCGGGTGCGCGTGAGGAAGTCGGGGAAGCCCGGCGGGACCATCAGGGCCCGTGGCGCGATCCGGGTCACCGGTTCGCCGGCGTCCTCGGGGTGTTGTCGGTAGCGGTAGGCGACGGACTGCTGGAAACCGGTGAACGCGGTGTCCACCACTGAGATGTCCCGCAGCCATTTCACATGCGCCATTCCGTACCAGCCGGGGACGATCAACCGCAGTGGATGACCGTGCTGGGGCGGTAGCGGTTGTCCGTTCATCTCGAAGGCCAACAGCACGTCCGCGTCCACCGGCAGCGGCAGACTGCGCTGGTAGTCCTGCTCCACGCCCCGTTCGACACCGTGGTCGGCGCCCGTGAACACGGCCTCCACGCTCCCCGGCGACGGGCCGGCCTCGGCGAGGACGGCCCGCAACGGGACCCCCGTCCAGTCGGTTGTGCCCACAGCCTCCACCAGCCAGGGCTGACTGATCGGCCGGGGGGCCAAGAGGGCGCGCCCGTTGCCGGCGCACTCCATCGTGACGCGCCGGGTGACCGCGGGCAGCGCGGTGAGCTCCGCCATGTCCATGGCCAGCGGATTGCGGACCTCGCCGCCGACGGTGAGCCGCCAGTCGGCCGGTGCGGCCGGGATGTCGTAGTGGACCAGCACATAGTGCAAACCGGGGGGCGTGACCTCGTAACGCAGGGCCTCCAGGGGCAGCCCGTGGTTGCGGGTCGCCAGCGCGAGTTCCTCTTCGCTGATGCCCTCCCCCGACTCGGCCACCCGCGCCGCGCCGCTGATCTGGCTGAGCGATCTCGGGTCCATCCCCCCATCCTCGCGCGGGCCCCTCCCCGGGGCATCTCGCACCGCCTCTGGTGGTCAGGGCGTGAACAGGGGGTCCGGTGTGCCGCTCTCGGCGTAGTGCTTCAGCCGGGTCATCAGCTGACCCCAGGTCTCGCTGATCATCGGGATCTCGCTCTCCCCGTCCGGGAAGCCGCTGTGGGAGAAGGCCACCCGGGTGCCTCCGGACGTCTCGGTGAGGTCCCAGCTGATGGTGGTGCCGGCCCAGTGCGGCGGGAAGGCGCCCACGCTGAGCCAGACCACGCGCTCTTCGTCGGCGCGGTCGCGGCGGAGTTGGAAGGGCTCGGGCACGCCGGGGAAGTCGAAGAACAGGATCTCGCCCTTGCGGTTCACACCGGTGGTCCACCAGCCGGTGAGCCCTTCGTGGGTGTTGAGCGCCTCCAGGACGCGGGCCGGCGCGGTGGCGATCTCGGTTTCGTAGGTGATCGCGGCCATGGCGTCCTCCCGGTGGTGCGAGGGAATTTACTTAAGTTCAGACTAAAATAACTCTCCGTGGAGGGGCAAGCTGGAGGCTGGACTAAAATTCCCCCATGGACGCGGTTCAGGTCATAGCGGAACCCAGGCGGCGCGAGATACTCCGGCTGATCTGGGACGAGGAGCTCTCCGCGGGCGAGATAGCCGCCCGCTTCAACGTCACCTTCGGCGCAGTCTCCCAGCACCTGAAGGTCCTACGTGACACCCACCTGGTCACCTTGCGCAAGGACGGGACCAGGCGCTTCTACCGGGCCGACCGGGAAGCGCTGGGCCCGCTCGCCGACTACCTCCAGTCCATGTGGGCAGCCAAGCTCGACACCCTGGCCAAGCTGGCCGAAGAGGCCGAAGAGGCCGGAGATGCGTCATGACGACTCCCAACTTCACCGTCACCCTCGAACGGCACATCAGGGCAAGCCCGGAGACGGTGTTCGACTTCTTCACCGACCGGGACAAATGGCTGTCCTGGATGGGCGCCGACGGCGCGTTCTCCTTCGTACCCGGCGGCTCCTACCGCACCAGGGTCAACGGGGAACACATCGCCTCCGGGCGCTTCCTGGTCGTGGAGCCCCCCGAACGGCTCGTCCTCACCTGGGGCTGGGAGGGCGGCCCGACGCCGGTGCCACCCGGCTCCAGCACGGTGGAGATCACCCTGGAGCCCGACGGGGACGGCACCTTGCTGCGCCTCGTGCACAGCGGGCTCCCCTCCTCCGGGGCGTGCGAGGCGCACGCTGAGGGCTGGCGCCACTATCTGGGCCGGCTCTGCCAGCGCGCCGAGGGCGGGAACCCGGGACCGGACGGATGGATGCAGCAGCCCGGGGGCTGAGCGCGCCGCCTCCCTCAGCCGGCGACGAAGTCGGCCTGTACGCCCTGCACCAGGCGGGTGCGCAAGGTCGAGGCGAAGTCCTCCGCCCGGGCCAGCTGCTCGCGCAGGTCAGCCACCCGGGCGCTGGCGTCCCGCTCGAAAACGCTGATCCGTTCGATCAGTTCCGCACGTTCCCCGGTCGCGCCGGGCCCGGCCGCGTCAAGCCGGTCCGTGGCGTCGAGCAGGTCACGCATCTGGTCGAGGGAGAAGCCGAGCGGCTTCATGCGCCGGATCACCATCAGTCGCTGTACGTCCGTCTCGGTGTACAGCCGGAACCCGCCCTGGCTCCGGGCGGAGGGCGTGACCAGCCCGGACTCCTCGTAGTGCCGGATCGTGCGCAGGGACAGCTCGGTACGCGCGGCCACCTCGCCGATCTGCATGTGCTCAAAGTCCACGCGGCCCGGATCCTCTCGCTTCTGTGGCGGCGGCCGGGGGACCGCACTGATCTCTACTCTAACGTTAGGGTAGAGTTGCTGCGGTCGAGGGTGGTCTCGTGACGCCCTCACCATCGCCGCGGGCCTCCGGGTCCGTACGGTGCGCCGGGGTCGACGACGCTCCCGGCGGACGGCCCGTCGACATTCTGCAAGGGGACAGCGTGCGCACCTATCCGGCGCCCGGCTCCGCCACTTGCCCGCCGTGACGTAGCGCTGATGCCGACGGTTCGGCGTCCAGCACTGCCGGTGCTCGCCGCTCCGTCTCCCGAAGACTTCCGCCCGCCCTGCGCGGGTGCTCCGCGGGGTGCCGCTTGGCTGCTCCGCGTGTCCACGCGCGTTCCCCCGGGTGCGCCCGAACACGACAGGTCCTCCTGCCTTGCCTACTCTCTCCCTGCCTCGTCCGACCTGGCTCTCGCCAAAGGTGTTCCGGACCGAGGTGCTGGCCGGTCTCGTCGTCGCGCTCGCCCTGATTCCGGAGGCGATCTCCTTCTCGATCATCGCTGGGGTCGATCCCGCGATCGGCCTCTTCGCCTCCTTCACCATGGCGGTCGTGATCGCCTTCGTCGGTGGCCGGGCAGCGATGATCACGGCGGCGACCGGAGCGGTGGCGCTGGTGATCGCCCCGCTGAACCGCGACCATGGACTGGGCTACCTGGTGGCCGCCGTCATCCTGGCCGGCGTCTTCCAGATCGCCCTGGGCGCGCTGGGCGTGGCGAAACTGATGCGGTTCGTCCCCCGCTCGGTGATGGTGGGGTTCGTCAACTCCCTGGCCATCTTGATCTTCATGGCGCAGGTGCCCGCGATGAGCGATGTGCCCTTCGCCGTGTACCCGCTGATCCTCGGCGGGCTGGCGCTGATGGTCTTCTTCCCCAAGGTCACCAACGTGGTCCCGGCCCCGCTGGTGTCCATCGTCATCCTGACCGCGATCACCGTGGGCGCCGGCATCGCCGTTCCCACCGTGGGTGACGAGGGCAAGCTGCCCTCCTCGCTGCCGGTGCCCGGTCTGCCTGACGTGCCGTTCACCGTGGAAACCCTCAAGATCATCGCGCCTTACGCCTTCGCCATGGCCCTGGTCGGCCTCATGGAGTCGTTGATGACCGCCAAGCTGGTCGACGAGATCACTGAGACCCGTTCCTCCAAGACGCGCGAGTCGATCGGGCAGGGCATCGCCAACATCGTCACCGGTTTCTTCGGTGGCATGGGCGGCTGCGCGATGATCGGTCAGACGATGATCAACGTCAAGGTGTCCGGTGCGCGGACCCGCCTGTCCACCTTCCTGGCCGGTGCCTTCCTGATGGTGCTGTGCATCTCCTTCGGGCCGTTGGTCTCCGACATTCCGATGGCCGCCCTGGTCGCGGTGATGATCATGGTCTGTTTCGCGACCTTCGACTGGCACTCCGTCGCCCCCAAGACCATCCGCCGGATGCCGCTCGGCGAGCTCCTGGTCATGGTGGTCACCGTGGCCTGCGTGGTCGCCACGCACAACCTCGCGATCGGCGTGGTCGTCGGCTCCGTCACCGCCATGGTGATCTTCGCCAAGCGGGTCGCGCACCTCGCCGACGTCACCTCCGTCCTCGACCCCGACGGCAGCCACGTGGTCTACCGGGTCACCGGTGAGCTCTTCTTCGCCTCCTCGAACGACCTGGTCGGCCGTTTCGACTACGCGGGCGACCCCTCCAAGGTGGTCGTCGACCTCTCTTCCGCGCACATCTGGGACGCCTCCTCGGTGGCGGCACTGGACGCGATCGAGCACCGCTACGCGCAGCGCGGCAAGAGCGTGGAGATCATCGGGCTGAACAAGCCCAGTGCCGAGCTCCACAAGACCCTCAGCGGCGAACTCTCCGCGGGGCACTGATCGACGCCAACCCGCCGGACGGTTCGCCGTCGGGCGGTCAGCCCTGCCGGGCGCCGAGGAGGAGCAAGGTGTCCGACCAGAGGGTGTCGAGCACCGTCGGATCGTTCTTGAGCTTGGCGAACAGCACCAGGCCCTCGAGTTGGGCGATCACCGCGCGGGCGGTGGCGGTGGTGGCGCGCCCGCGGGGGACGGTGCCCTCGGCCGCGGCCTCTTCGATGGTCGCGGCGATGAGCGCGGTCTGCTCGGCGAAGGCCTGGTCCAGGCAGGCCCGAACGTCGGGCTCCGTGTTGCTGAGCTCCAGGGCGAGGTTGCCCAGCAGGCAGCCGTCCACCGCCCCGGTCGTCTCCTTGCGGGCCCGTTGGGCCGAGGTCAGCGCGGTCAGGAGCCGCTGGAGCCTGGAGAGCGCCGGCTCGGGGCCGGCCAGTGCGGCGGTCCAGCAAGCGCGCTGGTCCTGCCAGTAGGAGGTGGCAACGGCCGCGGTGAGGGCCTGCTTCGACTCGAAGAAGTGGTAAAAACTTCCTTTCTTCACCCCGGCCTCGGCGCAGATCTCCGCAACGCCGAGGCTTGCGTAGCTACGGCTGTGCATCAGTTCCCCGGTGGTTTCGAGGAGCCTCTCGCGGGCGGTGCTGGTGCGTCCCATGAGCTGAGTATATGGCCGGTCAACTATTTCGCTGCGCCTGGTGGCTTTTTAGTTGACCGGTCGTCTACTCTCCTGAGGAGCGGCGGGCACCAGCGCCCGCCCCCACTCCTGGAGCCCCCATGTCCGAACCCCTCTCCGTCGTCATCGCCTACCACAGCGGCTACGGGCACACCGCCCGCCAAGCCACCGCGGTCGCCGAAGGCGTCGACTCGGTCCTCGGCGTCCGTGCCGACCTGCGCGACGTCAGCACCCTGGACGAGGAACTCTGGGACGCCATCGACGGCGCTGAAGCCGTCATCTTCGGCTCGCCCACCTACATGGGCAGCACCTCCGCCGGCTTCCAACGGTTCGCCGAGGCCAGCGCCCCGATCTGGGCCGAACGCGGCTGGCAGGACAAACTGGCGGCCGGATTCACCAACTCGGCCGCCCTCAACGGCAACAAGGACAGCGCCCTCGTCTCCATGGCCGTCCTGGCGGGCCAACACGGCATGCACTGGATCTCGCTCGGCCTGCTGCCCGGCTGGATCTACTCCTCGAACGGCGACCCGCGAGACATCAACCGCCTGGGTGCCTTCACGGGTGCCATGGCACAGTCCCCAGCCGACCAGGGCCCCGATCTCGCACCCGGCGACGCTGACCTGCGTACCGCTCGGCACCTCGGACAGCGGGTCGCGCAGACCGCGCTGCGGTTCGTCCACGGCCGTACCGGGGCGTCCACCCTGGCCACGGCATGAGCACCAGCCGGCTCAGCGCCCTGCTGGGCATCGAACACCCGCTCATCCAAGGCCCGTTCGGCGGCGGGCTGTCCTCGGTGGAACTGGCCGCCGCGGTATCCGAGGGCGGCGGTCTCGGCTCCTACGGCGCCCACGTCCTGGAGCCGCGGGCCATCGGCCCGCTGGTCGCGCAGATCCGGTCCGCCACCAGCCGCCCCTTCGCCGTGAACCTCTGGGTACCGCAGGACGAAGAGCGCGGCGCCCCGCCCGACACTGCCGAACTAGCCGCTCACACCGAGCGGTTGCGCCCGTACTACGAAGAGCTCGGGGTGCCTGGACCCCCGCCCGCCGAAGCCCTTGCCCACCCAGCGTTCCAAGCCCAGGCAGCCGCCCTGCTCGCCGCCCGACCACCCGTCGTGAGCTTCGTGATGGGAGTTCCGCCCCGGGACCTGGTCGAAGCGGCACACGCTCGGGGCATCGCCCTGATCGGCACGGCGACCACGGTCGAGGAAGCCCTCGCGCTGGAAGCCGCCGGGATGGACGCCGTGGTGGCCTCCGGCAGCGACGCCGGCGGCCACCGGGGAGCGTTCCTGCGTCCGGTCAGGGAGTCCCTGGTCGGCACGTTCTCGCTGGTGCCGCAGGTGGCCGACGCGCTCTCGGTCCCCGTGATCGCGGCCGGCGGCATCGCCGACGGTCGCGGCATCGCCGCCGCCCTGACCCTCGGCGCCGACGGCGTGCAGATCGGCACCGGCTTCCTCGCCACCACGGAGTCCGGCGCCAGCGCCGTGCACAAGCGAGCGTTGGGCGGACCCGAGGCCCGCACCACGGTGCTCACCAGGCTCTTCTCGGGTCGCACCGCCCGGGGAATCCCCAACGCTTTCGTCCGGGACCTGGCCGCACATGAGGACGAGGTGCCGGCCTACCCGGTACAGAACGCCCTGATGCGCCCCATCAGGGCGGCTGCCATCTCCCAGGGCAGGGCCGACCGCGCCAGCCTCTGGGCCGGGCAGGCCGCCGCCCTGTCGGGCACCTCCCGCACCGCACGGGAGTACCTGGACCAACTGGTGGCGGAGCTCGCCAAGTGCCGTACGGGCAAAGGCTGATCCCACGGCCACGGAAGTGCGACAGGGCATTGCCGGGCTCAGCGCGTCCGCGCCGCCGCCTCCCTGATCAGCCGTGCGGCCTCGGCCGGCTGGTCAGCTGTGCACCGGATACGGGTGGCTATGGCCCGGCCGCCCCGCCTGAGCGGCACCGGCAGCGCCTGGTCCAGTTCGATCAGGACGGTGGTGGCGCTACTCACCGAACAGGCAGCCACCTCGGCATCGGTGAGGTCGCTTCGCAGTCCGTGCCCCTGCACCACGCCATGTGCTGCCTTCGCCGTGCGTATGGCGGCCAGCGGGACGGTCAACTCCCGCAGCGGGCCGGTGCGCAGCCTCAGGACCTGGTGGTCGAGAAGGTGCGGGGTGCGAGCCGTCATGGCGCAGAACCCGAAGGTCAGCAACAGGGTGGAGGCCACCCACACCAGATGGAGGGGCCGGTAGGCGGGCGGAACCATCGCATCGACCGCGACGCTGGCCACGACGTCCGCGGCGGTCACGGCCCAGATCGCCATGCGCGCATCCGCTGAGTGGGGGAGGGCACGGAACCCCTCGGGCACGCGCACGGGTCGGCGCGCCAGCCAGTGCGCCAGGTCGCGGAACATCGTCCCCAGCCAGGCGTGCGGCTTCCTGCGCGGAGCGCGGTCGGTGGGGGTGGGACGGCCGTTGCTCTCACGCCTCATCAGCGCACCTTTCGCCGAGGGACACCCGTGGCTCTACGCCGCCCAGACGGCGGGGCGGCGTCAAGTGATCATCCTTCCATCCCTCGACTCCGCAACTCCACTCATAATGGCGGTTGTTGATCGGCCAGGGCGTTGGCTCCGGTGTTGAAACGCCAATGACATCGTCAGGGATCTTCGTCACTCGGAGGATCCAGGCCCTCTTCGCAGGCCTTCTTCGTCTCCAAGGAGGCCCAGAAGGCCTCGGTGATCTCTGCGCCTGTCAGGGCGGGCACTACGGGAACGCGTCGGTCGTCACCACTGATAGTCCGTCTCGGCCGTCCTCCCGGCGGGGAATCACCGACTCGCCCGGGACTACGACCACGGCGTCGAGTCGCCGCAGTAGCTCCGCGAGGGCGCGCCTGGAGCCTCTGCTGCGAGGTGGTGGAACGTAATGCTGGTAAAGGTGTTGAAGTAGACGTCTGCCGACTCCCGCCGCCGGCGCTGATCTGGAGGAAACTCAGCGTGGGAGTCTTGGTCGCTACGCATGGGTGAAGATTTCCTGCGCGGTGCTCAGGTCCAGTTACGCAAAGAGTTGAGCCGAATTAGGCGTCAGTCTTTTGTGGACCGACCGCTGGCGTTTCGAAGCCGAGTTGCGTGGTTTGCAGGCTCACATCGATTCATGGTGGATCTTCCTGGTGAGCTGCGATGAGGCGACGTGCATACCGCCGCAGGCGGGAGTCTCAATTTTGCGAAAACTGGCCTACGTTTCGATGATGTTTAGTTGGCGGGAGTTGGGATCTAGGTGGAATCAGGTATTGGTTTTCATCATGTTTCGCCGCGGTTAGCATCAAACGATGCTAGAATTTCCCCTCACGTGCATGAAGGAAGCGATAGGGAGTCGTGGGTATGGAAAGTTCGCAGGCGGCCTCAATCCCGCGTCAGGACTGCGTTGCTGAGGTGCTTGAGGGAGACGCCTACGACCTAATGGGGAAGCTTGCAAGCGAGTCTGTTGACCTGATAATCACTTCCCCCCCTTACTGGGGGCTCCGAACCTACGGCCTGAGTCATAATGAAGACATCTTGCAGGAGTGGCTAGATGAAGGAGGGAGCAAAGAGGAGCCCCCACCCTACGACTGGTACCGACTGCATGGCGGTTGCCTGGGTATGGAGCCGTTGCCTGAGTGGTACGTATCCAACCTTGCCGACTTTTTTCAGCGGGGTGCAGCTGCGCTAAAGCCAGGAGGAAGCCTTTGGGTGAACATTGGTGATACGTACTTTGCACGCTGGTCTAGCATCAGGATGGATGGCCGGCAAGGACTGGGAGACAATCCGCGCATGCGGCGGAAGACCCCCATGGGGGGGTTTCGCCAAGAAAAGCAACTTCTTCTCATTCCTGCACGCTTCGCTATTGCCATGCAGGAAAATCGGTGGATCTTGCGAAACGACCTTATCTGGGAGAAGCGCAACGTACCGCCACGCCCGGAAAAGGATCGACTCCGTTTGGCGCATGAGCACTTCTTTCACTTCGTGAAGCGCCCCAAAGAAGGGCGGGCCAAGTACTACTACGACATGTCGGCAGTGGAAGTCGGTGCACGCGATGTCGTGACTGTGAACGCAGCTCCTGGTTCTGACGGTCACTCAGCCACGTTTCCTGTCAAGCTAATTGAACCGAGGATCCTTAGCTCGTGCCCACCTGGAGGCCTTGTCTTGGACCCCTTCTGCGGCACAGGGCGTGCTCTTTCTGTCGCTGTGCAGAATGGGAGGAGGGCCATCGGATTCGAGATCGCTTCGCACTTCTCTGCGTCTGCACGCCGGAACATTACGGGCGGACTCGTGGCCAACGAACAGGAACCTGCTACCGCGGATGTTGAGCACTGCGAGGAGGCACTCTTCTAGAAGAGGCGAAGGCCGTCCTGACGTTGCCGGACCTGAGCAGCAGCCTTGCGCTTCACCTTTGCTACGAAGTCACTCCGGGTTATGGAGGATTCCCCGCCTGAGAACATCGCCCGTGTGTACTCCTCGACGTTGGTCCGAACAGTCTCGCTGTGTGACATGGCGAGTCGACCATCCGCTAGCAGTTTTCCATCATAGTCGAACCCCATGAAAGTAATATTCCAGGGGTCGGAATTACTCAGCTCCGCGAAATTAACTCGCGACCTGAGCTGTTCCAGGATTTTCTGCTGCATCACAACGTAGAGAGGAACGGAAATTCGCTCCAGGCGAGTCCCTTTTTCCGCAACTTGCGTGCCGAGTCTTTTGTGTACGTTGCTTGTGTTTACTCCGTAATTGACCTTGTCCGGTCGACCCTTTTCGGCAGCCTCCCGGGTGAAATACTCCCGCCACTTGTCTGGCTCGCCAGCTTCCCAAGCCGCGAAGGCAGGTCCCACGCCCCCGCCCCGTAGGTCGATTGCTTGTGTTTCGATGGCGATTGCTGTGATATCTCCGGGGCGGCTAGAATTTTTCGTATAGGCTACGTAGTCAAGATTCAGCCTCGGTCGCTGGGTGACGGTGACCTCTGATATCAAGCGGGCGGGTTGGTCGCCGAAATAATCACGCATCGCCAATTCGGTTGGCATGCCGTCAAGCCTGTGGTCGCATACGGCGTATGTGTGCTGCGCTTGATCCCATTCGGCCTGATACGTCACGGAGCAGTAGCCAAACCTGTACTGCCTCTTCTTCTCACACGCTTTGTCGGAGAAGGGGCAGTAGCATTCTTCCTGCGCTGCTTGAGCCTCGGGCGTATCCGAGTCGTAAGGATAACCGTAGGTTTCTACGATAGGGAAGACCCGGCCCCTTTGCCGCGATGCCGCCATATCAGACACGCCCCCTGCCTATCTGCCTCGCTTGCGCTGCCGCAGATGATCTTAGTCAAGGGCTGTCCCGCAATCTGCGGTGGATCAGCGCGTAGCGTCAGACGCGGTACGTCGCAAGGCGAGGGCATCCTCAGGCCGTGGGTAGAGGCAAGAACACGGCGAGGGGCCGGCGAGGGGTGGTGGACGTTCCGTTACTCGCTTCGGTCGTGCCCGTCGTGGGCTGAGCCCTGCACACCCGCGACGGCTGACCATCTGAGCACAGCGGCTGCTGACCAAACACCTCACGGCCATGCAGCATGCCGCTGTGAACTTGGGCTTCACCCCGGGCGGCAAGCGGATCGTCAGGCGGAGGAGCGGCAAGACGATTATCAAGGCCAAGAACCCGCTCAAGGAGATGCTGCATCGCAGTTCTTTCGCAGCAGTTCGAGGATCAGCGTTGGGATCGGCTCGCCGCTGAGGAGAGAGAGGAGCGCGGGCTCGTCTTCTCCTCAGCTGTGGGCAAGCCGCTCGACGCGGCCACTGTCCGCCGTGCTTCCGCCAGGGGCAAGGACATCGACGGGACCAACGCCGATGAGTGGACGCCCCCAGGAGTTCCGGCACAGCCTCGTGTCTCTGCTCTCGAGCCGTGGCGTCCCGCTGGAAGTGATCTCCCGCCTCGTTGGCCACTCGGGGACGGCTGTGACAGAGGAGGTCTACCGGAAGCAGATCCGGCCCGTGATCCAGACCGGTGCCGTCGTCATGGACGGGATCTTCGGCGCCTACCCGCAGCGGCCGTAGACACGCGTGGAGCGGTAGTCACGCAGATAGACACGCAGGCAGAAACAGGTGAGGCACCTACTGATTCAGTAGGTGCCTCACCTGGTGTTTCGGCTGTCGGGGTGGCGGGATTTGAACCCACGACCTCTTCGTCCCGAAGAACGTCCAACCAAGATCCACATCAGTGTGAATGGCATTTGCGCAGGTCAGGGCGTTGGAGTCGGTGGGTCTGGAGTGGTCTCGCGGGGTCTCTGGGAGAACTTCTTCTCCCAGATTTCTCCCACTCCCGTACTGCTGGCGCGGCCGGCGGCCGATGCATGTCACGTTGCGTGTGCACAGCTGCCTGGGCGCCGCATCACTTGGGGTTCTGGTCGCGGCCCGCGTCGTAGAGCTGGTGTCTACTCGCGGTGGGCGGGGTGCCCATCGGCGAGAAGACTGCCGTACGCGAGGCACAGCACGGGGAAGCCAAGCGCGTCCAGGGCGAGGCGGGCCGTCTCCACGTTGGAGGGCCGGTGCCCGGTCGCCGCGTCGAGCAGGTCGATGACGTAGTGCAGGCCACCGCCGATGAGCGCGAACCACGCCTGGTTCTTGCTGAACGTCTCGCTGTGCGCGGGGACCAGGCGGGCTGCGGCCTGCTGAACCTGCTCGCGGGCGACTTCATGCCGTGTGCCCCCGGACAGGAAAGTGGTGATCAAGAGTGTGTCCTCACGGTCGTGGTCGCGCCGGAGCGCATCGTACGGGCCGGCGCCCTGGTCCTACGGTTTGACGGTGAACAGGAGCGATATGACCTTCGGGGCCTCTGGCTCGCAGTCCAGTCGGGCGATCAATTGTTCGGCGAGCCGCTTGATCTGGGTCGCCCATGCCCGCTTCGGCGCGTGCAGGTGCAGGATGCCTGTCTCCTCGTTGAAGCAGACGGGCGTCACTTCCTTCGCGATCTCCTCGCCTGCGACCTCACGCCACCAGCCGTAGGAGAGTTCTTCCGCCATGGTGCAGCTGTGGGGGCGTGCGTCCAGGGTCACCCACCGGGCGGGGTCCTGTTCGTCGTCAGGCTGCTCCCCAAGATCCAGGACCTCTTCGTGCCACGCCTCCAGGTCCGGTCTCCCATGGCCGGCCATGAAGTGAGCCCACCAGGGCCTGTTGAGGTTCGGCACGGGCGGCGGCGCTGATTTCCGTATGGTGCCCTCTTCGACGTAACAGTCAATGGAGGTGGCGGCCAGCATCACGGCGAACAGTGCGGCGGTCTCCCTGGCATCGACCGTGTGCTCGGGCACCTCGGTGCACCGCGAGCCCTCAAGGAACCGGGCGATGTCGCATAGTGCGGTGTATGCGGTGTTGTGGTCGTAGCCGTCTCGGCTGTGCGCCGGGCTCTCTGAGCCCACGAGTTGGAGGGCCCTGTCACTCAGGGCCTTCGCCTTCTTCCAGGCGACGCCGCAGGTGTACCTGAACACGCTGTCGATGGTGATCTTGCGACGTTCCGCCTGAGCGGCTGCGGTCTCCACCGAGTCGGCGAGTGCCCAGCCTGGCAGGCCGGCGGCGCCCAGGGCGTCCACGCTCTTGCCCCAGGTGGTGGGTAGTTTCGCGTTGCGGGTGGCGGGATGTGCAGCCCAAGCCTCGGCGAACACCGTCCGGTACTCGTGGCGGGCCCGATGGTCCTGCTCTGCCTCTTCGGCAGCCTGGCGCATAGCCCTTGCCCAGCGCTCGGCGTCCTGCCGCACGGCGGCCACGACCGGGGCCTCGGCGGGTACGGAAGACTTGCCACTGTTGCAGTCCTCACAGGCGGTGGTGAGGTTGTCCGGGGTGTCGGGGCCGCCAAGGGCAGTAGGTATGACGTGGTCCACTGTGAGCCGGATGCCGGGAGCCTGAGCCCCGCAGTAGCGGCAAGTGTGGGAGTCACGTCGAAGAATCTCGAAGCGGAGTCTCTGGCTGACGGCCATGGGTGTGTTCCCCCTCGTGGTGGTGTCGCTGCGGCCCCCGATCGCATTCTCCAGCTGCTCGTACCCCGTCCGGCTGAGGCCATTGTCCTGACCTGTGGCAGAACGCTCTGATGACCTCCGTCCGGATGGCCCCGGACGGAGGGAAGGCAACAGAAGTGCAGCGCTTGCGCGTTGGTCCGGCTAACCCGGCCGGGCTCAGGTCGGGAGCGCGGTCAGGTTAGGCGAGCTCGGGAAACAGGGTTTCCTGTGACTGTGACTGGGGCTTCGGCATGCCGAGTTCCTTCAGGTATGTGATGCGTCCCACTATGGCGGCTGAGAAGTGTGCCCAGTCCAGCTGAGAGGACGGCTCCTTGGCCGTCGGCGCCTCGGGTGAGGAGGTGATGTAGCAGACCGCGTCGTACATCTCCTTCTCGACCAAGCGTTCGCAGAAGATCGCGTAGCGCTCCTGGTAGGACTTCCCGTGCAGCGTCTTCTTCTTCGGCAGGCCGCACGGCTTGCCACCAGCTGCCAGACAGCAATCCGCGAGCCAGATGTCCTCGACCGGGAATGCCGTTCCTTGGGCGATGTCAACCGGGGCCTGCGACTTCGGGGCGTCCTCCATGATGAACAGGTAGCCCAGCCAAGGCCGCTCGCCCGGGAAGAACTTGGCAAGCCGGGCTCGCCGGACATCGACAGCGCTACCGAGGGCTTCCTCGACACGGTTGTTGTAGTTGTTACTGAAGGAGGGCGATCCGAGGCCCTTGAGTTCGAAGGCAGCTACGAGGGTGTCCTCGTAGGAGACGACGACGTCCCAGCGCTTCTGTGGGCGGTAGTAGCCGGGGAGTTCCAGGTGGTCGCCAACCGTCACGCGGATGGAGCTCGCCGGGTAGCCCGCGTCGAGGAAGAACTGGGACAGGAGGTTGGCGATGGGGTCGAAGTGCGCGCCGCCCCGGACATTGCCGGCTGTGCCAGCGCCGACTTTGCCGTTGAGGGTTGAGCTCTCGCCTTGGCTCTTTTTGATCGCCCAGTACGCGGCAACTGCACGGTCGAAATCCTGCCGGTTGACGGCCAAGGCGCTCTGCTCCTAGTCGGGAAGCCCGGCAAGTCCATAGACGCGCAGGGCGGCGTCTGTGGCCGCCTCCACGTCTCTCCTGTCGAAGGCTTCCGCCAGAGCGGCCCGATCGCTCTCGCTGATCGCCGCCGGGTCGGGTACGCGGATCTTGCGGAGATACTGGGCCTGGAATCGAAGGGTTCCCCCTCGCATCTTGACCGCGTACGCCTCCACGAATGCCTCCGCGACCTTGGACAGCAGCAGGCCACCGAGTACGCGCATGTCCCAGACGTCCGAGACGATGAAGTACAGGTTGTGGTGAGGGTACAGGCCACCTTCGTCGAGGACGGGGTGGATCCTCAGCTTCATGTCCGGAAACAGCAGCTTCTGGCGGCGAGAGAGGCCGTGGTCGACCTTGTCGATCGTCTTGTACCAGCGCTGAGGCTGCTTGAGCGCGACGTATCGCTTGCGAAGGGCGTCGCCGTGCTCCCTGAAATAGGAGGCGAGGCGGGGATAGGCAGTGAGGTCCACCAGCTCGCCGCTCGCAGCCCACGGATTGACCAGAAACGTGCCGTCCCATTTCAACGCGCCGCTGGTCGTGTCCCGGACCATAGCCATGGGCAGCAGGCGCTCCTCCTCGACCAGGCCCTTATCCCTGGTGAGGAAGACCTTGTCGGCGCCGGTGGCGATCCCGATGCCGACTCTGGTGCCGGTCTCCACGTCCTCCAGCGGCCGGAAGCGCTCGGTGAGGTCTTCGAGGACTGCGAGCCTCTTTGGAGAACCGGTCGGCCACGAGTCCTCCTCGGGGAACCAGTGCGGCATGCGGGCCGCTTGGAAGGCGGCCGTGGTAATCGTCGAGGTTTGCCCGCCCACGTACCATGCGGCGAATTCCTTGGCCTGTCCGGCCGCGAAGGACTTGGTCGTGTCCGCGGCGACGGCCTCACCCTGATCCCGGTTCGAGATGAGAGTGATCGCCGGGTAAGCCGAAACCTGGTCGTCGAACGCGTCCACGTCGTGCATGACCAGGGCGAGATCCATGCTGTACGCCTTGGTCACCAGCTGCCGAAGGCGGCGGCCGTACTGGTTGCGCATCCAGCGGTCGGCGCAGATGAACCCCAGTTGTCCGTCGGGGCTGAGGCTTCGCAGCGCGACCTCGTAGAACCCGACGTAGACGTCGGCTCGGCCACCCATTGTGGAGCAGGCGTTGCGATAGGCGGTCATCCGCTCGTCTGGTACATCCTCCAGCCGGATGTACGGGGGATTCCCCACGACGTAGTCGGCGCGGAGCCCGATTTCCGGCTGCAGCAAATAGTCACCCTGCTGGATCCAAGCTTCGGCTGCCTTCCGCGCTTCCTCCGGCCGCTCGCCCGCATCGAGCAGAACCGTCTCGACCCGATCGCGGCTCTCCCGCACGTTGCGGTCCAGCAGATCGAACGCTTGCACGGCGTCGAGCGCGTCCGTGATGGGGCGGCCATAAGCCCGGCACGAGGCGCTGACCCGTGCAGCGACGGCCCCGAGGAAAGCGCCTCCGCCACACGCCGGCTCGACGAGCCTCACGGCGCAGAGATCCTTATCGGCTGTGTAGCCGAGCAGGTCCAGAATGAGGTCGACCACCCAGCGCCGAGTGAAGACCTCGCCGTGTTCCAGAGCCTCCGCCGGAAGGTCTGGGAGGTCCTGCAGGTCGTCGGAGAGCGAGAGAGTGGCCACGTTCCGACCTTACAAGGGGAGGTTCCGGCCGCCGACAATCTCCACGGATGGGTGGCCGCTGGGTCGAGTCATCCTCGTCCCGTACCACCGTGACCGTACTCCCTTCCTTCACCTCAACCTGTCTCGTCCACTGCCCTGAGATGGCCCTCGAAGCTGCTGACCAGGCTTTCCAGGACGGCCTTCCCTTTGGCCGCGGTTGCGTGGGATGGGAAGCCGATCACGCCGGTTTCGGTGTACGCACTCATGCCCTGGACCAGCAGGAAGGGACGGCTGCCGCCGTCATGGTCGGCATCGGCGAACCCGTCCCGCACCAGCTCGGGCGCCGCGTGAAGAAGGACGGATGTCTCGATCTCGCCAGCGTGCATGTCGGCGTGGCGGTCGGAGACGAGCCCGGCGTTGTCGCGGGCTCGGTCCCACTCGGCTCCGAGGGGGAAGAGGGAGACCGCAGGCCCGTCGACGTTGGCCTCCTGGACGACGTTGGACAGGACGTAGTTCCCACCGTGGCCGTTGACGATTACCAGTTTGTGGATGCCGGAGCGGGCGAGGGACGCGCGGATGTCGTCGATCACGGCATACAGGGTTTTCGCGCTGATGCTGACCGTGCCGGGGAAGGCGGCGTGCTCGTGACTGCACGACATGGTGATGGGCGGGAGCAGGTGGACCGGGTAGGCGTCAGCGATCTCCTGGCTGATGATGCAGGCGATCGCTGTGTCGGTGATCAGGGGGAGGTAGCGGCCGTGCTGTTCGAAGGAGCCGACTGGAAGTACGGCGACGCAGGGCTGCTGTTCCTGGACGTCCGTGCTGGTGGTGGTCGGCAAGAGGTTCACAACACTCCCTCTGGTCGGTGACAGGGCGACGTCCCTCATTGTGTGCAGCCCCGTGTCCGGGCCTGGAGACTTCCACCAGCCTGTGCGCCGATGACTCGACAGGCCGCAGGGCGACATCCGGCGCAAACTGATTGCTGTGACCCTGCGATCAGCCGGTCCACTGATGCGGACTGGCCCCGACGCACCCGTTGTCGTGCGGCGCTTTGCCGAGGATGACTCGGTAGAGGAGCTGACCCGGCTGCTCCATCGTGCGTACGCCGACCACGCCGCCGCAGGGAGGATCTTTTTCGCCTCCTACCAGTCCTTGCAGGACACAGCCAACCGTCTGGGCAAGGGGGAGTGCTGGGTCGCACGCCGGGGGGACGCGCTGGTCGGCACGGTGACAGTGGCGGCTCCTCACGCGGTTCCGGAGGGGTACCCCGCGCCAGCCACCGCCGGCTCGTTCTGGCAACTGGCCGTGGACCCGTCGGAGAGGGGCACTGGGCTCGGGCAGCGCCTAATGGATCTCGCAGAGGAGCGGATCGCGGCGCTGGGTTCCGCCCAGGTCGTCATCGACACCTCGGCCAAGGCAACCGAGCTCGTCGGCTGGTACCGCCGACGTGGCTACGTGCCGGTGGGCACGTGGCGGTGGGACGTCACCAACTACGAGAGCGTCGTTCTGGCGAAGGCTCTGTTGGGCTGCTGAGCACGTGGGGCGAAGCTGCAGACGGCGGCCCCGCGGGGGACGTCCGCCTGCAGCGTGCTGCACCGTGCCCGGCGTCCTACTGGGCGAGAACGCGGGTCGCTTCCTGGACGGCGACGGTCAGGGCCTCGTCGAGGGCTTCGACGCGGCGGCCTCCGGCGCTGGCGACGGGGCCGCTGCCCCCTGCTCCGCCGCCGACCGTGCGCGCGGCGGAGGCGAGGATGTGGGCGGCCTGGGTTCCCGCACCGAGGAGGCTGGGTGTGATTGCGGCGACGAGAAGGGCCTTGTCGTCGCGCTCGGTACCCAGGACGACGACGGCGCGGTCGTCGCGGAGGCGGCTCACGGCGTTCGTGGCGAGGGTGCGGAGGTCGTCCGCCCCGAGGCCCGGCACCCGCTGCGAGATGATCCGTCCACCGGGCACGTGGCGGGACGCGGAGGCGAGCTGCTCCGCATGGCTCCGCAGCTCGGCGTCACGTACCCGGGCGAGCTGCTTCTGCGCGGCGGCCAGGGCATCGAGGCGCTTGCGGAGGGTCTCGGGGGCGTCCTTCGGACGCGCGCCGAGGAGGGCGGCGACCTCGTCGAGCAGGTGGCGCTCGGTGTCCTGGTTGCGGAGGGTTCCGTGGCCGGTGAGGGCTTCGATGCGGCGGAGGTTGGAACCGATCGAGCCCTCGCTGAGCAGGCGGAAGGCGCCGACCTGGGAGCCGTGGGCGACGTGGGTGCCCCCGCACAGTTCGCGGGAGAAGTCTCCGATGTCGACGATGCGGACGGTGTCGCCGTACTTCTCGCCGAACAGGGCGATGGCGCCGGCGGCCTCGGCTTGGGCGCGGTCGGCGTGCCAGGCGCGGACGGCCGGGTCGTCGAGGACATGGCCGTTGACGGCGGATTCGATCCGAGCGAGCTGCTCGGGGGTGAGGGCGGAGAAGTGGGCGAAGTCGAAGCGCAGGCGGTCGGACTCGACGAGGGAGCCCTGCTGGCGGGCGTGGTCGCCGAGGGTGGCGCGGACGACGGCGTGCAGGATGTGGGTTGCCGAGTGGGAGCGCATGAGGCCCTTGCGGCGGTCGGCGTCGACGGCGGCTTCGCCGGTCGCCCCGGTGCGGAGTTCGCCTTCGAGGACGCGGGCGCTGTGGACGCGGAAGCCCTCCAGGCCGTACCGGGTGTCTGTGATCCGTAGCAGGGTGCCGTCTTCGGTGCGCAGGGTGCCGGTGTCGCCGACCTGGCCGCCGGCTTCGGCGTAGAAAGGCGAGCGGTCGAGGACGAACTCGATGTCGGAGCCCTCGGGGGCGCTGGCGGTGACGGCCCCGTCGGAGATCAGGCCGAGCACGGTGACTTCGGCGGTGAGGTGCTCGTAGCCGAGGAAGTCGGTGCGCGGCAGGTGGGCGGACAGCTCCCGGTAGGTGTCCTGGCGGCGCAGGGCCTCGGCGGTCTTGGCCTTGCCGCCGGTCTTGGCGCGCTTCCTCTGCTCTTCCAGCAGCGTGGCGAAGCGGTCTTCGTCGACGGTCAGGCCGGCGTCGTGGGCGGCCTCGACGGTCAGCTCCAGGGGGAAGCCGTAGGTGTCGGCGAGTTCGAAGGCGGTCTCGCCTGGCAGTGAGCCGGAGCGGCTCTCCCGGGTGCGTGTGATCGCGGCATTCAGGAGCCGGGTGCCCTGTGTGAGGGTACGTGTGAAGGACTCCTCCTCGGCGGCGACGACCTGCTCGATGAGGTTGGCCTGGTCGGAGAGTTCGGGCCAGACGTCGCCGAGGTTGGCGATCACGCTGGCCGTGGTGGGGGCGAGAACGGGCTGGTCGATGCCGAGCAGACGGGCATGCCGGACCGCCCGCCGCATGAGGCGGCGCAGGACGTATCCGCGGCCGTCCTTAGCGGGCAGGACGCCGTCGGCGATCAGGTAGG
The DNA here is from genome assembly GCF_042869595.1 of Streptomyces sp. NPDC006879. Classification (NCBI taxonomy): domain Bacteria; kingdom Bacillati; phylum Actinomycetota; class Actinomycetes; order Kitasatosporales; family Streptomycetaceae; genus Streptomyces; species Streptomyces sp. NPDC006879. The sequence goes on from NZ_JBIAGC010000010.1 coordinate 148,541, forward strand.
CGATGGAGCGGGCGTGCTCGGTGACGACCTGGAAGGAGACCTTCTCGTCACCGCTGCCGGGGTAGTCGCGGCCGGCAAGCTCCCGGACGGTGTTCAGGGTGGGCATGAGCAGGTCGGTGGTGCAGACGTTCTCGACGTCCTGGAGGATCGCGGCAAGGCGGTCGAGACCGAGGCCAGTGTCGATGCTCTGCTGGGCGAGCTCGCCGAGGATCGGGAAGTTGCCCTTCTTGTCGCCCTCGCCGCGCTGGTACTGCATGAAGACGAGGTTCCAGATCTCCACGTAGCGTTCGCCGTCGACGGCGGGTCCGCCCTCGCGGCCGAAGGCGGGACCTCGGTCGTAGTTGACCTCAGAGCAGGGGCCGCAGGGACCGGGGACGCCCATAGACCAGTAGTTGTCCTCCATGCCCAGGCGCTGGATGCGCTCGGCGGGGACGCCGATCTTCCGCCACAGCTGCTCGGCCTCGTCGTCGTCCTCGTAGACGGTGATCCAGAGCCGGTCCTTCTCCAGGTTGTAGCCCTGGGTGAGGAGTTCCCAGGCGTAGGCGATGGCGGCGGCCTTGAAGTAGTCGCCGAAGGAGAAGTTGCCCATCATCTCGAAGAACGTGGCGTGCCGGTTGGTGCGACCGACGTTGTCGATGTCGGAGGTGCGGGCGCACTTCTGGATGGTGGTGGCGCGGGGGTACTCCGGGGTGACCTCGCCCAGGAAGTAGGGCTTGAACTGGTTCATACCGGCGTTGGCCAGCAGCAGTGTCGGGTCGGAGGGGATGAGCGGGCTGGACGGGACCTGGCGATGGCCGCGCGAGGTGAAGAAGTCCAGGAAGGTGGAGCGGATCTGCGTCGAGCGCATGGCGTTATGGCCCTCACGGAAGAGTCGTGGAGAGGTGGGGGTTGATCACACGCCGAGCCGGGCCGAGAACAGGGACTGAGGGGTTCTCAGTTCTCCAGCTCGACGCAGATAGCTCGCGCCCCCACGGTGTAGACCATGACTCCTGATCCGTTGCTCACAGGTGGTGCAGCCGACATGGACGGAACGGTCCGCTGCGACTGCACCACCAAGCGTAGCGGATCAGGAGCCAAGATCGCCGGGGAATCCGTTCAGGTGTGGACCCCCGACCAGGCGGAGCAGTGCGGAGCTCAGTTCCCTTGGTTCGGCGAGGACGAGGTCAGCGCCGGTTCGAATGAGCGCGTGGGGCCCGGCGAAGCCCCAGCCCGCGCCGACCGCTGTCACACCTGCGGCTCGGGCGGCGTGTATGTCGGTATCCGTGTCTCCGACGAACACGGCGTTGCTGGGAGCCGCCCCGAGCTGGTCGAGGGCAAGGAGGAGGCCATCGGGCGCTGGCTTCGGCGTTGCGTCCTCGTAGCAGACGACGGTGTCCAGCAAGTCGATGACGTCGGGCGGCAGAAGCCAGTGCAGGCACCGGCGACTTCGCAGGGTGACGACGCCGGTCGCGACGTCGGCGGCCTGCAGCTCGGTGAGTGTCTCGCCTACGAACGGGAAGACCTTGGCGACGAGGGTGGCCGTGGCGCTGGCCGCGTCCCAGCGGCTCTCGTCGATCGATCTGTCCAGCCCGAGGTGGGCGAGTACCTGCTCGCGCGGGATGGTCTCGGCTCCGGGCGGGAGGTCGTCGATGGTGACGCGGCGGTCGAGTGCGGAGGTCGCGAAGCCTGCCAGGGTGGCGAGCTGGGCGGCCCGGCTGTCGACGAGGACACCGTCGAGGTCGAAGAGCACGGCTCGCTTCATGAGGCGTCACCCGGCCGGGGTGCCGACAGGTCGACCTCGGTAAGCAGCGAGCGGAGGGTGACACGGTGCTCGGCGAGCACCACCCGACCGCCGAGCGGGCGCTCCAGCACACACAATGCGTCGGTGACCGGGGCTCCGGCGACCCTCAAGGTGTTCGTCATGGCGAGCAGCTGGCCGCCGGAGCGGACAACGTCGTCGACGAGAACGGTGCGGCGGCCGTCGAGGGCGGCTCCTTCGATCTGGCGGCGGGAGCCGTAGCCCTTGGGGCTCCGGCGCAGGAACACGGCCGGCAGGCCGGTGACAGCCGACAGGGCGACGACGAGCGGGACGCCGCCGAGCTCGATGCCGGCCAGCAGCTGGGCGTCGTCGGGGACGAGGCTGGCCATGGCGGCGGCGGTGTCACGCAGGAGGGCAGGGTCGGCGGCCAGGCGGTACTCGTCGAAGTAGGTGTCCAGCTGTTCCCCGTTGGCGAGGTCGAACGGACCTTTGACACAGGAGGCTTCGGCGAGCCGGGCGGTGAGGCCGGCCAGTGACGTGCTGGTGGTCATGCTCCTCCGATCGGGGCTGTGTCGAGCACGGCGAGGTGGGCCCGGAAGGCGTCGTCGGTATCGGCGACGGTGAGGAAGCCGAGTGGGCGGGTCGGGGTCTCGTACAGCCACTTCTCCTCGCGCAGGAAGGCCAGCAGGCGAAGGGCGGTCGGCCCGGCGAGGCAGACCGGTACGGGTCGGACCGTGGTCGCGTAGTAGAGCGCAGCGGTCAGCTCGTGCAGCGTGCCAACGCCGCCGCCCATCGCGACGATCAGGTCGGCGCTCTCCAGGTAGTGCTGGAGACGGGCGCCGAGATCCGGCAGGTGGATGGACGTGGTGGTGTGCGGATTGAACGCTCCCCACGCGTCGTGCTTGCCCGCCAGAGTGACAGCGGTGACGGTGGTGCCCTGGGAGGCGACTCCTCGTGCGGCGGCCTCCATCAGGCCGTTGTAGCCGCCGTGGAGGAGCGCGTACCCGGCCTGGGCGAGCGCCCGGCCGATCTCCTCGGCCAGGTCTTCCTCCTCGGTGGAGGCAGGGACGACGCCGCCGAAGAAGACGGCGGTCAGGCCCTCGCGGGTGGGGCTGGTGGCCGGGCCCGCGAGGTGGGGTGCGTTCACACCAGCTCCTGGTAGGCGCGGTAGGCGTCGACTGCGTCCCGCAGCCCGTCGAGTGCCTCGGGGCAGACCCGGTCGACGAGGGCGAGTATCCGCTCGATCGCCGCGTTGACGTCGGTGGCCAGCGGGACCGCCGGTCCGCTGATTGCCACGTTGAGGTCGCTCACGCAGGCCCGGCCGATCGGGGTGACGGCGATCTCCTCGCCCAGCTGGTACCAACCCCAGAACCGGGAGGTGGGCGCGAGAGCGGCCTTGATGAGGTCCTTCGTCGCGGTATGCAGCCGATGCCACTCGGAGTATGCGACGAACCGCTGACCGCGCTTGATGCGCTTGTGCAGCAGTACGGCCAGTACGAGGTGTTCGATCACCAGCTCGGTGCAGGTGCGCGGCCGGGCGGCGAACTCGATGGCGAAGCGCTCGGCCACCGCGACCTCGTCCATTCCGGCCGGTGCCGGCTGGCGGTCGAGGAGCGAGGCGGTGGCGATGCTCGCCTGCAGGTCCGGGAGACGGGAGGCCGGTGCGAGGTAGAGGTCGATCTGCTGTAGGCGGCCGTCGTCGGGGACGAGGAAGACCATGCCGACCCCACCGAGGTCGGCGACGATCGTGTCGCGCCAGCCGGGGAACAGGGCGCCGGCCTCGACGGACATCAGGTCGTCCAGGGTTTCGGCGAACGCGGGCAGCTGAGCATCGTGGACGCCGACGACGAAGTCGACGTCCGACAGGCGGTCGGCCGTGCCGTGCGCCAGCGAACCACGGACCAGCAGGTGGGTGACGGCAGGGGAGGTGGCCAGGATGTCGGCGAGCTTCGACAGGAGCGGGAGCTGGGCCGGTCGGTTGGCGTGAGTGAGTGCGGTCAGTTGCAGGGTGGACATGCTCGTCCTCCGTTCGGATTCGGGCGGGGTGAACCGTGCGAGACGGGCGGTCGGTCAGGCCGTGAGGGCGAGGAGCCGGTTCTTCGCCGTCGTCCACCGCGTGGCGGCCTCCGCGTCGCCGAGCGAGGTATGCAGCTCGACGAGCAGGTCGTAGACCGCGCCTTCGGGCAGGGCGTACGTGTAGAACAGCCGCAGCAGCATCCGCTCGGCCGCCTCCGTGTAGCCCAGGGCGACCATGCCCCGGGCGGCCTGAAGTCGTTCGGCGAGCACCATCGGGTCCGCGTCGGGGAGGGGCTCGGCAGCGGCCGGGTGGAGGGTCGGGCGCCGGGCCAGCCGCTCGTAGGCGTCGTCGGCGTACACGTCGGCGATCAGGTGCACGCGCTCGGGGCCGAGGAGGTTGCACACACCGTGGGCGTAGGTCGGCGTCAGCCGCCAGATCCGCCCGCCTGCCATGTGTACCTTCGCGCCGCCGGTGACCAGGAACGCGGACGTGTTGGTGTGCAGCGGGATGTGCAGCCGGTGCCGCTCGATCTTGTCGAGGTCGTCGTAGTCGCGGTGCTCCCAGAGGAAGGCGTTGGGCTCAAGCCTGGCGAGCCGCACCCACATGTAGTTCAGGCCGAGTTCGCCCAGCAGCGCGGTGGTGGCCGGCATCTGCGTGAGGAGGTCGGTCGGCTTGGCGGTGCAGTCGCCGATCGTCACATCGGCCGCGTCGCCGGAGGCGTTCATGAGTGAGGTGGTCCACCAGCCGCCCGACTGGTAGGCGCTGTACTCCGCCTTCCAGGGGGCCGGGGCGGTCAGGGCCTCGTGGCGCATCCGCTCAAGCCGGGTGGAGTCGATGCTGTCCAGCTGGGCGATCTGCCCGGCCAGGGTGGTCAAGGTGCTGTCCATCAGTTCCCTCCCGTTGGCGGCCCTGCGTGTGCGGGCCGGTAACCATGTGGTGCTGCATGGGTTCGGTTGAGCGGTTGCTGCGACCGCATCGACCGATATCGCGCTTCGAATACGCACCCGTGGGGCGCCCATCCCCGCCCGGTGCCCGCTTGAAGGGCACCGGGCAGGAGGTCTGCTCAGGCCGGAGCGTCGGCGTCGGGGGCCGACCAGGCGGAGGCCGCCTCATCGGTGTGGTCGGCGTGCACCGTGGCGGCGCCGAGGGTGCCGAATCCGGCGGCCATACCGAGGGCCCACAGCCACGCGAGGACCGTGCCGAGACGGTCGTGGGGCTGGTCCGTCACCGGGGACTCTGCTGCTGCTCGCGGAGTTCGATGGCCCGCGACAGCTGGCCGTGGAACAGCTCCACCTGCCCGGGAGTGAGCACCAGCGTGGTGCCTTCGGTGGTCTCGTCCAGGTGGTGGAGCGTGATGGGCATCGAGACCCGCTCGGTGTCGTGGTTGTACGTGATGTCGCTCCGGTTCGGTGTGGCGTAGCCGATCACTGGACCTCCATGACGAAGAAGCAGCGGGGGATATCCGAAAAGCCCGCAGAGCGTGGGTGGTTGGGCCGTTTACTTGGTAAGAACCTTGCGCGTCCGCTGCGCTGCGGGGCCAGGAGTGGATGTGTACGGCGCCGGTGTACGCATCAGGGGGAAGGGAGCGAACGTGCCGCAGCCGTCCAAGAATCTGGATCCGACCAGGTCTCCGCAGGACTGGTTCGGTGCTCACCTGCGCCACTGGCGAAAGGTCCGGAGGAAGACACAACGGGAGCTGGCGCTCGAAGTCCACGTCAGCGCCAGTACCATCGCGAAGATCGAGAAGGCCGAGCGGCCCTGTGACCTGGCGTTGGCGCGCAGCCTCGATGACGCACTGGACACCGGCGGGATCCTGGCGTGGCTGTGCCTGCGCACGGGCACTGATGCGGACAACACAGTCGGCGATGCGTACAACGCGACGGTAGCCCCTGCGCTGCTGGGCCCACCGGGGTTCCCAGGCGTTGCGCCGCCGATGACTGGAAGCGCCACCGACGACGGGAGCCATGGGGACCGCGGTTCCTTCCTCGGCGCCTCTGGGGCCGCAGCCCTGTTAGGCGGTACCCCGCTATCCCACCTGATCAAGCCCGCCGAGCCCTCCCGTCTGCCCTCAGCCGTCCGGTCCGAGGACATCGAGCAGGTCGAGGCCGCGGCGACAGTGCTCGCGGGGTGGGATCACCACTACGGCGGCGGAGGCATCGTCCGCACCGCCGCCGAAGCGCAACTCCGCTGGGCGTCGGCGCTCCTCGAACTGCCCTGCCCAGAACCCATGCGGGCCAGCCTCTTCGCAGCCGCCGCCCGACTCGGCATGGTCGTGGGCGCGGCGGACTTCGACGCCCACGCCCACCACGACGCCCGTCGCGTCTTCGCCTTCGCCGCCGCCTGTGCGGAAGAGGCCGGCCAGTGGCACCTGAGAGCCAAGGTCTACTCGTACCGAGCACGTCAGGCCGTCTGGCTCGGGGCCTGTGACTCCGGCCTGACGTACGCGGAACTGGGGCTCGCCCACGAGAACCGGCTCACCGGCACCGAGCGGGCCATGCTCCACACCGCGAAAGCCCGCGCGCTGGCCAAGGCCGGCGACGTGCAAGCGACGCTGCGGGCGGTCGGACAGGCAGACGATGCCTTCGCACAGGCCCGTCCCGGCGAGGACCCGCCCTGGATGGCCTACTACGATGCCGCCCAGCACGCGGGCGACACCGGGCACGCCTTGTACGACCTCGTTGCCGTCGGGTACAGGCCGGTCACGGCCGCAGACCGCCTGAGAACGGCCATTGATGGGCACACAGAGGCGTACGTGCGATCCCGTACGTTCTCCATGACGAAGCTGGCTTCTCTCACGATGGCCACCGGAGACCCACATGAAGGCGTCGCCATCGGGCATCAGGCCCTTGACGAAGTCGTGAAACTCCACTCCCGCCGGGCAGCCGACGGCATGCAGGACCTGGCTCGGCTCACCGCCGTGCACCGAACGACCCCCGAGGCGGTCAAGCTGCGCGACCGCATCAAGGAGACGATCAAGACGTGACCCTCGCCCCCGCCGACAGCGCTCACGTCTCCCGTGGAGTCCTCACCGAGGTCTGCCGTGCCCTCGGGCTGGGTACCGAGGGCGCCGAGCCGATCAGGATCGCGGAGAACGCGATATGGCGGCTTCCCGGGCAGCTGGTGGCCCGGATCTCCCGCCCTGGTGGCACTCCCGCTGCTGCGCGTGAAATCGCCGTCGCCAACTGGCTCGCTAGCCACGGCATCCCCGCCGTACGGCCCGCCCCAGGTCTCGACCAACCCATCACCATCGACGGCCGGGCCGTGACCATCTGGGAGGAACTTCCGCCTCACCGGGACGGGAACGTCCGCGAGGTCGCCCACCTCTTGAAGGCCCTCCATGCCCTTCCGGAGCCGGACTTCGACCTTGAGCCGCTGGAACCGTTCGGGAAGATCCGTACCAGGCTCGACCAGGCGAAGGCCATCAGCGAGCGCGAACTTGAATGGCTGTACGGCTACACCGACGAGCTCGAAGCAGCATGGCACCAGCTCGTGGAGAGCCCTGGCCTGTCTCGATGCGTCCTGCACGGGGATGCCTGGGTCGGCAACGTCGCCTCGGCCGACGACGGCACGGCCTACCTCCTCGACCTCGACAGCTTCACCGTCGGCCCGCGGGAGTGGGACCTGACGTCGACCGCCGTGAAACTCACGTCCACCAGCGGCATCACCCGGCAGGACTACGAGGACTTCTGCACCGTCTACGGAGCGGACGTCACCTCCTGGGACGGGTACGAGGTCCTGCGGGACATCAGGGAACTCCGGATGACGGCTTACGCAGCCCGGATCACGACCGAGCACCCCGACCATCCCCATGCCCGCCACGAGACCCAGTACCGAATCGAATGCCTCATGGGAGCTCAGGGGCAGCGGCCCTGGAGGTGGACTGCGGTGCCGTAACGGCAGGGACACCGGCGACGCCCAGGCCGCGGGTTGTTGAACGGCGATCACCGAGGTCGCCATACGCTCACGCCCGGCGACCGTCGTGGGGTACTCGCGATGGGCGAGGTGCTGGTGGGTAGCGCGGCCGGCGTCGTGGCACTGAGGATCACGGAAGCGTGATAAGAAGCGAAGGACTGTGGACACCATGGCAGACACGACCTCTCGCGCTCCGGGACCTGCTGCGGCGGGTGCGCAGGTCATCCTGAGCAACGAGCCCGGCTCGTTCGCCTGGGGGGTGATGGCCAAGCGCCACCCCGCCCTCATCAAGCAGGTACGGGACGCGTTCCCGTACGGCCCCCGCCAGCACGACGCCCTCGATGCCCTGCTGGACGAGATCACCCACGGCGCCATCGAACCGCTGGCCGACAGAGAGCACGATTACGAGAGCTGGATGGGCTGGGGGCAAGGGCGCTTCTGGCAGTCCTGGTACGACGCCCCGTTCCTGTGGGCGGAGAGCTACTTCTACCGCAAGCTCCTCGCTGCCGTCGGGTACTTCGGAACCGGCCCGTGGGGTGGGGTCGACCCGTTCGCCCCGTTCAAGCAGGCTGAACTCCGTGGTGAGGCGGTCGATGAGGAGCTGCGGGCCCTGGACGCCCTGGCCGACGTGGCGGTCGACGAACGGGCCACGGCCCTGCTCCACGCCTCGCTCTGGGGCAACCGCGCAGACCTCGGCTTCCGTGTGGTGGAGGGCGAACCGGCCGCCGATGCCCCCGAAGCCTCGACCCTGGTCGCCGACGACAGTGCTCTGCTGTGGGAGCTCCTGCCCACCGGGGCCGCCTCGACCGTCGCCGTTGTGGCGGACAACGCGGGCCGCGAGTTGATCCCGGACCTGATCCTCATCGACCACCTCCTCGAACACGGTCGCGCCGAACGGGTAGTGCTCCACGTGAAGCCCTACCCGTACTACGTCTCCGACGCGATGACGGCGGATGTGGTCGACTGTCTGCGCCGTCTCACCGATGCCTCGGGTGAGGCAGGCGGGATCGGCGGCCGCCTGTGGAAGGCCATGGCGGCCGGGACCCTTGAGGTCCGCTCGCACCCGTTCTTCTGCGCGCCGCTGCCGTACGAGGAGATGCCCGCGGACCTCCGCAGCGAGTTCGAGGGCGCCGCACTGACCATCCTGAAGGGCGACCTCAACTACCGCCGCTTGGTGGGCGACAGGCATTGGGACGCCACGACGCCGTTCGCCGACCTCACCGGATACTTTCCGGGGGCCGTCGCAGCCCTGCGCACGCTGAAGTCCGACGTAGTCGCCGGCTTGGAAGCCGGAGCGCTGGACTCTCTGGAGCGATCGGGCACGGCGTGGCGTACGAGCGGGACGCACGCTCTGATCCAGGTGCGTCGGTAGGTGCCTTGGGCGGGGTGACCTCGCGGGTAGTGCTGAGTCAGTGGGCCACCTCGGCGACAGGCGGATGGCGGGTGGCGCGAGCGGATTTCTTGCCGTCGGCCGTACTCGGCATCGACCTCAAGCCCGAGGAGATCACCGACGTGCTGGCACCCTCGGGGACGAGGGCGCGATGCAGCCCGACTGATGCGCGAGCATGCCGCCGGGGCCAACGCTGAAGTGCGTTGACCCCGGCGGCGTTGGTCAGAAGGTGTACGGGGTGAAGCGGCGAGGTGGCTCGATCACGAGGCCGAGCAGTCGGTCGAACTCGGCCTTCTCGTCCTTGGTCATGAGCTCGACGGCGTTGCCGAGAGTCTTCGTGGTGAGCTGGTCCATGAACGGGGCGAGGAATCGGTTCAGGGATTCCGGGGCCTCCTCCAGCGTCCGCGTGTATTCCATGTAGCGACTGTGCTGTGCCGCGAACTCTTCGAACTCGGCGCGGGTGGCGTGCAAGGCGGTGGCCTGTTCCTCCTTGGTGAAGGGGCGGCCGTCTATGTGGGACCAGGTGTTGGTGTCGCGTCGGTACTTGAAGTTCGAGTCGCAGAGGAGGGCGACGATGTGGGGGCGGATTTCGGTTTCGGGCATACGGGTGCTCCTGGGGAGGGTGTGGTGGGTGGGGCTGTACTTCAAGGGTCTGGAGAATCCCCGGTTTGGCTAACCGGGGATCGTCGGTTACCTTCATCCGCCCTTCTTTGGTCAGCGCCGCCGGGTTGAGTCGGTCGCAGGCGCCGCCGCCTGCTGTGCGGCGCGCGCCGCAGGCGGTGTGCGCCGGCTGCCTCGGGCGGCCGGGGTGTGCAGGGCGTCGGGGGCGGCGGGCAGGCGAGCGCTGCGGCGCAGCCGCCAGACGAGGACGTCGCTGATCGAGGTGGCGGTGTCGAGCTCGCGGCGGCGAGTGGCGTCGGCCAGCAGGGCGGCCGGGTCATGGCCGGCATTTCGGGCGTCGTCGAGGGTGGCGGCAAGGGCGGGCCAGCCGGGTTCGGACAGAACCTGCTCCGCCAGCTCAGGCAGCGCCTGGCGGACAAGGTCGGCCTGCCGCTGCTGCACGCGCAGGGCCAGGTGCTGGCCTCGCCGCCGGAGGACGGCCATGGGATGGGTGGCGGCTGCCCCGTAGGCGGCGCGCAGGTGCTCCGCAGCCTGGAGTGCGGCTGCTGCCTGCTGGGCGTGGTGCTTCCTGTAGTGCCAGGTGGCGGCGGCGGTGGCGAGGAAGAACGCCATGTCGATGACCATGGCGGTGGTGGCGCCGTCCTCGCCCCGGCCCAGGGCTGGTCCGCTGTGGATGAGGTCGCGGGCGGCTTGGCGCAGGGCGCGGTCGTGGCCGCGTTCAGCGCGTACGTGGGAGCGGGCCGCCCGCTCGAACGCGGTGGCCGCTTGGCTCAGCTGGTGGCGGGTGTGGGCGGCGGAGGTCTTGGCGAGGGCGTCGAGGACCTCGCCGACGGAGGCGATCTGGGCGGCCACAGTCCCGTCGCCGCCGTGGTCGATGAGGAGGACGGCCTGCCAGAGGGCACCGGTGGCGAGCCGACGGGCGAACGCGGGACCGCTCGCCGGGACCGCGGTCGGCTGGGTCGGTGCACCGGTCCAGCGCTCGCGGATGCGGGGCAGGGAGAGGTCGGGCGCGAGCTTCGACCCGGAGTAGAAGACCGGCAGCCCGTCCTTGTTGCGGTCCTCGGGCAGGGCAACGGTGTAGCCGAGGGTGTCGCCGGAGGGGGCGGTCCGGCGGCGGACGAGGAGGCCGGCGGAGGCGAGGCGGTCGAAGAACTCCGTCTCCGAGGCGGTGCCCGCAGCGGCTCGGCGGACGGTCTCGCGCAGTTCCTCGCGGGCGGTGCGGTCCCGGCCCTGGCGCTTGGCTTTGTGGCGTTCGGCGCTGGTGGGGCGTTTGGCGGCGGTGCCGTCTCCGGGCGCCACGCGGTGCAGGTCGTAGTCGGCTTCGATGCGGCGGCATTCGGCTTGGGCGCGCTGGCCGGAGCGGTGGTGGTCGGGTTTGCGGCCGTCCTCGCGGACGAGGATGGCGATGAGGTGGATGTGGTCGTCGGCGTGGCGGACGGCCGCCCAGCGGCAGCCCGCGCCGTCGCCGGGGTCGATGCCGGTGGCCGCGATGACGCGATGGGCGATGTCCGCCCACTCGGCGTCGGTGAGCGTCCGGTCGCCCGGTGCGGTACGAACGGAGGCGTGCCAGACGTGCTTGTCCGGTCGCCTGTCGGCGGGGAGGAGGTGCAGGGGTTCATCGAGGAGCTGCTGGAGGTCCTCCTCGGTGGAGTTTCGGTCGCGGCCGGGGTCGGGGGCGAGGCCGTCAAAGGAGGCGACCAGGTGCGGGTCGGTGTGCTCCTCGCTGCGGCCGGCGCCGTAGAGGTAGGCGATCAGTCCGGCGGTGCTGGTGCCCTGTTTGTGGATGGACGGGATCAAGCGGCCTGGATTCCTTCGGGGTTGGTCATACGGGTGGTGACGCGGCGGATGTCCTCGGCGGCGCGGAGGACGGCGGCGATGGTGTCGTCGAGTCCTTCGGGGGCGACGCCCAGGTGCAGGGCTTTGACCGCCTGGTTGAGGTTGTTGTTGGCGATGCCGAGCTGGCGTCGCAGCGCGAACAGGGTGGTGAGGACGTCCTGGGTGGTGGCGATGACGGCAGCGGTGCGGTCGAGGTCGCGGGCGGCGGCCAGGCCGGAGGTGGCGAGGAAGCCGGCGACGCTCATGCCGACGGCATCGGCGCCGGCGGCGATGCGCAGGTACTCGGGCTCGGTGAGGCGGACGCTGTGGGCGGGGCGCTGCTTGCCGGCGCGGACACGGGGCTTGCCCCGGCGCCTGTCCGGCCGCGGTCCGCCCTCGGCCGCCGCCTCCCCGTCCCGTGCCCCCTGGCGCGGGACCGTGCTCGCCACCCCCGGGGCGGGCTCGGGTTCGGACGCGCCCCCTGCGGGGGAGTGTCCGAACCTCCAACTTGCTGCCCGGTCGGTGGCTGATGTCGAGGCTGCGTGCTGCTGGTCGTCGGGGGAGGGGAGAGCGGGCTGATCGTGCATGGAGGAACTCCTTGCGGTGGAGGTGGAGGTGGATGTGGATGGGGGTGAGCTGGGCGAGGAGCCGGGGGCGGGCTTGGCGCACGGCAGCGAGAGGTATGCGTGCCAGGTTGCTGCCGGCGTGGCTGAGCGAGTGGAAGACCTACGGACCAGCAGGAGCCGCTGGTCCGTAGGTTCCCGTTTCGGCGTTCCGTGCCTGACCGGATATCCGGTCAGCCGCTGGGAGCGCTGGTGGCGGCGTTCAGTTCTGCTAGCAGGCGTGTCCGGAGCTCGGTGAGCCGGTCCTCGGCGATGGGGAACCCCGCGTCACGCACGGCGTTCCGCAAGATGGAGCGGGTGGCCTTTCCGTGCACGGCGATGGCCTGGCGGCCGATGGCGAGTAGTTCGTCCATTTCGGCGCCGGGAGGGCGACCGTAGCGCTGCGCCATCAGGTCGCCTTCCTCAGCGGACGGCTCCGAGCCGTCGCGGGCGGGGCGCGTTTCGTGCAGGGTCGGGTGGAGCTGCACGGATGTGGGCGGCGGGCAGTCGGGACGCTCGTCGGGGTCGGGGTGTTCCCAAGCGTCCTCGTCTTCCGGGCTATGGCTTGCTCCCGACAGGCTGGGTGAAGGTGTCGGCTCGGAGGGGAGCGCGGTGTTCCGGGCCGGGATGGGCTCGACCCAGGGTGAAGGCAGCTCGATGGTCGCCAGCGCTGTGGCGTGACGGCGGGCGGCGAGCTGCCGCAGTAGGTCTTGGCGCTGGCGGTCGTCGATGGCCACCGAGGCTTGGGCGACGGCCTGCGAGAGCCGTCGTGCGATGCGCCGGCCTTGCCACCGGTTGCGCTTGGTCGGGGTGAGTTCGGCGAGGCGTGTGGCCAGGGCGACGGCCTTGAGGGTGGCACGGTCGCGGGTGATCTGTGCAGCGTCCCGGTCGCGTACGGCGATGCCGAGGCGGGAGAGGAGGCGTTCGCGTATCTCGCGGCCGATCTTGGCGAGGACGCTGTGGGACGCGGCTTCCGGCTTGCGGAGACGCAGTTCGATGCCCATGGCCTCGTGCCAGAGCGCCGCGGCCAGAACCGGGCCCACGAAGGCTCGCACGGTCCCGCCGATCAGGCCGGACTCGGCGTACGCGGGGATTACCTGCACGGCGGTGATCACCCAGGTCAGGGTGCCCGGCAAGCCTGGTGCCTGCTTGGGGCCGTGGAGGTTCTGCCGTGCCAGCAGCGCCGTGGCGAACAGGGCGAACTCCGCGGCGGCGAACATGGCGGCGCGTTCGGCCGTGCCGCCCATGTCCAGGTAGTGGGCCGCGAACCGCCAGCTGGTGTCCGCGCTGTAGGCGGTGCAGCCGACCGCGGCCAGCGCGGCCACGATGACCGCGGGCGATCCGGGCTTGCGACTGCCGCTGGTCCGGTGTGTGCGCTGCTTGACCAGCCACATGATCAGCAGCACGGAGCAGGTCAGCGCGAGCGCGGTGAGCGCGAGGGAAGTGGCGTTCCATTGCCCGACTACGGGCAGGGCGAGTGGTGTCATGCAGGGGTCTCCAGAGACCCGCCGCGCCATGTGGGTGCGGGCGGGCGGTGTGGTGAATGCGGGGAGGTGGGTAGGCGGCGCCGGTGGGGGCCGGTGCTACGAGGCCAGGGCGCGGCAGCACGGTCGAACCGGAGGCGGCGGAACCGCGGGTGCGGAGAAGCGGCTCAGCGACCGGCGGAGCGAGCGGGGTCCGTACGGTGGGCGCTGGTGCCGCCCGGCACGGTGGCAGGGCGCGGTACAGCCACTTGCCGGGTGCGGGATGCGGAGGCGAGGTCGACGCGGGATGGGTGGGGTATGGCGCGTGGGGCGTTGCCCCGTGCGGCGCCGTCGAGGCCGGTGCGTCGGTTGCGGCAGGGTTCGCCTTCGTGGGCGTGGCACCACGGGCACGGGATGCTGAGGGCGTCGGGCTGTCCTGCGGCGGTGGCGGCTTCGCGGGCGGCACGGGCGGGCCGGTACCGGGCGAGCTGGGCCCGTGCCTCGGGAGGGATCACGGATCCGACGGAGCGCCGGCGGGTCTCGATGTCGGGGTGCGGGCCGGCGGTGAGCTGGCGGAGGGTGGACGGCGCTGCCTGGCCGACGGCGACGGCGTGCCGGGTGCCGAGCAGTTCGGACCGCCAGGCGGCCGGGTCGTCCGGGTCGGCGACCGGTGTGGGATCGGTGTGCCGCTCCAGGCGGTCGCGGCGGTAAGCGCCCCACTTGCGGGCGACGTCCACCGGCAGGACCGGATAGGGCGAGGCGACGATGTGGGCCCGTACCGCTTCGCGGGCGTCCCAACCGTGGGCGGTCGTGGCGGGCACGTCGTGCAGGAGTTCGTGCCACTGGGCGATCCGGTCAAGGGCAGTGCCGGTGTCCGTATGGGTGGTGCGGGGGTCGAGGCACCCGATGTAGGCGAGCAGGGCGGCGATTTCGCGGCGGTCCAGGGTGGTCACTCCGTTCCGGTGGGGGTGTTGCGGGCTTCGAGTTCCGTGAGGGCGTTGAGCAGGGCGGTGGCGTGCTGTTCGGCGCGGGTCTTTCCCGCCGCAGGAGCGGTGGAGGCACCGCCGCCGGGCAGGGAGCGGAGGTACGGGCGGCCAGCAGCGGGGGTGCGCTCGCGGGTGATCCACTCGCGCCAGTCGGCGGACCAGGCGGCGGCGGTGCGTGGTGCCCAGACGGTTCGGTAGGTGCGCCACTTTTCGTCGGCGGCTCGCAGGGCGTGCTCGCCGAGCCGGTCGAGGTGACCTTGCTGCCGCAGCCACGCCTGGGTGGCGTCGTCGATGTGCCACTGGGTGGCGGGGATGAGCGCAGAGCTGCTGCTGCTCTTACTACCGTTCACCTTTGGTTCACTACTGTTCTGGGGGTCGGATTCCGGCCCCCTCCCGGGTCGGATTCCGCTCCCCCCGGGGGTTGGATTCCGCTCCCCCGGGTCGGATTCCGGTCCCCCTTCAAGCGGCTTCACAGGGTCGGATTCCGACCCTGCGGGGGCCGGATTCCGCTCCCCTTCCAGGGTCCGCTTGGCGAGGAACCTGGCCACGTCGGGGAGGTGGTAGTACCTCTCGCCGCGAGGGCCCTGGCGGTCGTCGAGCCACACCAGCTCGCCGCTGGCGATCAGCTTGTCGAGGGCGGCCCGGACGGCGCTGCGGGAGGCGTTGGCCCGCTTCATGAGGGCGGTGACCGAGGCGTACGCGATGCAGCGGTCATCGACACACCGATCGGCGATCAGGACGAGGATCAGGCGGGCGGTGCCCTTGCTGCGGCTGTGGTCCCACACCCATGCGCGGGCGTCGTGACTCATCGGGTGGCGGCTCCTTGGTGAGGGCGGGCAGGGGGTAGCCCGCTTCGGGGTGAGGGGAGGGGGAGTGTGCGGGTGACGGCGAGGCTGCGGCACAAGGCGCGCGCTGCGCAGCCCCGGGCTCGACATGCCGGTCTTGCCGTGCCCCGGATTCAGCGTTCGGGGCGCATGGACAAGACAGCCACATCCGTTCGCGCAAGTCCAGCATTCCGCCACGGCGGCAAACAGCCCACGGCGAACACGTCCTTGCGTCCACATAAAAACGGTAGACCCGAATCCCCGGTTGACGAAATAGTGCAGAAAATCTCCGGGATGAATTGGGGCAAGCCGTAACGCTTCGACGGTGTGCACTGCTGGCATGCTCTCCGGTGCCACCGGCCGGACACCCTGGGCAGGTCAGAGGCGTGCCCCACTGCCGCGTCCACCAAGCGACCGGTCTGACGATCCATTATTTGGTCAACCGGGAAACCCGTGCTATGTTTCGCAATTTTCTGCGGCAGGGTAGGGAACCTGACAACAAAGCGGGGGAATGTAACAGCAGATCCCCGGTTACCGAAACCGGGGATCCGGAGTTACAAAATATCCATGCCTCCAACGCCTCTGGAAATCGGTCCGGCCGGAAAGCGGGCTGCCCGCGCCATCGAGCGAGCCCGCACCGCCCGCGGTGTCGCCCAGCGCCAGCTGGCGGCCCGCGCCACCGCGCTGGGCCACCCCATGACCGTCACGACCATCTCCCGCATCGAACGCCGTCGACGCCGCTGCGACGTCGACGACCTCGTCGCCATCGCCGCTGCCCTCGGCGTCTCCCCGCTCGCCCTGCTCCACGGCACCCCGTAGCGAGCCGCGCCTGCAGCCACCCCGCACGCCGCAGACGCTCAGCGACGGTCGCACCGGAGCTTCGCCATCGATGCGACCGGCCCCCACCCCGCCACACGACAGAAGGATCACCTTTGCCCCGAGAGGTCAGCCTGCCCGCTCTGCCCCGCCTGTTCCGCCCCGAGGAGATCGCTGCCGCTCTCGGCTGCTCTACCTGGTGGGTCAAGGACCGGGCCCGTCGACGCCTCATACCGTTCACGTACGTCGGCGGCGCGTACCGCTTCACCGCAGACCACCTCGCCGACATCGTCCGGCTTCACGAGGAGCGCCCCGCCCGTGCCACCTCACGGCGCCCCGCTGATCCGGCCCCTCAACCGAAGGTCGCCGTGGCACTGCGGAAGCCCGACCCGACAATGCCTGTCACACGCCTGAGGGCCCGGCCCCCGCGACGCGCGCTCAAGTCCCAGTACGGCACCGCCGCGTAACCGCTCAGCGCAGGACCCACACCACACAGCCACAACAACGAGAGGAGAACAGTGGGGTACGGCGAAAGACGCGCCGGCTACTGGCGGGGCCGCTACAAGATCGAGGAGGGAAAGTACGGCACGGTCGCCGATCCGACCGGCGCGGTGGTCAAGTTCGCCACCAAGCGGGAGGCCAAGCAGGCGGCCGACGAGGAAGAGGCCAAGGTCCGGCGTGGCAGCTGGCGCGACCCGTCGCTCGGACAGGAGACGTTCGGCGAGTACGCCAGCCGCTGGTACGACGACCAGGACCTGGCCGCCTCCACCATGCAGAACTACCGGCGCCACATCGAGGAGCACCTGCTCCCCGCCTTCGAGGACAAGGCGCTCGCCACGATCCTGCGCAGGGACGTCGACGCCTGGGAGAAGAGCGAGAAGGCCGCGTACGCGGCCTCCAGCGTCAAGACCTGGCGCTCGACCCTCCACCTGATCTTCGAGGACGCGATCGACGAGGGCCTGATCACGGCCAACCCGGCGGCCAGGCGCCGCGGCCGAGGCAAGCGCGCCGGCCGTTCGCGGGACCGGGGACCGGAGAAGGTCATCACCGATGCCCTCGGAGTCCTGTTGACCGCCGAGCGGGCTGCCCTGCTCTCCGGCCGTGACGACGAGTTCGTCGCTGTGGTGCAGAAGGGGTACACCGGCATGCGCTGGGGCGAGATCGTCGGTCTGGAGACGGAGTTCGTTCGCCGCGACTCCGTACGCGTCGAATGGCAGTTGTACGAGCTGGACACCGGCGAGTTCGTGCGCTGCCCACCGAAGGACGACAGCTACCGGACCATCGACACGATGGACTGGCTGTCCGCCCTGGTCGCCGACCACATCGCCCGCACGAAGCCGCAGCCCTGCTCTTGCCACGGCAGGACCTACGTATACCGCGGGCTCGGCACCGCCCGCACCGGCGGCCACCACGGCGCGAAGCTCGTCGACGTCGCTCGTCACGCTGGCGTCTCCACGGGCACGGTTTCGAACGTCCTCAACCACGCGGACCGAGTCCGTGAGGAGACCCGCGTCCGCGTCGAACTCGCCATTGCTGAGCTTGGGTTTATTCGCAACGGGCTGGCCTCCGGCGACCCGGCTGCCCACTGGCGCCGCAACGGCTTCGCCACCTGGCTCTTTCGACCGGCTGCCGACGGTTGGTACCCGAGGAAGGCTCCGCAGGAGGCCCGCCCGGTTCCGATCGTTGGCGAACCCTGGCCCGGCATCCCCGTCCGAGGCCGCAACGCCCAGGGCCGCGCCGACGCCTGCTGGCTCCCCATCGCCAAGGGACTCACCCCGCACGGCCTGCGCCACTCCCACCGAACCGTGATGGAGGACCTCGGTACGGAGAAGGTCCTGATGGACGAGCGTATGGGTCACCTCGACGGCTCGGTCTCCGCCCGCTACGCCCACGTCACCCCCGGCATGCGCCAGCGCCTCATGCTCGGCCTCACCGAGCAGTGGGTGGCGTCCCTCGATGCCCGTCGAGCGATGAGCCCGAGGTCGCCGGTCGCTGCTCTCGACCGCCTGCTGGTGGCCGTGCCCTGACCGGGCGGGGCCGACCGCGCCACGTCGGCCCGGTCCCCCCTCGGTGGGCGACCGGGGCCTGAGGCGTCCTATCCCTCGGCCGCCGGCGCGCGGCCGACGATGTCGGACAGTGGGCCGCGATAGGTGGTGCCCAGTTTTGTCACCACGGCTGCCGTGGGGCCGGGGCCGTCCTTCATCCGGCTTACGTAGTTCTCAGGCAGCAGCACGCGATCTCCCACCGCGAGGGGGCGGCTCCCACGCCATCGGTACGTGTACCTGCCGACCTCGACGACCTGATGACCGCCCACCTCATAGACACGGTGCGCGCCATCCAGTTGTTCCTCGAGATCCTTGACGCGTTGCTCCAGCCGTTCGATGCGGGACTTGGACAGACTGGCGCTGCTCTCGCTACCCGATCGGTAGCCTTCGCTCCAGCCACGGCGATGGGCTTCGGCCACTGCCTTGTCCTGCTCGGTGGCGTGGGTGCCGCATGCCACATCCGAACCTGACACCCGGATCTTGCACGGGCTGCCCGAGCGGGTCGGCCGTCCGCAGGTCCGGTCTGAATGGTCGATCATGCGCGATGGCCCCTTCGTGTGGCTACAGACAGATCCTCTCCTAGGAGCCCGCCCTGGGAGCAGGAAATCGGACAAACGCCGGACTTTCCGACTGGACCGCTCTCCCCAGCGCTTCTGACGAGCGGGCACCGGCTCGTCGGGATCGCTTGTCAGAGGCTGGGCAGCACCTCCCCCTCGTCAGCCGCTCGACCTGATGAGTCGCTGACTCCTCCGTCCGCGGTACGCGGGACGCCTGCACGTCGGGAGCGCTGATTAGTGCGTCGGCGACAGCAGCCGTCGAACTGGTACGGCGCCCGCTGCAGCATGACCCGTTAGTTCCCCGCACTGCGTTGATCTGCCCCAAGCATTCGGATGTGGCGCCATACATGCGCGTAGCTGCGGTGCACCGCGCTAATCCAGGAAGGAACAGAGCTCCAGTCGGCGGCCACCTCGCGCTCGCCCCACGCCACCTGCATGATCCGGCGATCACCAGCGAAGGCCTCGACAAGGTCACGGCGCAGGAAGAGCAGGTGGCCGCGCCAGGGCTTGTCCGCGCGGAGGACTGCGGAGGCGCGCTGGCCATCCAGGCCTACGAGGTCGACCGTGCCAGGCAGTTGGCGCAGACCGAACTTGGTAGCGAACTCGAACGACGGCACGTCAAAGCTTCCGCCGAGTCCGATTTCCGAATTGCTGTCAGGGGTGAACTCCACAGCGATCTGGTCGAGCCCGATGCCGTCGTCCTGCCAGTCGCGACGCAGCGCTCGGTACGGGAAGACGCCTGAGGCGTCGTCGTCGAGGGGCAGCTCGAACCGGGGGCTCCACGGCATC
This sequence comes from Streptomyces sp. NPDC006879, assembly GCF_042869595.1. Lineage (NCBI taxonomy): Bacteria > Bacillati > Actinomycetota > Actinomycetes > Kitasatosporales > Streptomycetaceae > Streptomyces > Streptomyces sp. NPDC006879. The sequence continues at coordinate 168,116 of NZ_JBIAGC010000010.1, forward strand.
TCAGCGGCCAGCACGTTGCGGACCATCGGCAGGGGAGGGAAGAAGTGGTTTCCCGGATACTCGTGCTCGCTGGCGAGCTGTTGGGCGGGTTCCACATTTTCCGGCTCCAGCAGGAGGGTCCGGAAGAACCCGAACACAGTCCGCCCGTCGTGACGGTGGTCCAAGTACCCCTCAACTAGGAGCCAGCCGCCCTTCACTCCGTGGATCTCCTCGGGTGACCACAGCTGGTCTGGGACATCCACCGTCCCCGAGGTAAGCCAAGTCCGGTCGTCGGTCGGTTCCACGGGGGCCCACAGGGGAAGAGGCATGGGCGCCACCGGGGGCCTGTCGGGGAAGGTCGGGTCGATGTCGGGCATCAAGCGTTCTGCGTCGCCGAAGGGGGCCGGTGCGTGGCCGACATCCACGAGGCGGCCAACCATTTCGTGGTAGGCGATCCAGCCATACTTCTTGCCGTACCGCTCCACCCTCCTCTTGGAGCTGTAAGGCCGCTCGGCGTTCGCAGCAATGGACTGGTCAACGCTGCCGAATTCTTTCTCGCGCCAGCCCAGTTCCCAGACCCGGGCCATGACCTCGGCGCGAGCCCTGCGGTAGTCCGGGTGGGCGAAGTCGTAGTTGTTCCTGCCGTTGATGGCGGCCCCGATGATGTAGTTCTCGAAGTCCATGCCGAAGGTGCGGGCGCACTCTCCGGCGTTGGGGTCGTCGTCCTCCATCACCTCAGCGGGCGCCACGGCAGCGAACCTAGGCGCGAAGGCGTCGACCTCGTCCGGGACGGCGGCAGGGTGGAGAGCGCCGGCGAGTTCATAGGTGGCCCGTACGTGGCCGCGCAGTTGCTCATGGGAGGTAGGTGTGGTCCCGCCGTCGAGGAAGCGGCGCAGTTGCACTAGCCAGTCTCGCAGCGCGCCTTCGAGCGGTCCGCCGGGATCTGGCATCTGGTGGGCGCTGACGGCGCCGAACGCTGCGGCGACCACCCGTTCGACGACGTAGGGGTCATCGATATCGAGCATCTGGGCGGCGAGGTCGAACAGTCGTTTGGGTTCTGGCCGGCCGTAGCGCTGCAGGGCTTTCGTCGCCAGGTCCCGCAAGCTCGTGTCCGTGGAAGTCAGTAGCCAGGCGATGGCCAGTGCGTCCAGATCGTCGCTCTCGGCGCGATTGCTGTTTCCGGACCACCTAACGATTGCTCGTTCCAGGTCTGCCGTCAGCCGGCCTGGAGCCTGGCCTCGAGCCCATTCGGTCCAGCGCAGGTCACGTTCCGGAAGGGGCAGCTGGCGCAGGACGCGGTCGAGGAATACGGCATTCAGGCGGTGTGGGGCAGACCTGCGGATCTCCCACAGACGGCTGAAGGCTGGTCGGCCCTTCCGCTTGCTGGGATGCGCGGTAACGAGCGCGGTTGCGAGCGCGTCGACGGTCTCGTCGTCGAGGAATTCCGACTCGGTGGTGAGTTCCTGGGCGAGCACCAACGAACGGTGCTCATCCGGGGCGACGCGCCACAGGTGGTGCCGGGTGAAACGGCGTGGCAGCAGTGAGATGAGACTGATGACGATGTCCTCGCCAAGGGGGTGCGCTTGGTCGCCCAGGAGGGACTGCCAAAGAGCTGTCTCCGCGAGTTGCTCGTTGACGTCCGCGGGGGGAATGCGCACCAGAACCGCGTCGGCGATCAAGTATCCAGCGAGGCGGTCAAAGACGAATCCGCACTCAGTGTCGTCGGAACCCCTGATCTCCTCGCGGTAGATCACTCCCTCCTCTACGAGGCGCCGGAGCAGGCTTTCGTCCCAGTTCGGCTGGTCAGCGTCGAGGATTGTTCGCGCTTCGTCGAACGGAAGCCGACGGACGTTGTGTGTCCACATGTGTCTCGCCAGAGACGTGAGGCGGCGCTGGATCTGGTCGGCCGGCACCGGGATGCGAGCCGGATCCTGGGCCAGCCGCTTGACCACGCCCTTGCGGTACAACTCGAAGACACCGATGAGAGACTGAGGCAGCGCCTCCACGCCCACCGGCACTCGGCGGTCGTGGTTTGCGGCCTCGCAGTACATGCGGACGAAGAGCGGGTTGTGGAACTCTTCCATCGGTAGCCAGGCGTCAGCCGGGCTGATCAGGTAGTGACGGAAGTAGACGCGGAGGATGTCTTCGACTTCCGCGCGCTGCCACTCCAGCTCCAGGTGCACCGTGTCCTTCGGGAGGGCCTGGTCGGCGAGCGCCTCGCGGAGGGTGACGATCACCGCCACGTGGGGGTAGGCGCCCAGGGCAGGTGTCAGTCCGGCGAGGAGTGGCTTCCACTCCGAGGGCCGTTCGGCCTCGTTGAGGCCGTCGATGATCAACGGAATCCGGCAGCCGGCGCGGTGACCGGCTGAGTTGAGAGCTTCCAGCAGGTCCTCGAAGTAGTCGACCTTGAGTCCGGGGATCCTTCGCGCGAGGTCGTGGAGGGTCCAGCCGGCGCGCAGGTTCCCTCCCTGGATGAAGACTCCTGCCGTGGGCTGGTCGCTTGGTGAGGTCATCTGCGCGGCAAGGTGCGTCTTGCCCTGTCCTGCGGCGGCGATGACGGCGAGTAGCGGGGCTTCGGTGTCCGCCCGTGTGTCGTGCAGCCACTGGACGATGTCGCGGATCTCCGCGCCGAGACCGGTAACCAGCAGCGCCTCGGGTAGGCGACGCTGCCTCAGTTTGAGGACCAGGCGTCGCAGCGTTCGTGGAGAGGTTGCGGGCGGTCGCTGTCCGGCGAGGCGCTCGCGGACCTCCCAGGGCCGGAGGCTCCTTCCAGCGTCAAGGACCTCCCGCAGGTCGTCGACGAATCGGTCCAGGTCGTCGGCAATCTCTACGGCGTTTTGGCGGAAGGTGGTGTCGAGGCCGTCGATGGCTCCGCGTAGTGCCTGGATCCGGGCTGCGATGTCGTCGGTGCGCTCCTGCAGCCACCCGAAGGACGACGGGCGCAGCAAGGCCCGGTCGATGCGATGCTCCACGTGGTGGGAGGTGTGCAGCCGTGGCGTCCACCGAGCCTCGATGGGTGCAACGGATCGCTTGTGGACTTGCCCCAGTACGTCTGCCGTGAGGGCGAGTTCACCGAAGAAGGTGGAGCGAAGCTCGTCGTGTCCCGCGAGTTGTTCGTCGTAGTTCTCGGTGGACCAGAGTTTGACGCTAACCCCCTGCTGACCGAGTCCGTTGATCCACTCCTCGTCCCCCTTGGCGGGCCGCTCAGGAAGGCAGAGCACAAAGTCGGTCAGCCCTACGACGTGCTCGATGGCCTTGGAGAGCGAGTCCTCGATCTGCTTGCGCTGGCTTGCGCTGAGCTCATTCTTGCTGTTGAGGATGAACCACTTGCACGACCAACCCCAGACGCGGCCGGGGTCGCCGAGAGCACCGGCGTGGTCGACGCGCAGGTAGAACTCGACGCCGGGCTGGTTGCGGCGTTCCCGCATCGTGCCCAGCGCGCCATAGCGGCGGGAGACGATGGCCCGTGTGAGCGCTTCGAAGTTCCGGTCGGCGGCGCCGGGCAGACGTTCCAGCTCAGTCAGATCCACTGTCGCTCCGATTGCTTGCATCCGACCGAGTGATCGCGTCCTCATCCCATTCGTGACGGGAGAAGATCTCGACTTTCGCACCGTAGTGGAGAAGCGCCTTCAGGAATCCCTGGACGTCGGACTCGTCGGTCCAGATCCGGACCGTCTCTCCGGTGCGGGTGACGGTGTGGTCAAAGGCGAAGACGTCGACGTCGTACCTCCCCATGTCGTACGCCTTCATTTCGGCGAGTGCTTCGCCGAGTTCGCGAGGCATGCGCTCGCCTGGGCTCTGCCAGTCGTCATCCGACCACGCGTTCTCGGCAAGAGCCTTCAGAGCCTCCATGCGCTCCTCTGCTGCCTTGGCGCCGGTGACCGTCTGAAATCGGCCGATCAAGACCAGGTCCATCGAGTGCTCCGAGCCGTAGCCGTTCCAGATCCTCATCGTGCCTCCCTCAAGGCCAGCACGGCCTCCATGATGGAACTTCCGACTGACAATCCCGTGGGCGCGTAGGCGTGAGGGCGCAGGACGCCGGCCGCGTCGACGTGCATGTGCGCGTCGAGGGGGTGCTCGCCTGGGACGGCCGCCGCCGTGGGCAGCGCAGCTTCGAGGCCGGTTCGGGAGATCGCGAGCCGAACCCCGTTCTTGGCGCTCGCGGCCCATTCGACGAGGCGCTGAGCGTGGGCGTCGCTGATGCCGGGAGTTGCCGCGGTCGGCTGCTCCGGCAGAAGCAGGAGTTCCGACGCGCCTACCTTGTCGGCGAACTCGGCGAGGTCATCGAGTTCGTCGACCGTGTCGGCATTGATGACGGCGTTGATACCGAACGGGGCGAGGGAGCCGAGCAACGTGGCCGCCTGGACCACGGCTGCGAACGGTCGGCCGCGGAGCCGTTCGTAGGTGGCTCCTACCCCGTCGACTGACAGGCGGACGAAGTGCACGGCCCCGCGCAGGGATTCGATGAGTTCGGGTGTGAGCCGGTGCCCATGAGTCGTGAAGGTCACCGCCATAGACGTGGACTGGGCTATGTCCGAACACAGCTGAGCGAACCTTCTGTACGCGGTCGGTTCTCCTCCTCCGAAGCCGACACCGAGGCACCCGGCAGCATCCAGTTCGATCGCCCAGGCCAGCACACGCTCCCTGTCGAGAGCGGCGGCGTGCTTGGGTGCATAGCAGTATGCGCAGCGGAGTTCGCAGGCGTTAGTCAGCGCGACGGACAGGTACCGGGGAGCCCGGGAGAATTGAGCAGCGGGAACGAGGATCTCGTCGAGCAGAACGTTCACTCCCGAGACGCGGTCGAACAGGTGCACACCAGCTGCGGACAGGCGAATCTTGCACGTCACCGACAGCATGATGCCACCGCATCCCGTCATACCGGGAGGGGCCGTGCATGCTAGTCGGTTGCCGTGCCCGCAGTGGGGCATCGGGCGCGTTGTGACTGAGCGCAGCACTGTGAGGGTGCCGCGACGACAACCAGCGTCAAGGTGGAGCGGCTGTAGGAATGACGGCTGAGGCTCTTGATGGGGTCGGCCACGGGGACCGTGCCCTGCGCGCACGCGCTTAGAGATCCAACTGACCGCCCCGGCCGACTACGGGGGCCGCATTCGCGGAACGAGCAGGTCCGAGTGCGCTCAGCCGCCGCACTTCAGACGGTCTCACCGGGTACCCCTTGGGAGAAGCGGACCAAGATCTTCTCCCAGATTTCTCCCAAACGATCTCCGGAAACCACTCAGGGGCCTGATCCACTGAGTGGATCAGGCCCCTGACCTGGTCTTACGAAGTCGGGGTGGCGGGATTTGAACCCACGACCTCTTCGTCCCGAAGAAAGTACGGATAGCTCTTCGACCTGCACTCTTTGGTTCCGATGCAGGTCAGAGCGTTGGTGTGCGTTGGTCTGGGGAGGCGTCGAAGGGAACGGCTTTCATGATCCACTCCCCGCTCGCTCCCCGCCACTCCCGGGAGTGGCCGAGCGGTCAGGCGTCGGTAGTGTTGCCCTCGCGCCTGGCGGAGGGCAACAGGAGGTCCCGCTCGGGGTGTTGCTCGCCGGAGACGCTGCCATCCACGCCGAGGTCGACGCGAGCCGACTCGTGGAAGGCGTTGATCGCCCGGAACACGGCACGGTTCCGCTCGCGCCACTCTTCCAGGGTCCCCTCGACCTTGCCGCTGGCCTGCCAGTCGACCTGGAGGGCGACGGCGTTCAGCTCGTGCGCGGCCTCGACCACACCGTCACCGGCAAGGAGCATGATCCGCTCGAAGGCTCGGCCGCGGGTCCGGCCGGCCTCCGACATCTCCGCCAGCAACTCCTGATCTGGCTTGTCGCGCTCCCGCAGGCCCTCACGGCACTCGTAAAGGTGGACCGCCAGGAAGATGCAGGCGCGGACGCTGTCGATGTAGCCCTCGTAGGCTTCGAGCTTCTTGGTGTCCCATCGGGTCACCAACTCGTGCTTCTTACGCTGACGCTCCATGGCATACGTCGTCAGGTGAGTGGTGAGCGCGCCCAGTAAGACCGCGGCGATCGTGACCCACTGCTCGGCGCTCCCCACGCGTCCCCCAGAAACGGCGCTCATCTAGATGTCTAGAGGATCGTAGGAGTCGTTGCGGCATAGCGCAGGCTGGGGCTACCGCATGGCTGAAACAGGGGGTGAGGCTTCCCCTTGATCGTGGACACCTGGAGACTGGGACCTGAGGTTCCAGAGGAAGTAGCACCAGGTGGGAAGCAAGTACACGAAGCGGTACACCGAGGAGTTCAAGCGGGACGCGATCGCGCTCGTCGACTCCTCGGGCAAGACGGTCACCGCCGTGGCCCGGGAACTCGGCATCAGCTCCGAGTCCCTGCGCGGCTGGTACCGCAAGGCCAAGGCCGACCGGGGCGAGGGCCCGGGCGGCGAGCTGACCAGCGCCGAGCGTGAGGAACTGCGGCGGCTGCGGCGGGAGAACCGCGAACAGCAGCAGACGATCGAGATCCTGAAAAAAGCGACCGCCTTCTTCGTGAAGGAGAACGACCGGTGAGCGAGCTCTACCGGTTCATCCACACGGAGAAGGCAAACTACCCGATCACGTTGTTGTGCCGGGTGCTGCACGTGGCCCGCTCCTCCTACTACGCGTGGCGCGAGGGCGAGGCGGCCCGCCAAGCCCGACTGGCCGCCGACGACGCGCTCGCCCACGAGATCACCGTGGTGCACATCGCCTCCCGCCGCACCTACGGTGTCCCGCGCATCCACGCCGAACTGCGGCGTCTGGGGCGGCGGGTGAACCGCAAGCGCGTCGCCCGCGTGATGCGCGAGCGCGACATCCGGGGCGTCACCCGGCGCAAGAACCACTCGCTGACCCGGCCGGACAAGAAGGCGAAGCCGGCCCCGGACCTGATCGGCCGCGACTTCCACGCCGAGCGGCCCGGGATCAAGCTGGTCGGCGACATCACCTACCTGCCCACCGCCGAGGGCTGGCTCTACCTCGCCTGCTGGCTCGACCTGGCCACCCGCGAGGTCGTCGGCTACGCCATGGCCGACCACCACCGCGCCGAACTCGTCGTGGACGCCCTCGACATGGCCCACGGCCGCGGCGGCCTGGAGCCCGACTGCGTGATCCACAGTGGCCGCGGCAGCGAGTACACCTCCGCCCAATTCCGGGCCCGAATACGAGAGTGAAGCTCCCCCGTGACCGTGGACAGCGGAAACTTACGCTGCGGGGGTGAAGTCGCGTTGCAGTCGGACCCGGGTTTCGAGTGGGGTGATGTAGC